>CAWKIB010000008.1:0-71922 GCA_963849595.1 uncultured Actinomycetes bacterium
ACCGAGGAAAAAGCACGGCACAGGCCGCCAGCACCGCGCCGCACCTACCGGACCAGGGAAACTGCAAGGCGCCAGGGGAACCCGGGAAACCCCCCAAGGCCCGGTTTCCCCGGTTCCCCCGGACCCCCTCCGGCCCTTCCCCCGGCCCGAGGGCGCGCTCCGCGCGCCATGACCGACTCGCATACCGCACCGACCCCAGCCACACGGAAACCAGCACCGTGACCCGCCGAAACCCCGGCACCGCGCCGACCCGCCTGGCACGGAAACAGGCCCCGGACACGCCGTAGGGGCACCCCCGCACGCAAGGATGCCCCTACAATCTCGGCTGCGCGCCAGCTAACGAGCGCTTCACCCATCGGCGCGACGCCGCCACGCGCCGGGCGCGAACTGCAGCACCCGGCCACGCCGGTCCTGCGTATCGCGCACCAGCACGCGCACGGCATCGGCGCCGACCTCGACGCAGTTGCCGCCGTTGTCTGAGTAGCTGGCCTTACGCCAGCGCGGGTCTATTGCTTCCATTGTTCGTCCGCTACTTCCAGGATGAGGTCACGAGACTGGACGCACGGCAGCGCATCCCTCCGTATCCGCTCGAAGGTTACCGCCGCACGCCGCACCAGTGATCTTGTTTCGGTGGTGCGCCCCTCCGGCACCGCGTCGGTGTGCAGCACGTCAGGGCTCCCGTCGCCGCTGGCCAGGCTGATATCACCCGAGAGCCCCGGATGCGCCCCGACGCTGGACGGCACGACATGCACGCTGATATTCGAGCGTCCGGACAAATCCGCCAGGTGGGTCAACTGGTCGTACATCATCTCGGCTGACCGATCAGGCGGCGCAGCACCATCTCATGCAGTACCGCCACCACCTCGGGAGGATCGGCACGGAGCAGCACCGACTGACGGTCCGCAGTCGCCGCGACAAGCTCCTCCGCACGCTCCGGGTCGTTACCGCCAGCCATGACCACAGCGCGCCGGTATTCCGCTGTCTCGAACAGCGCAGGCACGATGATGGGCGACCAGGACCGCAGCATGTGAGCGGTCCGCTCACGTTCTAGCCAGTACTCAAACCACGCGGGCACGGGACCATCAGAGGTTCGCGCGAGTTCCGCAAGACGCTGGTAATGCTCAGTATCGATATCACACGCCTGAGCCCACGCCGTCAGCACAGGATCACTTGGGACACGTTCACCCGACTCGGCTTTGGCTATCACGGTCCGCTCGAACCCCAGCCGGTCCGCTAGAGCCTGCTGTGGGCTGAACCCGGCCGCCACCCGCGCACGACACCGCTCGTTACCCAGAAACTGGCGTGGCGTCATCGGTGGCGTCCGTTCCGGCCGAGTGTCCGATAGTGGCGCACGGTCGCGCCACACTCCCGATTCTGTCATCGGCCTGGCAGCTTGGATAGCGAGATACCGCCGCCACCATGCCCGCGTAAGGACCTGCCACCGATGCCAGCAGAACCCGTAACCGTCGACCAGCCCAAGCACCCCTTGCACGCCATGACCACGTTTGAGCTGCGTGATTACCGCCGCCAGCTTGAAAACGCCATCGCGTTCTTCGACCGGCAGGACCCCGTCCCCCGGCCCGTGGCCGCCTGCAAGCCAGGCTCGACGACGTGATAGCCGAGCAAGACGACCGCGCCCGGCTGGCCACCCATGCGTGACGACCACCGCCGCCCGGTCGGCCAGCTCACCGCCCGTCAGCTAGACCTGTACGGCAACCAGCTCACCCGATGCCTCAAAGCCCTGGGCACCGATGCGCCCATCCGCGCCGATGTCCAGCGTGAACTGGCCACCGTCCGCGCCGAGCAGGACGACCGCGCCAAGCTGGCCGCCGATGCGTGACCACGACGTGACCGCGCTGACCGGCCGCGAGCTGGAACAGGCCCGCCGCGAGCTGGCCGCGAGCCTGGCCCTGGCCCGGCCCGGCTCCCCGGCCCGCGTGCCGATCCTGGCGCACATGGCCGCCATCGACGCCGAGCTGGCCGGCCGGCAGGCGCCCGCCCGGCGAGTTACCAGGCTCCCCGTTGCCCTGATCCTGGCGGGTCAGCACGACGGGTTGAGAAGACGCCCCGGTATCGCTAGGTGCCGGGGCGTCACCATGCCCGGCCCGTCCGGCCCTGGCCCCGCGTGCCGCCGTGCTGGCGCCGCAAATCGTGACGATCTGCTTACGGCGCCCGGAGTGGCCTGCCGCGCGGCGCGCCGCGCGGCAGAATCGTCACGAACCGTGGTGAGCCGGGCACCCGGGGCACCTGTTAGTTGCGGGACAACAGGAGGCTGGGGAGCCATGCCCGGACAGCTGCACGACACCGTCACCCCGGCACCGCGCCGCTCCGACCACGGCCAGGTGCGGCTGGGCCACCGCGACATCGACGGCCTGATCCTGTGCGCCGAGCACTACGGCGCACCCTACGACCTGCTCGCCGCCGCGCTCGGCGCGCAGCCCGCGCGGCTGCGCGGCGATCACCGCGCGGTGGCGGCGGGCCGGGTACGCCGCCACCGGGCGGCTGGGACCCGGCCCGGCCTGGTGCTGGCTGACCCCGGCCGGGATGACCGCCGCCGGGCTCGGCTACCCCGCCACGCCGCCCGTCGCTGGCGCGGCTGGCGCACATCCGCGCCGTGCTGGCCGCCCGGCTGTGGCTCCAGGCCTCCCCGGCCTGGGCCAGGGCCGGGCCTGGTGGCACTCCGAGCGGCGCCTGCGCGCCGCCCGCCCGGCCCGGCGCCGGCGCCGGGCACGTGCCCGACGCCGAGATCCACTGGCCCAGCACTCGACGCCAGCCCGTACGCCGGGCAGGTGTGGGCCGTCGAGGTCGAGCTGACCCCCAAGTCGCTGGCCCGCACGACCGGATCATGGGCGGCGCTGCCGGCACCTGCGCGGTACGCGCAGGTGATCTACCTGACCGCGCCGCCCGCCCGGCCGGTCGTGACCCGGGCCGCGGCCGGTCTGCCGCCGGCCAGCAGGCCCGGATCGTGATCCGGGACCTGCCCGCCGTCCGCGTTCACCCCCGAAGGGCGCCGTCATGACCGTGTGGTCCTGGCTCCGGCTCACCATCTCCTTGTGGCTGCTCCGCAAGGCCGTCAAGGGCGCCGGCTGGCTGCTGCTGTTCGCTGGCCCTGGTGCTGTGGCCGGTCACCATCGTGACGATCGCTGGGCTATGCCGCCGCGTGGCTGCGCGGCTGGCCGCCGGCCCGGCTGCGCCGCGCCGCCGCCGCCACCGCTGGCCCTGACCGCCATCTACGCGGCCGGCCGACGGGTGCGCCAGCACGGCCGGGCGGGCCGCCGCGCTGGCCCCGGCCCGGGCCTGGGCGCCGGCTGGCACCACCTGGCCGCCCTGGCCGCGGCCCGGACGTTCGTGCTGCTGGCCCCGGCCGTCATCCCGGCCGGGCTGGCCCTGGCGGCCGGGCTGTGGGCGTGGCGGAGCTACGCGATCATGGCCGGGATCGGCGGCCGGATGGCCTCCGCCCCGGTCACCTTCGACGCCCGGCAGTGGAACCGGCAGGTCCGCGCCGCCGAAGGCCGCACCGCCGCGCCCGGCTCCGTCCCGCTGCTGGCCCGGGGCGGGAACGCATCCCGGTCGGCGGGACCATCCGCGCCGTCGCCTGCCCGTGGCAGCCGGTCTTCACCCTCCCGGCCGCCGCGTGCGCCCGGCACATGGTCATCATCGGCGCGACCGGCGTCGGGGAAGACGAACCTGATGATGCGGCTGTGGGCCGGCTGGTACACCGCCGCCCTCGACGCGTACTACGCGGGGAAGGGGAACCGGCCGCTGCTGATCGTGCTGGACTGCAAGGGCGGCCGGGACGCCCGCCGCAAAGCCGACCGGACCCGCCGCCTGCTCTACGGCGCCGGCGCCCGCCGCGTCGCCCTCTGGCCCGACGAGGCCCGCGTGTCCATCTGGGACCTCCCGCCCCCGACCTGGCCGTGCTGCTGTACCAGATGGTCGAGACCGGCACCGGCAACGCCGCCTACTACGCCGACATCCTGTACGCCGTCACCGTCCTGGCCGTCACCGCCCCCGCCCGGGCCGCCCTGGAGCACCGCCAGCTTCCTGCAACGCCTCGACGCGGCCTGGCTCGAAGCCGCCTGGGGCGACGGCCAGCACCCGGACCAGGCCGGGCAGGTCCGCGCCGCCGCCCGGCACCTCGGCGACATCCAGCTCCGCTACACCACCCTGCTCGGCCGGCTCGGCCGGCGCCTGGACGGCCCCGGCACCCTGGACGAGGCCGACGCCTGGTACTTCATCCTGGAAGGCACCCGCGAACCCTCCGTCGCCGAAGCCCAGGCCCTGGCCCTGACCGAGCTGGCCGCCCGCGCCGCCACCAGCCCCGCACGGCCCGCAGCGCGCCATCTTGCTGGCCGCCGATGACTACAGCGCCGTATCCCGCCGGGTGCCCCTGTCCAACCTGTACGAGCGCGGCCGGTCCCTCGGCATCGGGGTGCAGGTCTCGGCAGATTCCGGTCGTTAAGAGGTACTGGCTTCGACGGTAGTCGACTACGGCCGACCGCGCCCGATGTGGGTGGTAGCGGAGCGTGTCCAGGTCGCTACGCTCGGTCATGGCAGTAGTCTCGTACTTTTGCAAACTTGGTCGGCACGAAGAATGCCAGCGCCGCAACATCAAAGGCTGTCGCTGTCCGTGCCACTCCAAGCCGGAACCGGAGCCCGATCCGCCATTGCTGCCCGTCGCATAAAACTGCGCATAAGGCGAGCCCGCTAACGCGCAAAAGGTGCACCGGAATAACCTCGTTTCCTTCGTGCCTGGACCGCCAACGCGAGCCCGGATAGGTGTCCACATGCGATCGGGAATCCCGCTAGAGCGTCCACCGCGACTGGGTTTTTGTCCACCTGTCCGGTGGGCGGAATCGTCCCGTATCCGAGCCCGGTAACCTTGTGCCTATGCGTTATCGCCCCAGGTCGCACCGATTCCGGCATTTCGCCCACGGGCATTAGGGTGTGGGCATTCCGGTGCATTCGTGGGCGATTCCCCGCATTTGTGCACGGGGCATTCCGGCCTGGCACTTTCTCGCAATGCCGCCCACATCGGAAAGGCGCATGCTCAGCGCGAATGTAGCAACGCGGAATCCCGCAAGGCTGCCCAGATACACACGGAGAAAACGCGCATGAAGGTTTAAACTAGTCGTCGTCAGGTATTTGAGGCGCTCAACGACCTGGGCTTTCAGGTCTGCGAGCCCTTCCGTGTTGTGCAGGTATCGTCACTGACCGAATTGTGTGAATGTCGAAGGGAACATCGTTCATGGACTGGGCGATTTGGATAACGTCGCGTCCGAGCGTGTGGGCGATGCCCGTTTCATAGAAGACGTTGGGGTTTTTCGAGGTCAAGTCGGCGATTACGACTCGGGCTCGCCAGATCAAGTTAATGACGTCATCCATGATGTGATTGTTGAACCAGACGCGATCGGCTCGATTGCATCGCATCCCGGATTCGACGACCGCCTGCTCCAGCGTTGCGTAAACGTCGTTGAATCCAGCATCAAACGGCATCATTACCGCCACGAGATCTTGTTCGGCGGGAACCTCAAGGGGAAGTCGAAAGAGCTTGGGTGCCAAGGCCGACTCGAGGATTGAGTCGTGAAGCACCCTGTAGAGATCGACGTTCTTGACCGCCCAGTAGTGGTGGTTGAACTCGAAGTCACTGCTGATGTGCAGCTCCCGTGATGCTCTCTCGATCCGATCGGTGGAAATCGCAGGCACTGACTCGTTGGGCCGGAATTGGAACCGGTAGTTGCCTCCTGCAAACGCCAGATCTGCGATGTCGCCAACGCGCGCCACTTGCGGCGATTGCCTGTTCTGTAGTTCCGGCATCACCAGCGTCGGGAGACTGGCGAGTCGAGATACATCCACAGCGCCGTACGGAGTGACGACGTACTGTCGCATGGCGTCTTCCGTGTACTCAAGCATGCGGTTTGCCCATACCTCGCCATCGATGAAGCCAACGATCAGGTTGTACACATCAACATCCTTCCGTGAGGTCATCGGCCACCGGGGGTCAACCTAGTTGATCGTTGCGCCCGGCTTCTGCTGTCGACACACGAAGTCGGTTGACACATCCGTCACCACGCGGGGCAATGACGGTACGCAACGGGTGATGCCCAGTACGTCCCGGCACTGCCAGCCCCGGGTCAGCCAGTTCAGCCTAATTCCTGCTATGCCAGCCCAGCACAGGTGCTGGGGGTGCAAACCGGGGCCATGAAAATTGCTTGCACCTCCACAGAACCCGAGCACAGCCGGTCTGACAAGCACGTGCAAAGGGGGTCGACCCCCACCCACTACACCCGACGCCAGCCGCCTACACTCGACTACACCCAGCCGCACCCGGCTACACTCGGCTACATCCGCGTCACGCGCTCGCGTCCAGCTTCGACTACACCCGGCTAGGCCAGCCTACACTCGGTTGGGGTCGACTACACCCGATCGCAAGCGATTGCGCTTGGGGGACCTAACTTGAAATTTGTTCGAAAAAGTCTGCCAATCTGCTTTGATTACACTCCGTGATAAGATAGACTTATAGTGTAAGGCCGGATGGACCGGCCGGGAAGCAGAAGGCAGGAATCATGAGCAAGGACTACGCCGCGTACGCCGCTAAGGACATCACCCCGACCATGGAGGCGTTCGCCGAGTGGCTGACCAAAGAGACCGGTTACGCGGTTGACGCGCGTACCTTCGCGCTAACCAGGATGAACTCGTAGAGGTCGGGATCGTGACGCCGGCCGCTGGCCGGAGTATGACCAAGGCATGCGGTATGCACAGCGGGGCGGGTACACGCCCGCCGAGCAGTTGCGGCGTGAGCGGCTGCGGCTAGAGGCCGGCGGGCGGTTCGCCCGCGGCGATGCGATCAGCGAGATCGCGCATGACCTGCGGGTCACCGAAGGGTCGGTACGCCGCTGGCGGCGGGCCTGGCAGGACGGCGGGACTGAGGCGCTGCGGTCCAGGGGGCCGGTGTCGCGGGAGCGGCTGAGCCCGCAGCAGTGGGCCCGGCTGGAGCTGGAGCTAGGGAAGGGCCCGCTGGCGCACGGGTTCGCCGGGGACCAGCGATGGACGCTGGGCCGGATCAAGACCTTGATCGGCAAGCTGTTCCACGTCGGCTACACCCCCGAGGGAGTGTGGAAGCTGCTGCGCCGGCACGGCTGGTCCTGCCAGGTCCCGGTCCGCCAGGCGATGGAACGCGATGATGCCGCGGTCGCGGTGTGGAAGGCCGAGGTCTGGCCCGATATAAAAGGACCGCGCGTGACCTGGGCGCCTACCTCTGCTTCGAGGACGAGGCAGGCCAGGGGCTGAGGCCGCCGAAGGGCCGCACCTGGGCCCGGCGCGGGGCCCGCCCGGTGGTGCGGGTCCGCGGCGCGGGCGGCGGGCGGGTCAGCATCGCCGGGGTGGCCTGCTACCGGCCCGGTGACCGGCCGCACCTGTTCTACGCGCTGCTGGCCTACCGCCGCCGCAAGAACGAGCCCAAAGGATTCAGCTGGCAGGACTACCGGGACCTGATCATCAGCACCCGCCATCATCTGGCCGCGCCGCTGGTGTGGTGCTGGGATAACCTCAACATTCACCTGGCCCCGGGCCTAGCGGACTTCGCCGAGGAGAACAAGGCCTGGCTGCGCATCTACCAGCTGCCCGCCTACGCGCCGGACCTCAATCCGGTCGAGACCATCTGGTCGCTGCTCAAGCGATCCATGGCCAATTTCGCCGCCGCCGACGTCGACGGCCTGGCCCGCCTCGTCAAACGCAAGCTGAAGAAAATCCAGTACCGCCCCCACCTGATCAACGGATCCCTCACCGCGACCGGCCTGACAATCGAGCCCTGGTAACCATATGCACTACGAGTTCAACCTGGTTAAGCACACGACGGCCAGGCTGTCAACCCTCATCGTGGCTCATCGTGGCGAGTCGGGTGAATGTCAAGCCTGGTCGACTACCCCTCAAACGCTCAGAGCGCGCCTCTCACGCCTCGGCGCGCGGAGCTACCCGGTAGCCCATCCCCGCGTCCGGCCGGCCCCGTACGCCGTACCGATCCACGTAACCGGCCATCCGGTCGCGCCCGCTAGCGCGGATCGCTCACAAACTCAAAGTCGACCACGTGCCCCGGCTCCAACCGTAGGTCCAGCCAGGCTCAGCCACGAGGGCCTGCACCACGCTGCGCCGCGCGGCAGACAGTCATCTCTTCCCACTGCCGCCAGGAGCCCATCCTGCGGCCAGCAGTCTCGTGCTGCGGCGACCGCGACCAGAACGCTGAGAGCGCGGGCGGTGTGGCTAGCTGTCGCGCCCGCTCATCCAGCTCAGCAACACGCGCCTCGATCCCGGCCGCAATGCGGGCGAAGCTAGCCGCACTGATCCGGCCCGCGATGGCGTCAGCCTCAAACTGGTCCAGCCGTCCGCGCTCGGCCGCAGCCTCATCCCGCGCGGCCATAGCCGCTTCATCATCGCCGCCATCTAGCTGGTCCCAACGGCCCGGCTCCGCGCACCACTTCATGATCTCGGTAGCCACCTTGCCCTCGAACAAGTCAGCGGGCGCGGAGACACAGCCACGCCGTACACAGCGGTAATACGCCACTTGCGCGGAACCCGCGCGGGGTACATGCCGGACCGAGAGCGGACCGCCGCATACCGCGCACGTCGCAATGTACGAGAGCAGCCAGCGAGCGCGGCCCCGGACGGATACCACCACCGCGCGGTTTGCGCTTGGGATCACTCAGCACCGCGACCGCGCGCCAGTACACGTCCTCGTCCACGATGGCCGGCCAGTCCCCATCGAGCAACGGGCCACCGTTATGACGCCGCTTGCCGATGTAGACGACACCATCAAGGACAAGGTGCGTGATAGTCGAGCGCGACCACCGGCCACCCGTCGGGCCTGGCACGCCTCGCTCATTGAGGTCACGCCAGATAGCGGCAACGGCGTCACCGCCAGCAATGCGCGTGATGATCTCCACAACGACCGGCGCTTGCTCTGGGTGCGGCACCTGACGGTCCAGCTTCCCGGTACGGACATCGTATTCACGGTCATAGCCGTATGCCTTCCGCCCGTGCGGCCGTCCGCGCTGAGCCGGGTCCGCGAGGTCGCGCTTGATCCGCATTGACGTTTTCTCGGACTCCCAGGCGCTGTCAATACCATCCTCAGCGAGAGTCTTCCAGTCCCGCGCGTTCGACAAGTCGTACGTCCGGTGGTGCGAGGTCACATGTATGAGCACTCCGCGCTCGCGGCACTCATCGAGAAACTGACTCCATCCCGTCAGCTTCCGGTCGCCCCGCGACGATTCCCACATCACAACGACATCAAGACGGCCAGACGTCAGGTCGGCCATCAGCCGTGCCCACTGCGGCCGGTCCTTCTTGGCGAACCGGCTTACCGACCGGTCGGGCTCCGGGTATTCGCCTGCCACCCGCCAGTCTTCCCGTTCGCATACCGCGCGGAGGTCGTCCACCTGCTGTGGTACCGACCGGCTCGTCTTGCCCTGGTCATCGCTTACACGCGGATACAGCCCTGCCCGTAGTCCCATTGCTACTTCCCTAGCGTCGATACCCTCTAACGCTAAGTATAAGCCCAGACCTGGCAAGGCCTCGGCGCCGACGAGGACGAGCGGTACCGGATCGCGGCCACCGCTGACGGCGGGCTGTGGGTGATGCACACCCCCTACCCCGAACCCCTGTGTGAGCTGGCCGGCGCCCGCCGCGTGCTGGAGACCGCGCACAAGCTCATCGGCAGCTCCTGGGGCGATGAGGGCACCACCCGGATCCAGCATGCGTGGACCGCCGACCCGGACCTGATCCGCCGCATGGCCACCGGGCAGGCCTGCTACATCTCCCACGGCTCGGCCACCTTCGTGCAGGTCGCCCGGCCGCGTCCCTCCCCGCTGACCATCCTGCCGCCGCCACGCCAGCCCGACCCGCCGGCCGTGCTGCCTGCTCCCCGCCGCGAGGCACCCACCCAGCCCCTCCCCGCCCCCTTCGATGACTTCTTCGGACCCGGAGCCGCCCCATGAGCACCACCACCAACCCGTTCGCCGTCCTCGGCCTGCCCGAACGGCCCGACCTGGACGACCAGACCGTCCGCGCCGCCTGGCGGCAGATCGCCGCCGCCACCCACCCCGACCGGCCCGACGGCGGGGACCTGGCCCGCTACACCCAGGCCAGCGCGGCCTACGACGAGCTGCGCGACCCGTGGGGCCGCAGCGAGGCCTACGCCGACCTGGTCGAGCAGGCCCACCGCGACGGCCGCTGGGACGCCTACCCCGGACGGTTCCCCGGCTTCGAGGTCGGCCACCCGAAGGCCGAGCTTCCCGAGATCTGGGTGATCCCGGCCCCCGCCCCCCGCACCTACCGGCCGCTCCGGCTGCTCCCGTCCCGGATCATCCACGGCCGGCCCCTGCGCATGCTCATCCGCGCCGCCATCGCCGCCGCGCTGGCCCTGTTCGTCCTGTGGCTGATCCCCGGGACCGCCGCCGCCCCCGCCGACATCACCGGCCTGGGCATCTGGTTCGTGCTGACCGCCCGCTCGGACCTGGCACCCCCGCCCCGCCGCTAACCGTAAGAGCGGGGGAGGTGCCTGGTGCCGCGCCGCGTGATTCTTTACCCACCTGCCAGGCGCGGGACCCTCGCCGGGCAAGCCCGGGGGGCCAGGCCGGACCCACAACGGCCGGGCAGGGACGGCCCGGCCCCGCCAGGCCAGCGTACGGCCCCCCGGACATGCCCGGCCCCGCACCAGCCAGGACACCGGCCAAACAATCCCGCGCCGCTCCCGCCGACCAGCGGCCCGCGAATATGCAGGCATCGAAAAGGCGCGGAAAAACACGGGGAAATGCACTACCGGAAAGCAGCAGAGGAGGTGGATTGGCTAGTGGAAATAAGCGGTGAAGACGACCGAAGAGCCTATCTGACCAGCGGAAACAGGCAAGAAAATGGCCGCCGTATGATGAAGGTGCGCGCATTATCAGCTATAATGTTAATGAGGAAGGGCGGCCGTTCGGAGTCAAGATCAGGTTTAAGATCAGGGTCGTTTCCGGGCGGGAAGCCGCCGCTGTGGACAGGCAGCAGGCCGACGCGATCAGGGAGTATCTGCGATGGGTCAGGCAGTACCGGCAATCCCGGAATTCCGGGCCCGAGGACACGCCCAGTGGCACACCGGAGCAGCGCCGATCGGGGTAGCGTTCCTCGGCCGGACCAGCACCTCGCACCCTGCAAGACCCGGTAGTGTCGCTGGCCCGCCAGCACCGGGGAGCCGGCGAACGGCTGCCCGAAGGGTTCTGCATCGTCCGGTGCTACTGGGACGTGGAGTCCGGCGGGATCGAGCTGGACGCCCGCAGCCAGGACGGCCTGTGGCGCAAGTTCGCCGCCGCCGGCATCCCCCGCGACGGGGGGATGGCCGACCTGCGCGCCGCCATCGCCTCCGGAGACTGCCCGTTCAGCGCCGTGATCTGCGAGGACATCAACCGGGCCGGCCGGGACATGCTGGACAGCCTGCGGCTGGAAAAAGAGCTCCGCGCGGCCGGGGTGATGATCTTCGCGACCAGCGAGCCGATCGACGTGCAAGCCCCGCAGGCCTCCACCATGCTGGTCCGGCGGATGCGGATGGCCGAATCGGAGTACTTCCGGTACAACCTCAAGACCAACATGTGGGAAGGGCTCAAGCAGTACGCCATCAGCGGGCACAACACCGGCCCGTGCCCCTACGGCTACGCCGAGGAACGCACCCCGCACCCCAACCCCATGAAAGCCAGCATGGGAGCCACCCGCGCCCGGCTGGTCCGCCACCCCGAGCAAGCCCCCTGGGTCACCGCCATGTTCGACTGGCGCGCCTACGAGAAACTGTCGGTGTCCGGCATCGCCCGCCGCCTCACCGACCTCGGCGCGCCGCCCCCCGGCCAGGGCCGGGTATGGTGCCACCAGCACCGTCAACCGCATCCTGCGGAACCCCAAGTACACCGGCCGGGTCGTGCTGGGCCGGACCACCAACACCGGCCCGACCCGCCGCAAAGGCGAGGCGAAGATCATCCAGCTGCCCCGCGAGTACTGGACCTGGGCCGCTGAGGAGAACGCCCACGAAGCCCTGACCGACATCGACACCTGGGAGAAGGCCCAGACCACCGGCCGCGAACGCGGCAACAGCATGGACCCCGGAACCCGCCACCTGGGCCGCGACAGCGGCCGGCTCTACCCCTACCGGTCCAAGATCCACTGCAACCAGTGCAACCGGCGGATGCACGGCACCCAGAGCGCCACCACCCCGCCCGGAGCCAGACTCACCTACTACGTGTGCCCCACCCGGCTGGGCAAGCCCGAAGACAAGGCCAAGTGGCCCGGCCACGTCCGCGCCTCGATCCGCGAAGACGTGCTCACCGCCAAGCTGTCCGAGTTCCTCGACCAGTACGCTCTGGGCTACGACCGGGCCGCCCGGCTGGCCGAGCTCATCCCCGCCAGCCAGGCCCAGCAAGACGACATGGACGACACCCGCGCCCAGGCCCTGGACCGCAAACTCCGCCAGGCCGACACCGCCCTGACCGCCATCGCCGCCGAGATCGGCGGCCTAGCCGGCAAGACCGACCCGGTCAGCAGCGCCATCCGGGACCGCCTCACCGAGCAGTTCAGCCACCGCTACGACGAGAAGACCGCCATCGAAGCCGAACTCCAGGCCATCGAAGACGCCGCACCGCTCCCCGCCAGTGACCTGACCCTCATCAACGAACTGCCCTACGCCCCCGGCCTGCTCGCCCACGCCCCCGACGACCTCCGCGAACGCCTCGCCGCCGCCTTCGCCATGCAAGCCATCTACCGGCAAGACACCCGGCAGGCAACCATCGTCCTCACCCTCACCGACACCACCCCCGCCATCATCGCCGCCATCCTCACCGATCCCCGCATCGACCACGACACCGCAGCCACCCAGTACCCGCAAACAGGACCCGCAAGCCCTCCCACCAGGGAATGTGGTACGTCCGTAGACGTACCACATTCCGCTAGAGGAAGGTGAAACCCCGGGTTCACTCCGTTCGCGCGGACCGGGGGACGCTGTTGGGCTAGCTGATGGCCTGTTCCGGGGTCAGGTTGAGGAGCAGGACGCCGGAGCCGACGGTGCGCGAGTCGGCGATGGTGAGCTTGGCCGGGGCGGGCATCGAGTCGGGGAAGGCCCGCTTGCCCTGGCCCAGGATGACCGGGAACACCATCAGGCGGTACTCGTCGACCAGCCCGTGCTGGGCCAGCGTGTGCACCAGCCGGGCGCTTCCCTCGACCAGCAGGTTCCCGCCGGGCTGAGCCTTCAGCGCCGCGACCTCGGCCGCGACGTCGCCGTCTCGCAGCACCGTGGTGGGGCCCCACGCGGCCTCGGCGTCGGTCAGGGTGCTCGACACGACGTACTTGTGGATGTTGTTCATCCGCTGGCCGAAATCGTCGTCGCCCATGCCCGGCCAGGCGGCCGCGAAGCCCTGGTAGGTGACCCGGCCGAGCAGGAGCGATTCGGCGTCGAACAGCTCCTCGTACTTGAACTGGTCGCCTTCCTTACCGCGGTCGAAGTCAAAGGTCCACCGGGGCTCTTCCATGACCCCGTTGAGCGACACGAACTCGGTAACCACGATCCTCGTCATTGCCCCGTTCCTCTCGTCGTTGTTCGAGCCGGCCTGGCGCCGCCTCTACCCCCATACGAACGGCCATCGCCGGGATCGACAGGACCGGCCAGATATCCGTCCCGGAACTGTATCTGGCCCCGGTAAGCTCCCCTCCGTCCACATGTCGGTGGCGGCTGTGAGCGGAGTGGTGCGCGTGGATGCTGCGGACATAGTGGCGCTGGCCCGCGACCCGCGCAGGCACGCGTTCCTGCTGCGCACCACCGGGAGCGACTATGCCGCGCAGGCCGAGATCGCGGCCGCGCAGCGGCTCCTCGCGGGCCGGGACGAGCCAGACCTGCGGGCCCTGCTGGAGCTGGCCGTCTACCGCAACGCCATGTCGCTGCGCAACCAGTGCCTGCCCTTCGCCCTGCCCGGCGTATGGGCCCGGCTCGGCCGTCTCGATCACGCCGAGGCGCTGGCCCGGGCCATCCCCGACCACGACGCGCGGGAGGCGGCACTCGAAGACGTAGCGGCCGCGGCCGCCGGGGCCGACCCCGATGCTCCGGCGGAGGCGCTGGAGGACGTGACGACCGCGGCCGTGCAGGCCGGCGACCTGGACCATGCCGAGGCGCAGGCTCGCACGATCACCCAGGCCGGGCAGCAGGCCCGGGCGCTCGCGGAGCTGGCCAGCATCGCTGCCCAGGCCGGCGACCGGGACCGCGCGGCCCGGCTGGTCGCCGACGCCGAGGCCGTGGCCCACAGGATCACCGACCCGGAGAGCCTGTCCTGGGTGCTCACCGGGCTGGCCGGCGCGGTCGCGCAGGCCCGCGACCCGGGCTACGCCGAGGCCCTGGTCCGCACGATTCCGGATCCGGACGCCCGGGTGCAAGCGCTCGGCTCACTGGCCGGCACCGCCGCCGAGACGGGCGACGTGGACCGCGCGGTGCGGCTCGCCACCGAGGCCGAAGCCACGGCCCGCACGATCACCGTCCCGTACTACCAGGCTCGGGCGCTCGACGAGCTCGCCACCGCGGCCGCCCGGACCGGCGACCTGGATCGCGCGGAGGCCCTGGCCCGCGCCATCAACCGCGGGCAGGAACGGTCCGCCGCGCTCGATGATCTGGCCATCGCGGCCGCGCGGGCGGGCGACGCGGGCCGCGCGGCCCGGCTGGCCGCCGACGCCGAGGCCACCGCGCGCTCCCTGCCTGAGCCGTACTCTCAGGCGAATATGCTCGCGGTCTGGTCAACGAGGGCGCCCAGGCTGGCGACCCGGGCCGCCCGGGCCGGCTGGCCACCGAGGCCGAGGCGATCGCCCGGACCATCGCCGACCCGGGCGATCAGGCTTCGGTCCTGCGGACCCTGGCCACGGCGATCGCCGAGGCCGGCGACCTGGAGCGCGCCGAGCCGCTGGCCCGCGCCATCACCGACCCCGAGCAGCAGGCCTGGGCGCTCGCCGAGCTGGCCGCGGCGGCTCTCGAGGCCGCCGACGCGGACGGCGCGGGCCAGCTGGCCGCGGACGCGGAGGCTGTGGCCCGGACCGTCACCGACCCCGACGATCGGGCCCGCCTGCTGGCCTGGCTGGCCGACGTGGCCGCTCAGAGCGGCGACCCTGACGGCGTAGCCCGGCTGGCCGCCGACGCCGAGGCCCTGGCCCGCGACCAGCACCGATTCCCGCGGTCAGGGGTCGATCCTCGACGAGCTGGCCGCGGCGGCGGCCCAGCGCCGGCGACCTGGACCGGGCCGAGGCGCTGGCCCGCACCCTCACCGACCCGTACTCCGCGCAGCGGGCGCTCGCCGAGCTGGCCCGGGCGTTCGCTCAGGCCGGCGACCCGGACCGCGCCCGGGATCTGCTGGCGCTGGCGCTCAGCACGGATTCACCCGAGATCGTCTGGTGGATGGAGACGCTGACCGAGTGCTTCCCTGACGTGGTCAGGGACGTCAGGGACATGTTCTTCACGGCACTCGTGCCCGACGGTTCAGCGGAGCAGCTCGCGGGCGATGACTAGCTGCTGGATCTGGCTGGTGCCCTCGTAGATCCGGAACAGACGGACGTCGCGGTAGAGGCGTTCGACGGGAATGCCGCGGATGTAGCCGGAGCCGCCGTGGATCTGGACGGCGCGGTCGGCGATCCGGCCGACGGCCTCGCTGGCGAAGTACTTGGCCGCGGAAGGGGCAACCCGCTGGTCGGTGCCCGCGTCGTACTCGGCGGCGGCGTGCAGGACCAGGGACCGGGCGGCCAGGTACTCGGTGTGAGAGTCGGCGAGCATGGCCTGGACGAGCTGGTACTCGCCGATCCGGTGGCCGCCTTGGGAGCGTTCCTTGGCGTAGGCGACGCTCTCGTCGATCAGGCGGGCCGCGACACCGACGCAGAGGGCGGCGATGACCAGCCGGCCGTGGGCCAGGCTTCGCATGGCCGTGGCGTAGCCGGCCTGGGCCGCCTCGCCGACCAGGGCGTCGGCGGGGACGCGGACGCCGGTGAAGGCGACGTCGGCGGTCCAGGCGCCGGCCTGGCCCATCTTGTGGTCGCGGGCCGCCACCGCCACCCCGTCGATGCGGGCGGGCACGATGAAGACGCCGATGCCCTTGCCGGGCGGGGCGTCCGGGTCGGTACGCGCGAACACCATGAACGCGTCCGCGGCGGGGGCATTGGTGATGTACCGCTTGAGCCCGTCGATGACCCAGCCCTCGTCGTCCCGCTGCGCGGTGGTGACCAGCCGGCTCGGGTCGGACCCGGCGTCGGGCTCGGTCAGGGCGAAGGAGGCGACGACCTCGCCGGAGGCCAGCCGCGGGAGCCACTGCTTGCGCTGTTCCTCGGTGCCGGCCAGGACCAGGACCTGCCCGGCGATCCCGTTGTTCGTGCCGAACAGGGACCGGAACGCGGGGCAGGTGTAGCCGAGCTCGATGGTCAGCCGCACCTGCTGGTCCACCGACAGGCCGAGGCCGCCGTACTCGGTGGGCAGCGCGTAGCCGTACAGGCCCATCTCCTTGGCCTGCTCGATCAGCCGGGCGGGAATCTCGTCGGTTTCGTCGATGCCGGCTTCGGCAGGCATCACCTCGCGCCGGATGAACTCGCGCACCACGTCGAGCAGCTGGTCGAATTCCGTCTCGGTCACCATGAGCGCGACCCTAACCTGTGGGGCCAGACGGCGGAAGGCCTGGGTCGCTATCGTCGGGATGCCGAAAACCCGGGACGGCGGATTTGCCGGCTGGACTGGCTCGGCCCGGATCGTCCACGATGATCAGGGCGCGTACTTCGAGATCAACCTCGACTGAGGCGGAGAGATGGCTGAGGAGAACCTGGCCCGGCAGGCCGAGCTGGCGCTGGAGCGGCAGGGCGACTACGACTCGAACGCGGCGCGAAGCTGCCCGCGGACCAGGACGGCGAGATCTGCGTACGCTCGCCCGGGGTGATGAGCGGGTACTGGCATTCGCCGGATTCGGCGGCCACCGTACTCGCGGGCGGCTGGCTGCACACCGGTGACATCGGGCACCTGGACGCCGACGGCTACCTGTACGTGGTGGACCGCAAGAAGGACCTGATCCTGCGGGGCGGGTTCAACGTGTTCCCGCGGGACGTGGAGGAGGCGCTGGTCGCGCACCCGGCGGTGGCCATGGCCGGGGTGGTGGGGCGGCCGGATGTCCGGCTCGGGGAGGAGGTGGTGGCGTTCGTGTCGCTGCGGCCCGGGGCTTCGGCCACCGTGGAGGAGCTCACCGAGCACGCGCGGAGGCACCTGGGGGCGAACAAGTACCCGCGGCAGATCACGATCGTGCCGGCCATACCGCTGACCAGCGTGGGCAAGCTCGACCGCAAGAAACTGCGGCAGTGGGCCGCGGACGGGCACGGCTCAGGGCTGAGGGCCAGGACAGAACCCGAAGCAAGCGAGCGCTGCGTCACCCGTGGCGGGTGATGACAGGGATAAACCCTGCATCGAGTATCGGTAAGCGCAGGCCGGAGGCGAGTTCGGTGACGAGCCGATCAGCCGCCTAAGGCCTGGGATCCAGCGGCGGCCGAACCGGCGCCGTAATTGATGCGCGTACCAGCCTCAAGACTTTCAAGGGAAGAGCCACCATGCCCGAAACTGACACGCCCGTCCTCGACACGCTCGCGGTGATGACCGCCGCGTCGCTGGAGAACAGCGATCTGTCCCCCCGCGAGCTCATGATCGCCCGGGTCGCGGCCCTCGTCGCGGTGGACGCACCCGCCGCTTCCTACGCGTTCAACATCGAAGCGGCGGCCGAGATAGGCCTCACCATCGATGACGCCGAAGATATTCTCGTCGCGGTGGCGCCCATCGTGGGCACAGCGCGCATCGTCTCGGCCACGATGAACATCGCCGAGGGACTGGGGTTGGCGATCGCCCTGGCCGAAGACGAGGACGGCTGAGCCAGGGCCGGAAACACCATTCTCACGAATGCCCTGACCTACCGGTCGACGACATATCCGACTGAAATTAGAGGTTAATAAGGGGAATTCTTGGTCTTGCCTTGCGCACGATTACGTGCGATGTTCGTGTTATGGGGGGGTTTGTTCTTACAGCTGCAGGCCAGCAGGCCCCGATCCGGTGTCGCTTACCGGTAACCACGTGTTCTGGACGGCGTCGCGCTCGCCTTGTTGATTTCTTTCTTCTTGCCGATGTGGCTTCGCGCATACTGTTCGTCGTCGCCTTGCTCGCGTCGGACCTGCTCCACGGCCATTCACTTCCGCCGAGCTGCTCCGCTGCTCATCGCCGTGGTTGGCCTCGTGATCGGCCTTTGGATCGGGCGAAGCCGTGGGCTCAGGCTTTGGGCGAAGCTGAATTCGGACGCGCTGGCGTAACGCCCTGGGAATCAGCCGTGGTTCTAGTCCTTCGTGAACAGGCTAGTCGCTAGAAGCGGGCAGGATCCGGCCGGTTACCTCGCCGAAGCCGATGCGGCGCCATCGGCGGCGGGTGCGGTGGCGGTGATCGTGACCTCGTCGCCGTCCTCCAGGAAGGACCGTACGAGCCGTCGGGCAGGTGAGCGGTTCGGCGCCGCCCCAGCTCAGCTCCAGGAGGCAGCCGCGCTGCTCGCGGTCCGGGCCGCTGACCGTGCCCGAGGCGTAGAAGTCCCCGGTCCGGGTCGAGGCGCCGTTCACGGTCAGGTGGGCCAGCATCTGGGCGGGCGTCCAGTACATGGAGGCGAACGGCGGCCGGGCGATCACCTGGCCATTGAGCTTGATCTCCAGCGCGAGGTCCAGGCCCCAGTTGTCGCGGCCGGACAGGTAGGGCAGCGGTTCGGGGTCCTGCGGCGGCGGGCGGACCCGGGCGTGCGCCAGCGCCTCGAGCGGCACGACCCAGGGTGAGATCGAGGTGGCGAACGACTTGGCCAGGAACGGGCCGAGCGGCCGCGACTCCCAGGCCTGGATGTCGCGGGCCGACCAGTCGTTGACCAGGAACGCGCCGAACACGTGGTCAGCGAACGCGTCGACCCCGATCGGCGAGCCCAGCGGTGACCCGACACCGACCACGAAGCCGACCTCAGCCTCGAAGTCCAGCCGCTGGGACGGGCCGAACGTCGGGCCGAATGTCGGGCCAGCCTCCGCCGGACGCTGCCCGCGGGGGCGAGTGACCGGCGTACCGGACAGCACCACGGTGCCCGAACGCCCGTGATACCCGACGGGCAGGTACTTCCAGTTGGGCATCAGCGCCTCGCCGCCCGGCCGGAACAGCCGCCCGACGTTGGTCGCGTGGTTCTCGCTGGCGTAGAAGTCGACGTAGTCGCCTACCTCGAACGGCCGGTGCAGCCGCACCCCGGACAGCGGGTGCAGCGCGGGCTCGACGGTGGCGCGATGCCGCGGCTCGGTCACCAGCTCGGTGATCCGGGCCCGGACGTCGCTCCACCGGGCCCGGCCCTGGGCCAGGAATGCGTTCAGCGACGGCTCGGCGAAGACCTGCTCGCCGAGCGCCGGTACCAGGTCGAGCACCGAGTCGCCGATCCGGACCCCGACCCGCGGGGCTTTGGGGTTCCGGTCACCGGCCGAGAACACGCCATAGGGCAGGTTGGCCACCCCGAATGGTGAGCCGGGCGGCAGGTCCAGCCCGGAAATAGGTGCAGTCAGGCGCCCTCCCCCTCTCCGTCGAGGTGGCGCAGGGTCTCACCCACGTAGATCTGCCGCGGCCGGGCGATCTTCTGCTCCGGGTCGGCCGAGCCCTCCTGCCACTGAGCCAGCCAGCCGGGCATGCGGCCGATCGCGAACAGGACCGGGAACATGGCCACCGGGAAGCCCATGGCCTGGTAGATGATGCCCGAGTAGAAGTCCACGTTCGGGTAGAGCTTGTGGCTGATGAAGTAGTCGTCGTCCAGGGCGATCCGCTCCAGCTCGAGCGCGATGTCGAGCAGCGGATTGCGCCCGGTGACCTCGAACACCTCGTCGGCGACGCCCTTGATGATCGTGGCCCGCGGGTCGAAGTTCTTGTACACGCGGTGGCCGAACCCCATCAGGCGCAGCTCGCCGTTCTTGACCCGGGTGATGTACGCGGGCACGTTGTCGACCGAGCCGATCTCGCGGAGCATGTTGAGCACCTGCTCGTTCGCGCCGCCGTGCAGCGGGCCGTACAGCGCCGCGGCCGCCGCGGCCGCCGCCGAGTACGGGTCGACCTGAGAGCTGGCCACGCCGCGCATCGCGTTGGTGGAGCAGTTCTGCTCGTGGTCGGCGTGCAGGATGAACAGGACGTCCAGGGCGTGCTCGAGCACCGGGTTGGGGCTGTACTTGGGCTCGGTCATCTTCGCCATCATGTTGAGGAAGTTGCCCGCGTAGGACAGGTCGTCGTCCGGGTAGGCGTACGGGAGGCCGCGCGCGTGCCGGTAGGCGAAGGCCGCAAGCGTGGGCATCTTGGCGATCAGCCGCACGACCTGCTCATCCTGGTTCGCCCGGTTGTGGACCGCCTTCGCCTCGGGGTAGAAGGTGGACAGCGCAGCCAGGGTGCTGACCAGGATGCCCATCGGGTGGGCGTCGTGGTGGAAGCCGTCGATGAACTTCTTGACGTTCTCGTGCACGTAGGTGTGGTGGGCGATCTGGTAGGCCCAGGCGGCCGACTCCTTCTTGTCCGGCAGGTCGCCGTGCAGCAGCAGCCAGGCCACGTCGAGGAAGGACGCGCGCTGGGCCAGTTCCTCGATCGGGTAGCCGCGGTAGCGCAGGATGCCCTTGTCGCCGTCGATGAAGGTGATGGCGCTGCGGCAGCTCGCGGTGTTCTGGAAGGCCGGGTCATAGGAGAGCAATCCGAAGTCGTCTTCGGACGTCTTGATCTGCCGTAGGTCCATCGCGCGGATAGCGCCATCGACGATAGGGAGTTCGTAGCTGCGGCCGGTTCGTGAGTCGGTTACGCGCAGCGTGTCGTTCGTGGTCATGTCTAGACCATAGGCCGTTCGGGACGGGTGCTAGACAGACCCTAAGATTGCGCGTCTCACCTTGTGACCCTCAGCCCAGCTGGACCGAGCGTTTGGCCAGGCCACCCCAGAAGCCCTCGATCACCGGGCGTTGCCCGGCCAGATCGGACTCGCCCGCGCCGAGGGTGACGAACAGTGGCGCAAAGTGCTCGGTACGCGGGTGCGCGGTATGCGCGGCCGGGGCCTTGTGCTGGAAGTCGAGCAGCGCGTCCACATCGCCGTCGGCCAGCACGTCCCGGCCCCAGTCGTCGAAATCACGCGACCACTCCGGCACCGGGCCCTCGAACACGAACTCCCGCAGGTTGTGGGTGAAGAACCCGCTGCCCATGATCAGCACGCCCTCGTCGCGCAGCGGGGCGAGCTTGCGGCCCAGGTCCATCAGCTCGCGCGGGTTCAAGGTGGGCATGGACAGCTGGATGACCGGCACGTCGGCCTGCGGGTACATCTCGACCAGCGGCACATACGCGCCGTGGTCCAGGCCCCGGTCGGCGTGCTCGTGCACCTGGCCGCCGAGTAGCTTGCGGACCGCCTCGGCCAGCGCGGGCGCGCCGGGCGCCGGATAGGTCACCTCGTAGTAGTGCTTGGGGAAGCCCCAGAAGTCGTAGTACAGCGGGACCGTGCGGGTCGCGCTCACCGAGGTGGGCGCGTTCTCCCAGTGCGCCGAGATGACCAGGATCGACTCCGGCCGCGGCAACGCTTTCGCCCACGTCGCCAGCTCCCCCGGCCAGATCGGGTCGTCGGCCAGCGGCGGCGCGCCGTGGCTCAGGTACACGGCCGGCATCCGGCTGCTGCTCATGGCCTCATGCTAATCGGCTAGGTTCACGAAAAGCCCGTCTCCTGCCGGGTCGAAAACATTATCGTGGACGTTACGGTTGCTATGACGCCCTTTTCGGTCCACGATCATGCGGCAGGCAGGTCAGGCGTCGCGTTCGATGGGGCAGCTCATGCAGCGGGGGCCGCCCCGGCCGCGGCCGAGTTCGCCGCCCGGGACGGTGAGCACCTCGATGCCGTTGTCCTGCAGGTAGGTGTTGGTGGTCACGTTCCGCTCGTAGGCCACGACCACTCCCGGCTCGACGGCCAGCACGTTGCAGCCGTCGTCCCACTGCTCGCGCTGCGCGGAGTGGACGTCCTGGACCGCGGTCAGGACGGTGATGAAGGGCCGGTCGAGCGCGGCGGCCATGGCCCGGTGCATGTCCTCCGGCGGATGGTCGGTGACCTTGAGCTCGGTGGCGCTGGCCCCGGGCTCGACCGTGTAGGACGGCAGCATGCCCATCCCCGCGTACTTGGTGAAGACGCCGTAGTCCGCCATGGTCAGCAGCGTGTCCAGGTGCATGAACGCGCGGGTCTTGGGCATGTCGATCGCGACCAGGCAGCGGGCCGCCCCGGCCTCGAACAGCCGGTGGGCGAGCACCTCGACGGCCTGCGGGGTGGTCCGCTCGCTCATCCCGACCAGCACCGCCCCGTTGCCGATGACCAGGATGTCGCCGCCCTCGATGGTGGCGGGCGCGGCGTCGGCGCCGTGGTACCAGACGTCGAACCGGGCCTGCGCGAACATCGGGTGCCAGCGGTAGATGGCCTCGTCGGAGACGGTCTCCGGGATACGGGCCGGCCAGCGCATCGCGTTGATGGAGACGCCGCCGTAGATCCAGCATGACGTGTCGCGCTGGTAGAGCAGGTTCGGCAGCGGGGCGAGCACGAACCCGTCGGGGTCGAGGGAATGGAACGCGATGCTCTTGGGCTCGGGGCCGAGCTCGGCGATCTCGCGCTTGGTGATCCCGCCCGCCAGGAACTCGGCCAGGCGGGCCGAGTCCAGCCCGTCCATCGAGGCCCGCAGGGTCGCGGCGGCCAGCGGCCCGTGCCAGCGTGAGTCGAACACCCGGTCCAGGAGGTACTCGCGGGCCTCCGGGACCTCCAGGGTCTGGGCCAGCAGGTCGCCGTAGTAGTGGACCACGACGCCGCGCGAGCGCAGCACCTCGGCGAACGCGTCGTGCTCGGCCTGCGCCCGGCTGACCCAGAGCACGTCGTCGAACAGCAGGTCGGCCGCGTTGTCCGGGGTCAGGCGCTTGAGCTCGAGGCCAGGGCGGTGCAGGATGACCTGCCGCAGCCGGCCGACCTCGGAATCCACATGGAACATGTTCTGAAGTCTTATCTCACCGCACGGCCGTGTCAGCGGGATGTCAGCGCTCGGTCAGCCGCGTCAGCGCGATCTGGGCGGCCTGTCAGGGCGGGACGGCACGGTAGGGGCATGACGTACTCAATAGTTGCCGAAGGGCTGGCCAAGCGGTTCGGCGATACCGTCGCGTTGGACGGGATCGACCTCGCCGTTCGCACCGGCACGGTATTCGGCCTCCTGGGCCCGAACGGCGCAGGAAAGACCACTGCCGTGCGGATCCTCGCCACGCTGCTGCGGCCCGACGGCGGGCACGCCGCGGTCTGCGGGCACGACGTGGTGGACCACGCACACCAGGTCCGGCAGCTCACCGGGCTGACCGGGCAGTACGCCTCGGTGGACGAGACGCTCACCGGGCTGGAGAACCTCATCCTCATCGGGCGGCTGACCGGCCAGTCACGGGCCGAGTCCCGGGCCCGGGCGCGGGACCTGCTGGCCGTGTTCCGGCTCAGCGACGCCGCCGACCGGGCGGCCAAGACCTACTCCGGCGGCATGCGCCGGCGGCTGGACCTGGCCGCCAGCCTGGTCACCCGGCCGCGGGTGCTCTACCTGGACGAGCCGACCACCGGGCTCGACCCGCGCAGCCGCAACGAGATGTGGGACATCGTCCGCGGCCTGGCCGCGACCGGGGTCACGGTGCTGCTCACCACCCAGTACCTGGAAGAGGCCGACCAGCTGGCCAGCGAGATCGCGGTCATCGACCACGGCACCGTGATCGCGACCGGGACGCCGGAAGAGCTCAAGGCCCGGACCGGCGCGCTGACCCTGGCCGTGCGGCCGAGCCGCCCGGCCGATGTGCCGGCGGTGACCGCGGTCGTGGCCGCGATCACCCGCGCCGAGCCCGAGGTCAGCAACACCACGGTGACTGCGCCGGTCAGCGACGAGCGGCTGATGCCCGCCGTGGTGCGGCGGCTCGACGACGAGGGCATCGGTGTCGCCGAGCTCACCCTGCGCGGATCGAGCCTGGACGAGGTGTTCCTGTCGCTGACCGGCCGCCGGACCGAAGACGCAGAAGGGAGCGTGGCGGCATGACCGCGGTAAGCACGATTATGGATAGTACGGTTTCGGATAATCCGGATGGCGCGGGCGCGGGCGCGGGTGCGGGTGCGGGCGACGGCGAGCGGGCGCTGACGCCGCGGGTCGGGCCGGTCGAGGGGCTGCGGCAGACGTTCTCGCTGGCCTGGCGGACGCTCGTGCAGATCAAGCACAACCCGACCGAGGTGATCGACTTCAGCGTCCAGCCGGTGATGTTCCTGCTCCTGTTCACGTTCGTGTTCGGCGGCGCAATCGGGGGCTCGCCGAAGGCCTACCTGCTGTTCGCGCTGCCGGGCATCCTGGTGCAGAACTCGCTGTTCACCACGCTGAACACGGCCACCGGCCTGTCCACCGACCTGGAGAAGGGGTTCTTCGACCGGCTGCGGTCGCTGCCGATCGCCAGGTTCGCGCCCCTGTCCGGCCGCCTGCTAGCCGACCTGGCCAAGCAGACCTGGGCGCTCGTCATGCTGCTGGGAATCGGGTACATCCTCGGGTTCAGGGTCGGCACCAGCCCGCTGGGCGTGCTCGCCGCCTTCGCCCTGATATTGGTCAGCACCCTGGCCATCTCCTGGGCGCTGGTGCTGGTGGCCATGCTCGCGGCCAACCCGGAGAAGGTGCAGATCTTCGGGTTCGTGGTGCTGTTCCCGATCACATTCACCAGCGACGCGTTCGTCCCCACCGCCTCGATGCCGGGGTGGCTGCAGGCCTGGTCGAAGGCGAACCCGGTGTCGCTGATCTCCGACGCCGTACGCGGGCTCATGGTCTCCGGTCCGGTCGCCCGGCCGGCGGTCGAGTCCCTGCTCTACGCGGTGGCGTTCACCGTGGTGTTCGCGCCGCTCGCGGTGCGGGCGTTCAAGCGCCGGGTGTGATAGGGACCAGTGCGGCCAGCGTGTCAACCGTGACGCGCTGGCCGCGCTGGTATGCCTGGCCGTAGCGGGCCTCGCCGAGCACGGACCGTGCCAGGTCGGCGACCCTTTTTTCATCTTGGACCGAACGGTCCGTGGTTCCCCGGATCGCGACGCTCGCTCCGAGCAGCTCGGCGGCCCGCTCCGCGTCGTTCTCGCGCAGCGCGAGATCGGCCAGCCCGGTCAGGGCCTCGGCGATCACCGGCGCGTCACCCGAGGACCGGGCGGCGGCCAGCGCCTGGGCGTGCCAGTCGCGGGCCGCGTCCAGATCGTCTTCGGCGCCGGCCAGGTAGCCGAGCCCGGTGGCGGCCACCGCGCGGATCTGCTGGGCCAGATCCGACGAGATAGCCATCTGCACTGCCCGGGTCAGGGCCTCGCGCGCGGCCTCGGCCCGGCCGTCCAGGCGGGCGAGGTCGCCGGCGGTGTAGACGGCATAGGCCCGGAGCTCGGGCAGGCCGAGCCGCTCGGCGTCGGGCAGCGCCCGGGACAGCTCGGCTCGGGCCGCCTCCCGCTCGCCGGCGAGCCACAGTTGCCGCACCATGAACAGGCGGAACTGCAGCTCGTCTTCGGTGCTACCGAAGGCGGCGACGAGTTCCGTGGCCTGCCGGTAATGGCCGACCGCGACGGCGTGCTCGCCCCGCCACCCTTCCAGCATGGCCAGGCCGCCGAGCGCCACCGCCTGTCCCCACCGCTCCCCCAGCTCGGCCAGGATGCTCACCGCGGCCAGGAAATCCGCTTCCGCCTGGGCGTGCCGCCGACCGAGGTTGAGCGCCCAATGCCCGCGGAGGACTCGGGCGATCGCGGCCACCCACGGATCGGGGTCACTGGCCGCGTCGTCGAAGACGTCCGGGCCGACCGGACGCTGCCCACTTCCGGGCGCCGGGCCGGACGCCCCGAAGAGCGAGGCGAGCGGGCCGAGCAGCGGCATGATCGGGTTGACTGGATCGGTTATCCGAGCGGCGAGCGCGGCAGCCCGGTCCAGCCAGTCAAGGCCGGTGGCGCGCAGGGGCGTGTCCATGGCCAGCAGCGCGCCCATCGCGTAGGCCACGGCCAGGTTCTCGGGGTCCGCCGCCGCCACGGCCCCCGGGACGCTGACCGCCTCGGCGATCAGCTCGGCCCCCTCGATCTTCATGCTGCGCAGGGACCAGTACCAGCCGAGCGCGGCGGCCAGCCGCACGGCGGCCGGCCCGTCGCCGGCCGCGACCGCGCCGCGGATCGCGGCGTGCAGGTTGTCCTGGTCCGCGGACAGCTTCTCCAGCCAGTCGAGCTGCTCCGCGCGGAGCAGGTGGTCCTGGCTCGCCTCGGCCAGCCGCGTGAAGTACTGCGCGTGCGCCTCGCGGACCTCGTCCTGACTCCCCCGCCTCGGTCAGCCGTTCCTGGCCGTAGGCCCGGATGATCTCGAGCATCCGGTACCGGGGCGGGTCGTGGCGCACGGTCAGCAATGACTTTTCGGCCAGCGCGGTGAGCAGGTCCAGGACCCGGGCGGCGGGCAGGCCGGAGCCGCAGCAGACCTGCTCGGCCGCCTCCAGGGTGGCGCCGCCGGTGAAGACCGAGAACCGGCGCCAGAGCGCGCGCTCGGCGTCGTCGAGCAGGTCCCAGCTCCAGTCCACCACCGCGCGCAGCGTCTGGTGCCGGGGCATCGCGGTGCGGCTGCCGCTGCTGAGCAGCTGGAACCGGTCACCAAGACGAGCTTCAATCTGCTCCGGGGCCATGGTGCGCAGCCGGGCCGCGGCCAGCTCGATGGCCAGCGGCATGCCGTCGAGCGCCCGGCAGATGGCCGCCACGGCGGGCGCGTTGTCGTGCGTGACCGCGAAGCTAGGCACCACGGCACGGGCCCGCTGGGTAAGCAGGCGGACCGACGCGAAGTCGTGGACCACGGACCGTTCGGCAGAAAGAGACGTTACGGCGGGGTCCGGCGGCAAGGTCAGCGGGCCTACGGTCCAGAGCGCCTCACCGGTGATGTTCAGGGGTTCGCGGCTGGTGGCCATGATGCGAACCTGCGGGCAGGCGGCCAGCACGCGGTCGGCCAGCGCGGCGGCCGCGGCCACCAGGTGCTCGCAGTTGTCCAGGACCAGGAGCGTGCGCTTGGCGGCCAGGGCGGACAGCAGCCGGCTCAGCTCGTCGGGGGGCAAGGACGTCTCGGGCATCGGCCGGCGCGCCCTGCTCGGGGAGACCAGCACCTGCTCGCGCAGGCCGAGCGCGGACAGGACCGCGGAGGTGACGTCGGCGGGGTCGGTGACCGGGGCCAGCTCGACCAGCCACACCCCGTCGGGCGTGGCGGGCAGTTCGGCCCGGGCCGCCTCGACGGCCAGCCGGGTCTTGCCCGCGCCGCCGGGGCCGGTGAGCGTGATCAGGCGGTACGCGCCCAGGAGCTCGGCGACCTGCCGGAGTTCGGCGTCGCGGCCCACGAAGCTGGTGAGCTCGGCGCGCAGGTTGGTGCTCTTGTGGCTGGTGTGGTTGCTGACGGGACTGGCGGGACTGGCGGGATTGGCGGGCCGGGGTCGGCCTCGGCGGGTGGTTCGTCGCGGAGGATGTCCAGGTGCAGGGCGGCCAGTTCGGCCGACGGCTCCACGCCGAGCTGGTTGACCAGGCGTTTCCTGGTCTGCTCGTAGACCTCCAGGGCAGCGCCGCGCCGCCCGGCGGCGTTCAGCGCGCGCATCAGGCGCGCGGCCAGCGGCTCGCGCATCGGGTGGGCGACGACCAGACCCTCGAGCTCGGCGACCAGCGACGCGGTGTTCCCGGTGCGCAGGTCGGCATCGACGCGCTGCTCGATGGCGGTCAGCCGCACCTCGTCGAGCCGGGCGATCGCGGCCTGGCCGAAGTCGGTGTCGGCCACGTCGGCCAGGGCTGGGCCGCGCCACAGGGCGAGCGCCTGGCGGAGGGTCTGGCCGGCGGCGGCCGGGTCGTCCCGCAGCTGGGCGCGACCGGCGGCCACCAGGTCCTCGAACCGGACGATGTCGGTCGAGCGCGGGTCAATCTTCAGCTGGTATCCGGACGGACGGGATTCGATCACCGCCTCGGGCAGGGCGCGGCGCAGCCGGGACACCAGGGCCTGCAGCGCGTTGCCCGCGCCGGCCGGCATCTCCTGCGGCCACAGGCCGTCGATCAGCTGGCTGGCCGTGACGAGCTGGCCGGGGTGCAGGGCCAGCATGATCAGCAGCGCGCGCAGCCTGGCCCCGGCAACCTCGACGATCTCCCCCGGGTCGCCGTCGGTGCGGACCTCCAGCGGCCCGAGCAGCGCGACGTGCACAGGCTCAATTGTGCCCGAACCGGCGGGGATGCCTGGCGAACGACCGGGGTAAAGTCCACCAGTGGACCCTGGGCAGGCGTTGCGGCAGATCGCGTTCGAGCTGGAGCGGGGTGGGGCGCCCACCTACCGGGTGCGGGCCTTCCGGCGGGCCGCGCAGGTGGTCGGCGACCTGGCGCCGGGCGAGGTCGAGCGGCGGCTGAAGGCGGGCACGCTGGAGGCGCTGCCGGGGATCGGCGCGACCACCGCCCAGGTCATCGCCGAGGCCGCGGCCGGCCAGCAGCCCGGCTACCTGACCCGGCTGCTCGGCGAGCGGCCGCCGTCTTCGCCGGACGGCTTGCGGGCGGCGCTGCGCGGTGACTGCCACACGCACTCGGACTGGTCGGACGGCGGCAGTCCGCCGCTGGAGATGGCCGAGGCGGCCCGGGTGCTTGGGCACGAGTGGATCGCGCTGACCGATCACTCGCCGCGGCTGACGGTGGCCAACGGGCTGACCGCCGAACGGCTGGAGGCCCAGCTCGCGCTGATCGAGACGCTGAACGCGGAGCTGGCGCCGTTCCGGATCCTGACCGGGATCGAGGTCGACATCCTGGAGGACGGCTCGCTCGACCAGCGCGAGGACCTGCTGGCCCGGCTCGACGTGGTGGTGGCCAGCGTCCACTCCCTGCTGCGGATGCCCGCCGGGCCGATGACCAAGCGGATGGTCGCCGCGATCCGCAACCCGCACGCGGACGTGCTCGGGCACTGCACCGGCCGGCTGCTGGGCGGCGGGCGCGGTCGGCGGCCGGAGTCGGTGTTCGATCCGGCGGCGGTGTTCGGCGCGTGCCGGGAGCACGGCGTCGCGGTGGAGATCAACTGCCGCCCGGAGCGCATGGATCCGCCGGACCGGCTGCTGGGGCTGGCGGCCGAGGCGGGCTGCCGGTTCGCGATCGACACCGACGCGCACGCGCCGGGCCAGCTCGACTGGCTCGGTAACGGGACGGTGCGGGCCGAGAAGTTCGGCATCGCGCCGGAGCGGGTCATCAATGCCCGCGGTGCCGATGAGGTGATCGGCGGCGGCCGGGCCTCTAGTTGTCCAGGCCGAGGGTGAAGGTGGGCTTGGGCGAGGTTTCCGGCAGCCGGTGCTCGTCGGTGAGCCGGCGGACGGCGGTGCCGGTGGCCAGGAACTCGGTCGCGTGCGCGCCCCAGACGTGGTTCTTGACGTCCACCGTCACGCCGACGATGCCGGACGCCTTGGCCTCGGCGGCCTCGGCCTGCATCCGGGTCAGGGCCAGCTCGCGGGCCTCATAGACGCCCTGGGTGAACTGCATCATCTCCTGGTTCTGGTAGGCCTGGCGCATGCTCTGCATCACGCTCTGGTGGGCGATGTGATAGACGCAGGTGCCGAGCACGAAGGAGACCGGCACCGCGCCGGCCGCGAGCAGCCGGAAGAAGTCCTGCGCCGACAGGTCCGAGGTGAACGCGCGGCCGTCGGGCGCGCGGTGCGCGCCCCGTCCGGCCAGGTGGCGGACCGCGGTCCCGGTGGCCACGAACTCCAGGCAGTTCTGGCCCCAGGAGTACATCTGCATCCGCAGCTGGACCCCGACGA
Organism: uncultured Actinomycetes bacterium; assembly: GCA_963849595.1. Classification (GTDB taxonomy): domain Bacteria; phylum Actinomycetota; class Actinomycetes; order Streptosporangiales; family Streptosporangiaceae; genus Palsa-504. Next base: position 29,894 of record CAWKIB010000008.1, read on the forward strand.
TGCCGTCGGCCGACAGGTGGTCGGCCTCGGACCGCATCCGGGCCATGGCCAGCTCCCGGGCGTGGTACATGGCCTGGGTCAGGACCTGCAGCTCCTGGTTCTTGCTCCAGCGGCCGATCTGCAGGCCGACGTGGTAGATCGAGGAGCCGACCACGAACCCGAGCGGCTCGAATCCGGCCTCGCCGAGCAGCACGTACTCCGATACCGACAGGTCAGAGGTGAACACGCCCGCCTCGCTGGCGCCGACCGTCTTGGCCAGCCGGCCCTCGGCCGCCTCCGGCTCCCACGCGCCCGGGTTCGGGTTCTGCGGATTCGAGAAGAGCGGCATGTCGCCTCCTGGCGTCGCTGACATGTGGCCACGGGCAGCCTACTACCGCGGTGATCTCGGCCAGGAGTACGCTCGGCTCGCTATGGAGAGGAGGCTGGAAACTGGCCGCTAGCGGACCGGCCGGACCCAGACCGCGGCGTGGGTGGGCTCCAGGGAGCGATGCACTACGCCGAGGAGGTCGGCGCGGACCGCGTCCTGGTCGACGGCGTCCTTGAGCCGGGCCGCGAACGCGGTAACGGTCTGGTCGGCGTCGTACCGGGTCCGGTTGAACTTGCGGTCCACCAGATGCTGCACCCGAGACCGCAGCGGGGTGAACAATGCGGCGGCGGCCAGCGTGGCGACGGCGACCGCGACCGGCGACTTGATCGTGAGTACCTGGGTGGCCAGCAGCACCAGCCCGGCGTACACGCCGACCAGCAGGCCGGTCACGATGGCGTAGGCCAGGGTCCGGCTGATGATCTTGTCGATCTCATAGAGCCGGTACTTCATGACCGCCACAGCGACACGCGACCGGGATGCCCGCTAGCGGGGTGAGCTCCAAGAAGCTCCAGATCACCGTGCCGAGCCAGCTGTTGGAGACGGGGCCGGGGCGACCAGGCCGTCAAGATCTGCGCGGCGACCCACACGACGGTCAGCGCGCCGACATAGCCCAGCCAGGCCAGCTGCTTGCGCAGCTCCGAGCTCGCGCCGCGGCGCCGCACGAACACCGAGGCTATGACCAGCACCCCGGTCACGATCCCGAGCACGAAGATCAGCATCAGCAGGCCGCTGTACCATCCGTGACGCGGGAGGATCCGGAGCGGGTTCGGGTAGGTGGCGTTCGCCGCGACCAGGGCGTTGGTGAGTCCGCCGCTGATTTTCGTGCCCGCTTGCAGCATCTGCGTGACCCAGGCCGCCGCGACCACGAACAGCGCCCAGGCACCGGCCGCCAGCGGCGCGACGGCAGCCGCCCGTCCGGGAACAGCAGGATGAGGAACAACAGCAGTATGACGGTGAGCGCGGCGGCTGCTCCGGCCAGGGCCCCGACCGACCGGGCTCCGGGCACCGAGCCGCGGGCGGTGGCCAGCCCGTACAGCGCGTACTGCTCAGCGAAGGTGGAGGTCGCTATCGTTACGCCGATCAGGCCCAGCAGCCAGCCGACGGCGTTGCCGGGCAGGCGGCTGGTGATCAGGCGCCCGGCGCCCGGTGTAGGCCACGGATCGCCACGCCCAGGATCGCGTTCGGCGGACCCGGCCGGTGTCGACCCGGGCGGCGTTCAGCCCGAGCAGGACCATATCCGCCGTCAGCAGGAACAGCCGACTGCGGCCAGCACCCAACCGAGCGTCTGCGTCCGGGTACCGCGCCTCATGAAGGTCACGGTACGCCCGGATCGTTCCGGGAACGTTACAGAATGGCGCGGATCCGGCGCAGCACCTCGTCGGTGCCGAGCGCGGCGGCTACGAGAGGCAGGTCGGGGCTGCGCGGCGTCCCGGTGAGCAGGATACGGATGATCTGGGAGGCTTCGCGGATCGAGCCTGGGTAGGCCTCCGGGTCCTGCTTGTAGGCCTTCTGGTTCGGCGCGAACCCGAGGTCGGCGGCGAGCTGGCGGATCTGGCCGAACCAGGCCTGGGCGTCCTCCCCCGGCGGGGTGTAGTTGCGGGCGAAGGCGTCGGCGACGGCGCGGACCAGGTCCGGGTCCAAGCCGCCGAACCGGGGGTCTTCCGGATCGGTTACGAGGTCGAATATCTCGTTGAAGAAGTAGCCGTAGACGGCCCGGAAGTCGGCCCACTTGCGCAGGTCCTTACGCGGGTTGTCGGTGTTCTCGCGCTCGATGGCCAGGGCGCGCAGGGCCAGGGCCCGATTGGCTTCCAGGATCGGCACGAGGCCGGGATCGTAGCGGCGGGCCCAGGTGATGACCTCGGACAGGATCTGCTCGCCGGGCAGGGTGGCGATGTAGTCGGCGCAGATGTCGTCGAGCTTGACCATGTCGACCAGCGGGCCTGCGGTGCCCATCTCGGACAGCCTGATCGGCTCGGCCAGCGCCTGGTCCAGTGGCATCTCGGCCAGCCGCCCGTTGGCCAGGCCGCGCAGGTAGTACTGTACGGCCGGGGCCGGGAAGCCCTGCTCGATGTAGAAGGTGACGCTGGCTTCGGGGTCCTTCCGCTTGGACAGCTTGCGGCGGCTTCCGCCGTCCTGCTTCATCAGCAGGGCGACGTGCGCGTACCGGACGCGAGGGAAGCCGAGCGCGTCGAACAGCTGCAGGTGCAGGGGCACCGAGGAGATCCACTCCTCGCCGCGGATGACCAGGGTGACCCGCATCAGGTGATCGTCGACGGCGTGCGCGAAGTGGTAGGTCGGCAGCCTCGGCTCGGTGTCGCTGCTCTTCAGGATCACCGCGTCGTTGCGGTTGTCGTCCAGGGTCAGCTCGCCGCGGATCACGTCGGTGAAGCTCACCCTGGCCCCGGCCACGCCCGGGGAACGGAACCTGACCACGTACGGATCCCCGGCGGCCAGCCGCGCGGCGACCTGCTCTTCGGGGGCGTCGCGCCAGATGGCCCACGTGCCGTAGTAGCCGGGCAAGGCGCCTGCCGCCCGCTGCCGGGCGGTGATCTCCTCCAGGTCCTGCTTGGTCGCGAAGCACGGGTACGCCTGGCCCTGGCGGAGCAGTTCGCGGACGTAGGTCAGGTAGGTATCGGCGCGGCCGGACTGGGCGTACGGCCCGTAGTGGCCGGTCTCGTCGTCCTCGTCGGGGCCGATGGAGAAGTACGCGAACGCCTCGGCGAACTGCTCGGCCGCGCCCTCGGTGACGCGGGCCTGGTCGGTGTCCTCGAGGCGGACCAGGTAGCGGCCGCCGGAGTGCCGGGCGACGTCCACGTCGATGGTGGCCACGTACACGCCGCCGATGTGCAGGAAGCCGGTCGGGCTGGGCGAGAACCGGGTGACTTCGGCGCCTTCGGGCAGGTCGCGCGGCGGGTAGCGGCGCTCCCAGTACTCGGGCTCGGGCAGATCCGGCGGGAACAGGGAATCGATGAGGTGCTGGCTCAGCATGAGCTTGCGGCTCCTGGACGACGCGTTTATCAAGGCCGCAAGCAGCGTACCGCCACTGTGGGCGACGCCGGGAAACGGAGTGAAACCCCGGTTTCACTCCGCTAGAGAGGCTCTTCTATGTCTGCTTTAGAGTATGTAATATCAATAGGACATCACCTTGACATAGCCGCGGGGCACGGCAAAGCTGTGATCACCAGATCACCGGGCATCGCAGGGGAACTTCATGCGTATCGGACTCATCGGAGTGGGGCGGATCGGCGTGTTCCACGCCAGCACGCTGCGCGGACTGCCGGGGGTTGACTCGCTGATCATCACGGACGCGGACCTGGGCCGGGCGCGGGAGGTGGCCGGGCGGTTCGGGGCGCAGACGGCCGGGTCGGTGACTGAACTGCTCGAGGCGGGCGTCGACGGGCTGGTCATCGCGGCGCCGACCGGGACGCATCCGGAGCTGATCAAGCGGGGGGTGCGGGCCGGGGTGCCGGTGTTCTGCGAGAAGCCGGTCGCCCCCGACGTGGAAGGCACGCTGGACGTGATCAAGTCGACCAGCGGGAGCGCGACGGCGGTGCAGATCGGGTTCCAGCGGCGGTTCGACGCCGGGTTCCGGGCGGCCCGGGAGGCGGCGCGGTCGGGGTCGCTCGGCTGGCTGCACACGATCAGGTCGACGACGTTCGACGCGGCGCCGCCACCGGCCGGGTACATCTCGGGGTCGGGCGGGATCTTCCGCGACTGCGCGGTGCACGACTTCGACGCGATCCGCTGGGTGTCCGGCCGCGAGGTCGTGCAGGTGTACGCGACGGGCGCGAACCGGGGCGAGGAGTTCTTCCGGGCCGCCGGAGACGTCGACACGGCCAGCGCCACGCTGACCCTGGACGACGGCACGCTGGCCGTGGTGTCCTGCGGCCGGTACAACGACGCGGGGTACGACGTGCGGCTCGAAGTGCTCGGCTCCGCGGGCAGCGTCTGCGCCGGGCTGGACGACCGGATGCCGCTGCGCTCGGCCGATCCGGGCGAGAGCTTCCCGGCTGGACCACCTCACCGCGACTTCATGGGGCGGTTCGGGGACGCGTACGTGGCCGAACTAGCCGCGTTCATCGGGGTCGCCGCCGAGCGGACGGCGAGCCCGTGCACGCTGGAGGACGCCCTGGAGGCGTTCTACGTGGCCGAGGCGTGCGAGCTGTCCCGGCACCGCCAGCAGCCGGTGCTGGTGGCCGAGGTCCGCCCGGCGGCCAGCGGTGAGCTACGACGTGCTCACCATGGGCCGGGTCGGGGTGGACATCTACCCGCTGCAGACCGGGGTCGGGCTGGAGGACGTCGAGACGTTCGGGAAGTTCCTGGGCGGCAGCGCGACGAACGTCGCGGTCGCCGCGGCCCGGCACGGCCGCACGTCGGCGGTGATCACCCGGACCGGCGCGGATCCGTTCGGCCGTTTCGTGCACCGGGCCCTGGGCGAGTTCGGCGTGGACGACGCGTTCGTGACCGCCGTGCCGGAGCTGCCCACGCCGGTGACGTTCTGCGAGATCTTCCCGCCCGACGACTTCCCGATCTGGTTCTACCGCTACCCCAAGGCGCCCGACCTGGAGATCAAGCCGGAAGAGATCCCGATCACCGAAATCCAGAAGGCCCGGCTGTTCTGGGCCACGGTGACCGGGCTGTGCGCCGAGCCGAGCCGCGCCGCGCATCACGCGGCCTGGCAGGCCCGCGGCCGGGCGCCGCTGACCGTGCTCGACCTGGACTACCGGCCGGTGTTCTGGGCCTCGCGGGAGGAGGCCCGCGAGCAGGTCCAGGCCGCGCTCCCCCACGTCACCGTGGCCGTGGGCAACCTGGACGAGGTGGACACCGCGGTCGGCACGCGGGACGCGCGGGCCGCGGCCGAGGCGCTGCTGGAGGCGGGCGTGGAGCTCGCGGTGGTCAAGCAGGGCCCGGCGGGGGTGTACGCGCGGACCAAGGACGAGGAGGTCGAGATCCCGCCGATCCGGGTCGAGGTGGTCAACGGGATCGGCGCCGGCGACGGGTTCGGCGGCGCGCTGTGCCACGGGCTGCTGGCCGGGTGGCCGCTGGAGCGGATCATCACCTTCGCCAACGCGGCCGGGGCGATCGTCACCACCAGGCTGGAGTGCTCCTCGGCGATGCCGACGACGGAAGAGGTCGAGGACTTCCTGCGGGGAGCGTATGGGTGAGGAAGCGTTCGCGGCGGCGGCGGACGCCGCGTGCGCGCTGGTCCACGATGTTACGGTTCGGCCATGACGATCCAGAATGAGACTTTGAACTGGCATTTCCCGGCCGGGAGCACGGCCGACGGACGGGAGATCGTGCGCATCACGCCCGAGGTGGCCCGGTGGGGGTACAGCGGCCTGCGCGTCCTGGACCTGGCCGCGGGAGAGGTCGAGCTGGGCGACACCGGCGGGAACGAGATGATCGTGCTGCCGCTGACCGGCTCGTGCGGCGTGGACACCGACGCCGGCGGCGCGGACCTGGCCGGCCGGGCCGACGTGTTCTCCGCGGTCACCGACTGCGCGTACGTGCCCCGGGATACCGCCTACCGGATCAGCACCGAGCAGGGCGGCCGGTTCGCGCTGGCCAGCGCCCGGTCCGACGCGGAGGGACTGCCGTTCCGGCACGTGAAGGCGGACGAGGTCCGGGTCGAGATGCGCGGCGCCGGGGCCTGCTCGCGGCGGGTCAACAACTTCGGCACCCCGGACGTGCTGGAGGCCGACCGGCTGATCGCGTGCGAGGTGTTCACCCCGGCCGGGAACTGGTCGTCGTTCCCGCCGCACAAGCACGACACCGACCGGCCCGGCGAGTCGGTCCTGGAGGAGATCTACTACTTCGAGGTGGCGGACGGGCCGTCCGGCCCGGGCCTGGCCTACCAGCGGGTGTACGGCACGCCGGACCGTCCGGCCGACGTCCTGGCCGAGGTGCGCAGCGGGGACGTGGTGATCGTCCCGCACGGCTGGCACGGGCCGTCGATGGCGGTGCCCGGCTATGACCTGTACTACCTGAACGTGATGGCCGGACCCGGCCGCCGGGAGTGGCTGATCTGCGATGATCCGGCGCACTCCTGGGTGCGCGAGCAGTGGAAGAACCAGAGCGTCGATCCCCGGGTGACCACCTGGAGCACGCCATGACGACGGTACGGCTGACGGTCGGGCAGGCGGTGGTGCGCTTCCTGGCCGCGCAGCGCAGCGAGCGCGACGGCACCGAGCACCGGCTCATCGAGGGGTGCTTCGGCATCTTCGGGCACGGCAACGTGGCGGGTCTGGGTCAGGGCCTGCTGGAGGCGGAGCTGGGTCACGACGGCGGGTTGAAGTACCTGCAGGGACGCAACGAGCAGGCCATGGTGCACGCCGCCGCGGCGTTCGCCCGGACCCGGAACCGGATGTCCACGCTGGCCTGCACGTCCTCGATCGGTCCCGGCGCGACGAACATGGTCACCGGGGCGGCGCTGGCCACCATCAACCGGCTGCCGGTGCTGCTGCTGCCGGGAGACGTCTTCGCCACCCGGGTGGCCGACCCGGTGCTGCAGCAGCTCGAGGACCCGTCCGGCCAGGACATCAGCGTCAACGACGCGTTCCGGCCGGTGTCCCGGTTCTTCGACCGCATCTGGCGGCCGGAGCAGCTGCCGTCGGCCCTGCTGGCCGCGATGCGGGTGCTGACCGACCCGGCCGAGACCGGGGCGGTGACCCTGGCGCTGCCGCAGGACGTGCAGGCGGAGGCGTACGACTGGCCCGCCGAGCTGTTCCGCGAGCGGGTCTGGCACATCCCCCGCACGCCGCCGGACGCGGCGGCCGTGGCCCGCGCGGCCGAGGTGATCCGGTCCGCGAAGCGGCCGCTCATCGTGGCCGGCGGCGGGGTCCTGTACTCCGAGGCCACCCACGCGCTGCAAGGCGTTCGCCGAGACGTTCGGCATCCCGGTCGGCCAGACCCAGGCCGGCAAGGGCACGATGCGCTCCGATGACCCGCTGTGCGCGGGCGCGATCGGCGCCACCGGGACCACCGCGGCCAACGAGCTGGCCGCCCAGGCCGACGTGGTGATCGGCATCGGCACCCGGTGGAGCGACTTCACCACCGCCTCCCGCACCGCGTTCGCCGAGCCGGGAGTGCGGTTCGTCAACATCAACGTGGCGTCGTTCGACGCGGCCAAGCAGTCCGGGGTGGCCGTGGTGGCCGACGCCCGGGCCGCGCTGGACGCCCTGGCCCTGGTCCTGGCCGGGTGGAAAGCCGAGCCCGCCTACCGGACCCGGGCCGCGGAGCTGGCGGCCCGGTGGCAGGCCACGGTGGAGGCCGCCTACACCACGCGGCACCAGCCGCGGCCCGCGCAGGCCGAGGTCATCGGGGTGGTCAACGAGGTCTCCGGGGAGCGGGACGTCGTGCTGTGCGCGGCCGGATCGATGCCCGGGGACCTGCACAAGCTGTGGCGCACCCGCGATCCCGGCGGCTACCACGTCGAGTACGGCTACTCGTGCATGGGGTACGAGATCGCGGGCGGGCTCGGGGCCAAGCTGGCCGCCCCGGACCGCGAGGTGTTCGTCATGGTCGGCGACGGCTCGTACCTGATGATGGCCACCGAGCTGGTCACCGCCGTGCAGGAGGGGGTCAAGCTGGTGGTGGTCTGCGTGGACAACCACGGGTTCGCCTCGATCGGGAACCTGTCGGAGTCGGTCGGCTCGCAGCGGTTCGGCACCAGCTACCGGTACCGCAGCCCCGACGGGCGGCTCGACGGCGGGTTCCTGCCCGTCGACCTGGCCGCCAACGCCGCCAGCCTGGGCGTGTACGTGCTGCGCACGCGGACCATCGAGGAGTTCCGCCGGGCGCTGGTCAAGGCGCGGGCCGCGGACCGGACCACGCTGGTGTACATCGAGACCGACCCGCTGCTGGGCGCGCCGTCCAGCGACGCGTGGTGGGACGTGCCGGTGGCCGAGGTGGCCGAGCTGGCCAGCACCCGGGACGCGCGGGCCAGCTACGAGAAGGCCAAGGAGCGCCAGCGGCCTTACCTGTAAGGGGCGCACGCAGTATGGCCCGTTCGGCATAAAAGGGTTTTAAGTGAATATTGTCCTGACCTCATTACATACTGTTGACATGACATTAGCGGTCTACGGCCGCAGTCAGCGGGACCGGTGTGAGGAGGCGTCCTTACCGGGGCTGCGCTGCGGGCTCGCGACCGGGGCCTTGTCCCAGAGCAGCGACTCGAGCGGGCCGTTGAAGCAGTGCCCGAGCGGGCACCGGATCTTGACGCTCTCGAGCGGCCCGTCGGTGGACCGCATCGCGTACCGGTACTCCACCGCGGCCGGGAGGCCGCACCGGGCGGCGCCGGTCCGGTCCAGGTAGGCCGGGCAGTCGAGAAACATCACACTGGTATCCATCGGAAACCCCCGTTCCCGTTCGGTTGCTAGGTGCGCCCTGCCAATTCGGAGGGCGGGACGGTGACACTGATACAGCGCTCTGGCCGGATTGCGTCCCGGGCCCGGAATTGGGGCTTGGGGCACCCATGCCCCGATAGATGAGGGTTGTGGCCCACGAGCCTCTTACGGAGCGGCTAGAACGCGTGGTCCTCGAGGAGCGTGCGCAGGTTCTCCGCGGCGGTCTCGAAGTGCTTGCGGGTCAGCCGGACGAGAATCGGCTCGGCGACCTTGAAGAAGCCACGGCTTTCGCCCCGGTAGAAGCTGGTGACCTGAGTACCGCCGTCGACCGGCTCCAGCGTGGTGTCGATCTCGATGTGGAACGGCCCGCTGGTGCTCTTGGTGGCGAACTGCTTGTCCTGGGTCAGCGCGGTACAGACCGCGGGCGATGCGTAGGCCCGGCCCAGGAACGTTCCCTGGTAGAGGAGCGCGGACCCCGGCTCCAGCGGGCCGTCGCTGGTGATGCGAGCCTCGGATAGCCCAGGCGTCCATACCGGCGTCTTGGCCACGTCCTGGATGACGGCGAAGACTTCATCGACGGGACGGCCGATGACGGTGACGATCGTGAACTCGTTCATGATCTCTCTGCCTCCTTGCACGGTGTGCTTGTTGAAGGCCACGTTACGGAGCGGTCGTTACCGCATCGTTACGGCAAATCGGAAATGATGGCCGAAAAGGACGCCGTCGTCTTTCGGCGCGGCATGGCACGGCTTTCCCGACGCGCGTCCGGCTTTCGTCACCTGGTAAGCCGTATGTTCGTAGGTATTGACAATCTCTTGTCCTGGCCTGACCATGAGGTCAGCCTGAGGAGCCGTCTGGGCTGGTAGAGCATCCTGCCGACCCGGCTTTGGCATTCCTCGCCGTGGTGATGCTGTGGCTGGAGGTAGGCCAGTGACTAGTAGTGAAGCATCGGTTCCTGCAGGAGCGGCCAAGACCGGGGGTACCGAGTCCACCCGGCTGTTCATCCGGCAGACGTCGGGTCTCGTCCGCGAGCTGGGGATCCCGGCGGCAACCGGCATCTCGCTGGCGTCCGTCGCCGTGGTCAACACGTTCATCAACTTCAACGCCGGGCTGACGGACTTCACCAAGTCCGACATGTACCTGCCCCTGGTGGCCGCCGCGGTCATCTGGCTGGTGGCCATGTTCGCCTACCGCTACCTGCTGCGCGCGGTGCCGAGAGCGGGCGGCGAGTACGTGTACCTGTCCCGCATCGTCTCACCCGCGGCAGGCTCGGTCGCCGGACTCGGCATCGCCGTCGTGTTCACCTACGTGCTGTCGACCAACGCGCACTTCGCCGCGCAGTTCACCCCGTTCATGCTCAGCGGGCTCGGCGCGGCGTTCCACAGCACCGCGGTGGCCAACGCGGGCACCCACCTGACCAGCAACATCGCCATCGCCTGGCTCAGCGTCGTGGTCATGCTGATCGTCGCGGCGCTGTCGCTGTTCTCGGTCAAGATCGTGGCCCGGATCATCTTCTGGCTGATCGTCCTGCAGGTCCTGGCGTTCGTCGTGCTGATCGGGATGCTGGCCTTCAACTCGCACGCCGACTTCACCTCGGCGCTGGCCACCTACAGCAACCACCCGGGCGCCTTCCAGGACATCATCAATCGACGGCCAAGTCCAACGGGGTGGTGTTCGGCACCTCGATCGCGTCCGCGGTGGCGATCATCCCGTTCATGGTGCTCAACTACAACGGCGTCCTGTACTCCTACTACGTCGGCGGCGAGCTGCGGCGCCCCGGCCGCACCTACCTGTACGCCTCGGCGATCAGCATCGGCGTGCTCGTCGTGCTGTGGATCGGCGTCTGGGCCCTGCTGCGCGCGCGGGCCGGCCTGACCTTCATGCAGGCGCAGGCCAACCTGGGCGTGGTCAACCCCACCGCCTACGGGAAGATCACCAGCCTGAGCTCGGTGGCCGGCGGCCTGGGCTACGGCATGGTGCTGTCCGGTGACCCCATCACCAAGATCCTGTTCGCGACCGCGGTGCCGCTGGCCGAGATCGCGGTCAACCTGGCCTTCCTGACCGTCACCACGCGTGTCCTGTTCGCCCAGGCCTTCGACCGGCTGCTGCCGGTGGGCGTGGCCAAGATCTCGGATCGCAACCACGCGCCGAACGTCGCCATCAGCATCGTGCTCGTGATCGGCATCGGGTTCTGCTTCCTGACCAGCCTGGTCAACCTGGGCAGCATCGTGGCCCTGCAGAGCCTGTTCTTCGCGCTGATCCTGCTGGCCGGCGGCATCGCGGCCACCGCGCTCCCGATGCGCCGGGCCGACCTGATCCCGACGCCGGGCCTGCCGGACGACGCCCGGCGCAGCTGGCTGCGGAAGGTCGCGCTGGTCGGCGGGGCCACCACGGTGCTCGCCCTGTTCACCATCTACGAGCTGATCGCGCACTCCAGCGTGTACGGCAAGTTCAGCTGGGAGTCGATCCTCACGCTGGTGATCGTGCTCGGCGCGGGGCCGGTGATCTACCTGATCGCCCGGCAGGTGCGCAGACAGCGCAACTCGCTCGACCTGGACATGGCCATGCGCGAACTTCCGCCGGAGTAGCGGATGTGGGGTAAGGCCAAGGGCTCGAAAAAGCGCGCGCTGCGCATCTACTTCGCCACCGACCTGCACGGCTCGGAGGTCTGCTTCCGCAAGTTCCTGGCCGCGGCCAAGGTCTACGAGGCGGACGTGATCATCTTGGGCGGCGACTTCGCGGGCAAGGCCATCGTCCCGGTGCTCACCGAGAACGGCTCCCTGCGGGCCCGGGTCGGCGGCGAGGAGGTAACCGTCCCCGAATCGGAGTGGGAACGGCTTAGCGGCGACCTCGGCAAGGCCGGGCTCTATCCGGTCCGGATGGAGTCCAGCGAGCTGGCCCGTCTCTCGGGCGATGAAGCTGCGCTGAACCGGTTGTTCCGCAGCGAGATCGCCGCGCAGATGCAGCGGTGGTGCGACCTGGCCGCCGAGCGGCTCGACCCGTCGGTGCGGTGCATCATCACGCCGGGCAACGACGACCCGGTGGACGCGGACCCGGTGATAGCGGCCCATCCGCGGGTCGAGTGCCCCGAGCTCGAGCTGTGCGACCTGGGCCCGGTCACCATGGCCAGCCTCGGGGTGGTGCCGACCACGCCGTGGAACACCGAGCGGGAGTGCTCAGAGGACGAACTGGGCAAGCAGATCGAGGAGATGCTGGAGCAGGTGCCTTCGGGTCAGCCGTGCATCTTGAACCTGCACTGCCCGCCGTACGCGTCAGGCCTGGACGACGCCCCGGAGCTGGACGACACGCTCAAGCCGGTGATCCGCGGCGGACGGCCCAGCATCATCCCGGTCGGCAGCCACGCGGTGCGCGACGCGATCAAGCGCTACCAGCCGGTGGTGGGCCTGCACGGGCACATCCACGAGTCGCGGGGCGCGCAGAAGATCGGCCGGACGCTGTGCGTCAACCCGGGCAGCGACTACTCCTCCGGAGTGCTGCGCGGGGCCGTGATCGACCTCGCCCAGGATGGGTCCTGCCTGGACTTCCTGCTGACGACCGGATGAACGCGGTGGATGACGTCGGGCCTTTGGCCGATCCAGTCGCCGAGGCCAGGCGGCTGATCGCCGCAGCGGCCGAGCAACGAGCTGCTGCTGCGCGCCCTGGGCGGGGTCGCGGTGTACCTGCTCGCGCCGGACGGCAAGCCCCGGCTCCCCCGCCGGGTCAAGGACATCGACGTGGCCGTGCCGCGCGGCAGCGGACGGCCCGCGGCCCGGCTGCTGGAGAAGGCCGGCTACGTCGGCGACCAGATGTTCAACGCGCTGCACGGCAGCCGGCGGCTGCTGTTCATCGACCCGGCCCACGAACGGCACCTGGACGTGTTCGTCGGGGAGTTCTCGATGTGTCACGAGATCCCGCTCACCGCGCGGCTGGACCGGGCTCCACTCACCGTGCCGCCCGAGGAACTGCTGCTGTCCAAGCTGCAGATCGTCGAGGCCACCGCGAACGACCAGAGCGACCTGTACAGCCTGCTGGTGCAGTACGAGGTCGGCCCTGGTGCCGACCTCGACGCGTCGTTCGTGGCTGCGCTGTGCGCCAAGGACTGGGGCCTGTGGCGGACCTGCGTGGGCAGCATCGAGCGGCTGCGGGCCAACTTGGAGAGCAGCCCGCTCGACCCGGGCGAGGCGTCGCTGGTCCAGGCGCGGCTGGAGGCGCTGCGCGGCTACCTGGAGGCCGCAGCCGAAGACCATGAAGTGGCGGCTGCGCAGCCAGGTCGGCGACAAGGTGCGCTGGTACCAGCAGCCGGAAGAGGAGCAGGGCCAGGGGGTTGGGACCCGGCCATGAGCGCGAGCCGCCCGTGGGCGTGGAGCTGCCCGTCGGCCTGGAGCTGCCCGGAGGCCGGCGATGTTCGCTGACCGGCTGGCCGATGTCATAGAAACCCGCGCCTGCCGACCTGAGCTGGTGGCGGAGGCGGCGGCCCGGCGGCCGCGGGCCCCGTCGTTCCTGAGTCCGGGCGGCACGCTGGTGCTCATCGCTGCCGACCATCCGGCGCGCGGGACGCTGCGGGCCTGGCTGATGACGGCCATGGCCGACCGCACCAGCCTGCTCGAGCGGATCTGCGTGGCGCTGGCCCGGCCCGGCGTCGATGGCGTGCTCGGGTCCGCGGACGTGCTGGAGGACCTGCTGCTGCTCGGCGCGCTGGACGGCAAGGTCGTGATCGGCTCGATGAACCGGGGCGGTCTGGCCGACACGGTCTTCGAGATCGACGACCGGTTCACCGGCTATGACGCGCCCGCCATCGCGCGGATGGGGTTCGACGGCGGCAAGATGCTGCTGCGCATCGACCCGGACGACCCGGCGACCGCGGCTACGCTGCAGGCCTGCGCGCACGCGGTGTCGGACCTGGCGGCGCGGCGGCTGGTCGCGATGATCGAGCCGTTCATCTCGCACCGGGTCGAGGGCCGGGTCCGCAACGACCTGTCCCCGGAGGCGATGATGCGGGCCATCGCGGTCGCCTCGGGCCTGGGCACCACGTCGGCGTACACCTGGCTGAAGGTCCCGGTGGTGGCGGACATGGAGCGGGTCATGGCCGCGTCCACACTGCCGGCGTTGCTGCTGGGCGGCGAGGTGCCGGACGACCCGGAGTCCGCGTACGCGGGCTGGCGCAAGGCGCTGCGGCTGCCGAACGTCAAGGGGCTGGTCGCCGGGCGTTCGCTGCTGTACCCGGCCGACGACGACGTGGCCACCGCCGTCGATACCGCGGTCAGCCTGCTGTTATCCGGCGGGCCTGCTGCTGATCTCGGGCAGCCGGACGCCGAAGCCGGTGGCGGCGAGCTTGAGCAGCACCGGGCCGGGCGCCATCAGGGCCGCGACCTTGGCCGCGCTGAGCTCCTCCAGCTGGGCCAGGACCTCGGTGTAGGCGTCCGGGCCCTGGCGGCGCGCCCGGCTCAGCGCGATCGCGTTGGCCCACACCTTCTCGCGTGCCTCGCGCAGGAAGCGCTGGGTACCAAGCCGGTTGAACGGGCGCAGCAGCCGGTCCACGAGCGTGCCCGGGCCGGAGATCTGGATCAGCTCGTCGTCCTCGGCGGCGACCCGGGTGGCGAGCACGGTGTCGATGGCCTTGTGATCGGCCTCCCGGCGTTGCAGGAGGGCCGGATCGTCGAACTGCTCGTCGGTGATCACCGCCAGCAGCGCCTGGGGCAGGTCGAAGTTGATGTGGGCGTTCATGCCGAGCAGCACGTGGCGCAGCGCGGGCAGGTCGGCGGGCGCGCCGAACGCGATCGCCCAGGGCCGGGTCGGCTCACGTCCGGCCAGCGCGGCTTGGAGCGCATCGAGGTAGAGGTCGGCGAACGCGACGTCCCATCGTTCAACCCACTCGGGGTCGACGAAGCCGCCGCGCTTGAGTTCCTCGGCAACCGCGATCGTGGTGCGCTGGTAGGTCGCGTGGAAGTACCGCCGCGGGTCGCCGGTGGCCTGCAGCGACTCGAGCAGGGCGGCCATCCGGCCGATCAGCTCCTCGATCATCCCGGCCATTATGGCTGACCAGGGCGGCCGTGGGAGGGACGAGACCAGAGTGGCGCTGTCGGCGCGCCTGGAGGTGGGTCCACATACCGGGCCGGCCCGGCGATCTCGGCAGGTGCTGACCAGTACCGGGCGCACCAGCACCCCTTCGGGCTGGCCTTTGAGCTGCCGCTGCTGATCGTCATGCTGAACCTGGCCGGGATCTTGACCCACGAGCGGTTCCGCAAGTGGCGGCGGGTGATGATCTTCGGGGTGTTCCTGATCGCCGGGATGGCCAACCCGAGCCCGGACCCGATCACCATGCTCATCCTGGGCGGGGGCTGCGCCGTCCTGGTCGAGGTCGCCGAGTTCATCGTCTGGTCCAACGACCGCCGCCGCGCCCGGCTCCACCCCGACCCCTACACAGACCTGGCCGACGACCAACTGTCCCCGCTGCCGTCCGGCAGCCCAGGAAAGGACTGAGCGGTGTTCGACCTGTCCCTCCCCAAACTGCTGGTTCTCGCGGTGATCGCGCTGGTCATCTTCGGGCCGAACGAGCTGCCCCAGATCGCCGCCCAGGCCGGCCACGCCCTCCGCGACCTGCGCCAGATCGCCGAGGACGCGAAGAACGACCTGCGGGAACGGACTCGGCCCGGAATTCGCCGACTTCGAGATCGACGACCTGAACCCGGCCGCTACCCGGCGAGGCGGAGCAGGTAGGTCGTGGAGTGGCTGACCGTGACGACGGCGGCGGACGGGCCAGGCACCAAGATGACCGCGCCCGGCACGCTGAGCACTGAGCCGGCGTGGCCGTTGCCCGTGTCGAGCAGGCTGACCTTTCCCGCGCCTAGCAGGAGCAGGCCGATACCCGTCCCCGCGATGTCGGTGTCGCTGTTAGAGACCCGCTTGGAGAACACGGGACCCAGCGTCGAGCCCCGGAAGGCGTCGAGGTAGGTGTTGTCGCCCTGGTTGTCGTGAACACCCAGCAGGTACACGCTTCCAGCAGCCAGCGCCAGCGGCGCGTCGATGTCCACGTCGGCGTGCCTGCGCGGCGATCCGGAGCCCAGAGCCCGGAAGAGGTAGTTGCCAGTGCCGGCGATCCCTTCGTAGTACAGGCCCGCCGAGTTGGCGGCCATGTCGGCCGGGTATGCGTTGTTGGCGCTGACGCGGTGGACCGTCGGGGACGACAGGCTGAGCCGGTCGATGTTCGCGTACTCGAAGCCGCTCTGGTCTGTCGCCCAGTCCGTAAACGTCCAGACTGTGGTGCCCACCAGGTACAGCCCGGCCGAGGTGACCGTCGCGATGCTCGGCAGCGTCCAGGTGCGCAGCCGGTGGCCATTGGACAGGGCGTAGGCAGAGACCTTGTTGCCGACATCGACGAAGAGGTCGGACGAGTTCACCGCGACCGCGAGCACCCGTCCGGACGCTCGCAGCGCCGTGACAGGGGCGTGGTCACCCTTGACCAGGTAGACGACCGAGCCTTTCGAGTAGTAGACGTTGCCGTCGGGGGCCTCGCTCAGCACGTTACTGAAGTTGGACCCGAGGCGGCCAAGGTCGACTTTCCCGGTCACGTGGAGGCCAGCGGAGGTGGCCTGCACGGGCGCCGTGCTCACGGCTTGTGCGGCGGGTGCGATCGCCAGGCTGACCGCGGCCAGGCCGGCGACGACAGGGAGCGTCGCAGCCGGCAGGCCCTTCCGCAAAACGTTCATAACGGACATCAACTGCTCCTTCCGGGCCAGGCAAGACCTGGCCCAGAAGGCACGTCAGGTCGTACGGACTGGCCCTATCCACGGAGATATTAGATTCAGCGCTGCCTTATCCGCCTTGGCCGTACGGGCCAGCTTCATGCGACCGCAGCAGGTGACCCGATCGGGCCAGGCTCATACCAGCCCGGTACGCCCACCCCAACCGCGACCTGCTCATCTTGGCAGATCAGGCGACCTCCAGGCTAATCAGGCGCGGGCGCTCGCCAAGGGCTCTGGTCCTGTTCATCCTCGGGGTCGCTCGTGCTGGCCGCCGCGGAAGTACAGTTTGTCCGGATGGGCAACGAGCGTCGTACCCAGAAAGCCCCGGCAGGCCGGCAGGCTCGGCTGGGGCGGGACTTCTGGTTCTACTTCAGCGGGCAGGCCGTCTCCCAGCTGGGCGGCTCGTTCACCACCTTCGCCTTGCCGCTCCTGGTCTTCAAGCTGACTCACTCCGCCACGAACCTGGCGTTGACCACCGTCGCGGAGTTCGTGCCCTACTTGCTGTTCGGTCTCCCGCTCGGCGCGGTCGTCGACCGGTTCGACCGCAAGCGTCTGATGCTGGGCAGCGACATCGCCCAGGCGTTCGTGATCGCCGTGATCCCTGTCCTGGCGATCGGCGGATCGCTGCGGGTCGCGGACATCTATGCCGTGACCTTCGTGCAGTCGACGCTCGGGATCATCTTCAACTGCGGGGAGTTCGCGGCCATCCCCTCGCTCGTCGGCGAGCGGGAACTGGTCACGGCCAACGCCCGCATCATGGCGACAAACAACGCCGGTCAGATCCTCGGCCCCGGGCTCGCCGGCGCGCTCGTGGCTTTCGTGCCTGTCGCCGGCCTCCTGTTCGTGGACGCCGGCTCCTTTCTCGTCTCGTCGGGCTGCCTGGCCCTGATCCGCTGCAGCTTCAACGCCGCCACGCCGGCCAGGCGCCCCGCCGGCTCAGCGATCCGGGCCCTGCTCGCCGATGTGCGGGAGGGCTTGGCCTACGTGTGGTCCAACCCGGTACTGCGCTCCATCTCGATCATGATGGCCCTGATCAACCTGGTCGCCGCGACGGCCGACTCCCAGCTCGTCCTCTTTGCCCGGCGCGCCCTGCACGCCACCAACTCCGAGATCGGCTTCCTGTATGCCGCTGGTGCCGCCGGAATCGTCGCGGTCAGTCTGGTTGCCGGGCCGATCCGCCGAGCGTGTCTCCTTCGCCGTCACCGCCCTCGGCGCCCTCGTCCTCGCCGGGTTGACCATGACCGCCATGGCCCTCGCGGGCTCCTACGCGGCCGCACTGGTCCTGTGGGCGGCGTCATCGGGCTTTGGCATGTTGCTCAACATCAACACCGTCGCCCTGCGCCAGGCGATCGTCCCGCCCCGGCTCTACGGGCGGGTGGTAAGCGTCGCCCAGGTCCTGGCCTGGTCGGCCATCCCCTCGGGTCGCTCGCCGGGGCGGCAGCGATCAACCTGAGCGGGAGTGTCACAGGCGTCTACGCCGTCATCGGCGCTCTCATCGCCGCCATCGCCCTGGCCTTCGCCTTCAGCCCAGTCGCAGACGGGGACCGCTACCTCGCCGAGGCGCGGACGGGAGCAAAGAGGTCCGCTGACCCGAGCGCCAAAGGCACTTAGATGAACCCTTGGCCTTTGACGACGACGAAGTCCTCAGGCTGCTTCAGGCCGCGGGTTTCTCGGCCGTTGCGCTTACTTCACCGAACGCGCTGGCGGTCGACCGCACGAGCAGCATCGAAAAGGGATGGCCGGCGTTCCTGGTCCTCGGCGTGGGACTGAGCGTGGCTTGCGTTGCGGTGATCGTCTTCCTGCTCGGCCGTCGCAGCTGGAAGTGATGCGGTCAGGGTTCGCCCATGGTGGCGGCGTGGGTGACCAGCAGCGAGTCGGGCGGGACGAGGTCCACGCCGTCCGGGTCGTTGAGGTAGCCGGGGGCGGTCCCGGACTTGCCGGTGTGGCCGTACTGCCAGACGATGCGGTTGGTGGCCGGATCGACCACGCAGACGCGGTGGTTGAAGTCGTCGTTGAGCAGGATGTCGCCGTTAGGCAGTGGCAGGGCCAGCGAGGGCTGGTTGAATCCGCCCATCCGCCACAGCAGATGGCCGGCGGAGGTGAACTCGACGACCTGGCCAGGGTTGGAGTAGTCCACGGTCAGGTACCGGCCCGGGTACACCTCGTTGGTGTCGGACGGATACAGCACCCCGGGCGGGTTCGCGGACCACGACACGGTGCCGCCCAGGGACATCTCGTCGGCCCAGTCGCCGTTGATCTCGGTGATGAGATAGTTCCCGTCGGTCATGGGGAACGCGCCGTTCGGGCTGCCGAACCGGTGCGGCGGCTCGTGCACGCAGGCGTTGGTGGTCTGGCCGATGACACGGGTCAGGACGTGCGCGGGCGGGGTGATGATCACCACCCGGCAGTTCTTGATGTCGGCCGAGACGATGACACCCGACGGGGTCAGCATCGCGTCGTCCGGGTTGAACAGGTGGTCGGGACCGGCGCCGGGGACGCCCGGCACGCCGTACCGGTAGACGATCTTGCTGGTGGCGACGGATATCACCGAGATGACGTAGTCGTCTTCCTGCGTGGCGATGATGTACCGGCCGTCGGGCGAGAAAAACGCGTCGTCTGGCTCCAGGAACGTCTGGCCGGCCGCGAGGTCTCCGGGGCGCGGGAACTCCCACCGGACGCGGCCCTGCGGGTCGACGATCAGCAGCCGGTTGTTGTGGTGGTCGGCGATGAGGACGTCGGCAGGCAGCACTGACGGGTCGGAGCCCGGCGCGAGCAGGCCGGGCCCGGTGGCGGGCGCGAGCCACGGCTCCTGCGCGACCTGCGGGATGGCCTGCCCGGCGGGGACCAGCCGGAGCGTGGTCACCGAGGGCACGGTGCGCGATCCGTCCTCGCCGCCGATCAGGTAACCGACGCTACCGGTCACCGTCCCGGCCGCGTAGGCGACCGGCACGGGCAGCCGGCCCGCGGCGTTCGCGGTGGCCGTGGCCGGGTCGAAGTGGTAGACGATCGGACTGGACGTGCCCGCGACCACCCCGCCCGCCAGGTAGATCTGCCCGCCCAGGACGAGCGCCACCGCGCCCTGGACCGGGGCGAGCAAATGCCCGGCCACGCTGGCCTGGCCGGTGGAAGGGCTGATTCGCTGGATGACGTTCGTGGCGCCGGACCGCGTCTGCCCGCCGAACACCCAGATCTCCCCCGCGACCGCGGCCACCGCTGCGTACCGCACCGGCACCGGGAGCCGCGCGGCCACCCGGAAGTCCCGGCCGTCCCGCGTGGCGAGGACCCGGGGGTCCCAGCGGGTGCCGTCGTAGCCGCCGATCACGTAGGCGACCGACCCGGCCGTTACGCCGCTGGCATCCGAACGGGCGGCGGGCAGCCGACCCACGACCGCAGGTGCCGCTCCGGCCGCGATGGCCTGGACGGTGGGCACGCTGGCCACCGTTCCGCCGCCGAACACGTACGTCTGACCGCCGAGGGTGGCGCCCGCGGCGTCGTGGGTGGCAGCGGGCAGGTGCCCGGCCGCGCGGGTCACGCCCGTCGCAGGGTCCAGGCTGATCACCGCGTCGGTCGAGGTCCCCTGGGACGTCAGCCCGCCCGCGATCAGCAGGCCGCCGGTGCCGGGCAGCGCGACCTCCCGGGACAGCGGCGCCGGCAGCTGGTACGGGGCGGGCATGACCTGCAGCGCCATCCCGGCGGCCGGCGGGTTGCTGGCCCCGGAGGTGGGCGCGGACGTCGATGGCGGCGCCGGGCGGGAAGGCCCGTGCGTGGCCCTGTGGAAGACCGAGTAGGCCAGCGGCAGCAGACAGCACGCGGCCACTACGGCCACCGTGATGCGGAACCGCCGCCAGGCAGGCATAGCCCCACATACTGCCAGATCAGGGCGGGCCGAAACCGGGATCGGTCAGCCGGTGACCGGCTCTGGCCGGGGAAAGCTCGTGGTGAAGGCGTACCGGGAGGCCCGGTACAGGTGCCGGGCGAACTCGACAGGACGGCCGGCCTGGTCGTAGGCGATGCGCTCCATGGTCAGCAGCGCCGTGCCGCGGGTCTCGTCCAGCGTGCGGGCCTCGGAGGCCGAGGCGTTCTTCGCGCCCATGCGCTGGGTGGCCGAGTAAAGCCCGACGCCGGAAGCGCGCAGCAGCTCGTACAGGCCGTGCTGCTCGAGCATCTCGACGTTGAGCTGGACCAGCCCGGCGGGCAGGTAGTTGTGCATCAGGGCCATCGGCTCGCCGTCGGCCAGCCGGATCCGCTCCAGCGACATCACCAGCGCCCGCTCGGGCAGCTGCAGGGCCTCGGCGACCTGGTCGCTGGCGTGGCTGACCTCGGCCTTCAGCACCCGGGTGGCAGGCTTGCGGCCGCTGGCCGCCAGATCATCGTAGAGGCTGGTCAGCTCGACGTTGCGATCGATGCGCTCGTTCGCCACCAGGGTGCCCGCGCCGCGCTTGCGGACGACCAGGCCCTTGTTGGCCAGGTAGAGGAAGGCGGCCCGTACCGTGGGCCGGGACAGGCCAAGCATCTCCGCCAGCTGGACCTCGTTCTCCAGGCGGGCACCCACCTTGAGCGCGCCGGATCTGATGGCGGACTCGAAGTACTGGGCCAGCTGGAAGTACAGCGGCACCGGGCTGGTCCGGTCGATGGTGATCGGGCCGCTCGCGCCGGCCTCGCGTTCAGACATCATCCTCATCCGGGCAGGAAACTAGGCATGTTTGTTTGAACATTGTAACCACTGCAGAGTTAATCTGCTCCGCGCAGCTCCATTAGGAGGGCTCTGAGGGAGGCACTGGAGGGGAGGCACGGAGGTTACGGAGAGCGGGCGGGAACCCATTTTCTATTTTGTCTTGACATACTCACAGACTCTTGACAGGTCATAACCATCCGGGCGAGGATCAGCTATCGCGACCGAGGAGGCTGACGCGCATGACCGCCGATCGCAGCCTGCGGATCGGCGTGGTGCTTGAAGCCTTCCTGGACTGGCCGCTGGACCGGGTCATGCCGTGGCTGCGCGAGCACGCGCCGGACGTCACCGACCTGGAGATCGGGGCGGGCGGCTACGCACCCCGCCCGCACTGCGACGTGCCGGCCCTGCTGGCCAGCGACCAGGCCCGGGCGGCCTGGCGGGACGAGATCGCCCGGCACGGGCTGCGGATCGACGCGCTGAACGCCTGGGGCAACCCGCTGCACCCCGACGCCGAACTGGCCCGGGAACACGACCGGGCGCTCCGCGACGCCATCCGGCTGGCCGCGCTGCTGGGCGTCACCCGGGTCGTGGCGCTGGCGGGCTGTCCGGGCGGCGCCGTTGGTGACCGGGTGCCGCACTTCGGGGCGGGCGGCTGGCTCCCCTACCTGGAGGGCGTCTACCAGCGGCAGTGGGAGGAGCAGATCGCGCCCTACTGGGCCGACGTGGCCGGTTTCGCCGCCGCGCAGGACCCGGAGCTGCGGGTCTGCCTGGAGCTGCACCCGGGCACCTGCGTGTTCAACGTGGAGACGTTCGGCCGGGTGGCCGCGCTCGGCCCGTCGCTGGCGGCCAACCTCGACCCGAGCCACTTCTTCTGGATGGGCATGGACGGCCACAAGGTGGCCGCGGCCCTGGGTGACCGGGTGGGGCACGTGCACGGCAAGGACACCGTCTTCCACGAGGAGCAGCTGGCCCTGAACGGCCTGCTCGACCGGCGCTGGCCCGAGCCGGCCGCCGAGATGCCGTGGACGTTCGCGGTACCCGGCCGGGGCCACGACCGGGACTGGTGGGCGGGGCTGGTCCGCGCGCTGGACGGCTCGCAGGCGCAGGTCATCTCGATCGAGCACGAGGACCCGTTCGTCCCGGCCATCACCGGCGTGCCGGAGGCCGCGCGGCTGCTGCGGGCCGCGATCGACGACGCCGCGATCGACGACGAGGCACTGGAGCCGGCGTGAGCAGGGTCCGGGTCGGCCTGGTCGGGACCGGCGTCATCGCCCAGGTCATGCACCTTCACTACCTGGCCGAACTAGCCGACCGGTTCGAGGTCGCGGCGGTCTGCGACCTGGACGGCGACAGCGCCCGGGGGTGCGCCGAACGCTACGGCATCCCGGCCGCCTTCACCGACTGGCGCGAGCTGGTCGCGCACCCGCTCGACGCGGTGATGGTGCTCACCTCGGGCAGCCACGCGCCGATCGCCGAGGCGGCCGCCCGGGCCGGACGGCACGTGTTCGTGGAGAAGCCGATGTGCTACTCGGCCGCCGAAGGCCAGGCCATGGTGGCCGCGGCCGACCAGGCCAGGGTGATCTTGATGGTCGGCTACCCGAAGCGGTACGACCCGGCGTTCACGCGGATGCGGGAGGAGACGGCCGAGCTAGAGGGCGCCCGGCTGCTGCGGGTGACGACGTCCGAGTCGCCGCTGCGGCCCTACATCGGGCACTACCCGCTGCTGCCGCGGGTCCCGCTGCCCGCCGAGGTCGCCGACGGCCTGCGGGCGGACAGCCAGCAGCGGATCAAGGCGGCGACCAGCACGGCCACCGATCTGGAGCGGCAGGTCTACGAGATGGTGCTGCTGGACACGCTGGTCCACGAGCTGAACACGGTGCGCGGCCTGCTCGGCGAGCCGACCCGGCTGGACTACGCCAGCCTGGCCCTGGACCATGTCACCGTGATGCTGCGGTTCGGTGACCTGCCGGCCGCCATCCACTGGATCGACCTGCCCGGCATCGCGCGGTACGAGATGGAGTTCGCGCTGTACGCGCCGGACCGCCGGCTGCGGCTGACCTTCCCGTCACCGTTCCTGCGCAACGAGCCGGCCGTGCTGGAGATCGAGGGCGGCACCGGGAGCACGGGCCGTTCCTGGCGGACCGAGGAGGTCGTCGGGTACGAGAGCGGGTTCAAGAACGAGCTGGTGGCGTTCCACGACAGCATCGTCACCGGCCGTCCGCCGCCCACCTCGGGCCGGGACGGCCTGCGGGACGTGATCCTGTGCCAGGCCATCATCGACAGCCACCACCGGTCGGCACCGGTCGACGATCCCACGAAGGGGCCCGGGGGGTTTGGGGGGATGGAGTCCCCCCAAGAAAGGACAACAGCATGAGCGAGGACATTTCGGTCGCGAACGCCCCGGTCAGCTACGGGGCCTTCGAGCTGACCGTCGGCCACGACCCCGACGTGCCCGACGGCATCACGGTCCTGGACCAGGTGGCCGAGGCCGGGTACGCCGGCATCGACCTCGGACCGGTGGGCTACCTGGGCAACGGCGAGCGGCTCGGCGAACTGCTGGCCGAGCGCGGCCTCGGCCTGGCCGGGGCCTACGTGGAGCTGCCGTACGCCGATCACGACGCGCTGGAGCGGACGCTGCCCGAACTGGACGCCATCCTGGACGTGTTCGACGCCGTCCGGTCCTATCTCCCGGGCCCGCCGCCGCGGCCGACGCTCGCTGAGGTTGGCAGCCAGGCGCGGCGGGACCGGCCCGGGCGTTCGGTCCGGGACCCCTCGCTCGGGTTCGACGCCGACGCGTGGCGCCGGTTCGCTACCGGCCTGGCCCGGGTGATCGACCGCTGCCGTGACCGGGGCTACGAGCCGACCTTCCACCCGGAGACCGGCACCCACGTCGAGGCGCCGTGGGAGATCGAGCGGGTGCTCGAGGTGTCCGACGTCGGGCTGTGCCTGGAGACCGGGCACATGCTGCTCGGCGGCGGCGACCCGGTGGCCATGCTCCGCGACCTCGGCGACCGGGTCAACCACGTGCACCTCAAGGACGCCCGGCTGCCGGTCATGGCCGAGATCATCGCGGACGAGGCACCGGTTACGGAGATCTGGACCCGGGAGGCGTTCTGCGCGCTGGGCGGCGGCGACCTGGACGCCGACGCCGTGCTGGACGGCCTGCGCCGGATCTCGTTCGGCGGCTGGCTGGTGGTCGAGCAGGACATCCTGCCCCGCAGCGCCGAGCGGTTCGCGCGCGCGGCGGCCGAGCAGCGGCACAACCGCGAGTTCCTGACCGCGCGCGGCCTGTAAGGGGAGCACTGTAAGAGGAGCACTGTAACGAGAGGCGAGAGCTGTCACCATGCCACCGTTCGGTATAGGACTTATTGGTGCCGGGCGCATGGGCCGCACCCATCTGCGGGCCCTAGCCGGCTCGAGACGCGGTCAAAGTGGCCGCCATCGCGGAGATGTCGCCAGCCGCCCGCGAGGCCGTGGCCGCGACGGGTGCGGCGGTCTATGAGAGCGTCGCGGAGATGCTGGACCGGGCGGCGCTGGACGGGGTGCTCATCGCCGCTCCCACCGACCAGCACGGCGCGATCATCGCCGAGGTCGCCGCGCGCGGGCTGCCCATCTTGTGCGAGAAACCGTGCGGGCTGACCGCCGCTGCCGCACAGGCGTCGGCGCAGGTCGCGGCGGCGGCCGGGGTGCCGCTGCAGGTGGCCTACTGGCGGCGGTTCGTGCCGGGCCTGCGGCAGCTGCATGACCGGATCGCCGCGGGCGAGCTCGGCGTCATCCACCTGGTCACCTGTTACCAGTGGGACGAGCGGCCGCCGTCGCCGGTCTTCCGCGCGCACAGCGGCGGGATCGCGATCGACATGGGCGTGCACGAGTTCGATCAGCTGCGCTGGCTGACCGGCCAGGACATCGCCAGCCTGGCCGTGGTGTCGTCCGGCTCGGCGCCCGACGGGATCGCCGACGTGGACGGCGCGCAGGTGGTCCTCACCCTGTCCGCCGGCGCCACCGGGTTCGTCTCGCTGGGCCGCTACTTCCCGGTCGGGGACATCGTGTGGGCCGAGGCGTTCGGCACCCGGGGGCACGAGCGGTGCGACGTCATCGACCCGGCCGAGGGCGAGGTCGCCCAGCTCGAGGCGCTACGCGCCCAGGCCGAGAGCTTCGCGTCGTTCGCGGCGGGCGGGCCGTGCCAGGGCGCGACGGCTGCGGACGCGATCGCGGCGCTGACCGCGGCCGAGCGGGTCACCGCCGCGATACCGGTCCCATACCCGGGCCAACACGTCGCGGGCCAGCACGTCAGCGACGGTCTGCCGCCCAGCTACCGGCACCGGCCCGGCGGATGAGCACGACACCGCCGCCGCTGCGGATCGGCATCGCCGGTTACGGGGTGATGGGCAAGGCGCACAACTACGGCTACCGGGTCGCCCCGCTGGTGCGCCGCCTGCCGGTGACACCGGTGGTCACGGTGATGTCCGGGCGGGACGCCGGGGCGGTCGCCGCGGCAGCTCGCGCGTACGGGGTGCCGGAAATCGTGACCGACTGGCGCGAGCTGATCAGCCGGGACGACGTGGACATGGTGGACATCTGCACCCCGCCCGGCACCCACGCGCAGATCGCGACCGAGGCCGCGGCGGCGGGCAAGGCGGTGCTGTGCGAGAAGCCGCTGGCGCTGACCTACGCCGAGGCGGCCGGCGCGCTGACCGCGGTGACGCGGGCCGGGGTGCACAACGCGGTCGGCTTCAACTACCGGCGGCTGCCCGCGATCGCGCTGATGCGGCGGATGATCGCCGACGGCGCGGTCGGCGAGATCAGGCTGTGGCGGGCCACCTGGCTGTCCGATGAGTTCGCCGACCCGGCCACGCCCTGGGACTGGCGTTTCGACCGGGCCATGGGCGGCACGACCATCGCCGACCTGGGCAGCCACCTGATCGACATGGCCCTGTGCATGGTCGGCCCGGTGGACAGCGTCTGCGCGCAGGCGGTGACCTTCATCGGCTCTCGGCCTGCTGGGGAGGGCGGGACCGCACCGGTGACCGTAGACGACGCCGCGAGCGCCCTGCTGCGCTTCGAGTCCGGGGCGCGCGGAACCATGGAGGTCGCCCGGGCCGCGGTGCGCCGGCCGTGTGACTTCACCGTCGAGGTGAACGGCAGCCAGGGCACGCTGGTGTTCAGCTACGCCCGGCTGAACGAGCTGTGGTACGGCGGCGCGGACGACGACATCCGGCTGTACGGGATGCGCCGGATCCGTGCCGAACACCCGTCGCACCCGTACGCGGCGCAATGGTGGCCGATCGGCCAGGGTGTCGGCTACGGCTCCTCGTTCGCGAACCAGGCCGCCGACCTGCTGGAGGGCTGGCCGGACGCGCCGTGGAGCCCGGGATTCCGGGACGGCGCCGCGGTCCAGGCGGTGTGCGACGCGATGGAGACCTCGGCCGCCTCCGGCCGTTGGGTGAGCGTCAGCGAGGTGCTCGCGAGCGCGCTGTGACCTGCGCCGAATGCCCTATACGATGGCCTGATTCCCAGTGACAGGAGTGGCGTCTTGAGCGCTTCGATTGCCGAGCGGCTGCGGGCCGGGACCATGCTCGGCGCCGAGGGTTATGTCTTCGAGCTGGAACGGCGTGGCTACATCAAGGCCGGGCCGTTCGTGCCCGAGGTGGTGCTGGACTTTCCCGACGCGGTGCGCCAGCTGCACCGGGAGTTCCTGCGCGCGGGCGCAGACGTGATGGTCGCGCTGACCTACTACGCGCACCGGGAGAAACTGCGGGACGTGGGTCGTGAGGGCGACCTGGAGGCGATGAACCGGCAGGCCGTTCGGATCGCCCGCGAGGTGGCGCGCGAAGGTGACGCTCTAGTGGCCGGGAACGTGTGCAACACCTGGGCCTACGACCCCGATGACCCGTCGACCGCCCGGACGGTGCGGGCCATGTACGCCGAGCAGCTGGGCTGGGCGGCCGAGGAGGGCGTCGACTTCGTCATCTCCGAAACCAACGACTACCTGGGCGAGGCGCTGATCGCGCTGGACGTCATCCAGGGGCTCGGGCTGCCCGCGATGGTAACGATGGCTCCCACGCAGCCCAAGCTGACCCGGGACGGCTACGAATACGCGGACGCGTGCCGCATCCTGGCCGCCGAAGGAGCGCTGGTCGTCGGGCTGAACTGCGACCGCGGGCCGCGGACCATGCTGCCGCTGATCGCGAGGATCCGGGAGTCGGTGGAGTGCGCGGTGGCGGTCCAGCCGGTCCCCTACCGGACCGACGCGATCGCGCCGACCATGGAGACCCTGCGCTCCCCCGACGGCGAGCGGGCCTTCCCGATCGCGCTCGATTCGTTCACCTGCACGCGCTTCGACATGGCGCAGTTCGCCGCCCAGGCCCGCGACCTGGGCGTGAACTACGTGGGCATCTGCTGCGGCGCGGGCCCGCACCACGTGCGAGCCATGGCCGAGGCGCTCGGCCGCGAGGTCCCGGCCAGCAAGTACTCGCCGTCGATGGACCTCCACCCGATGTTCCGGGCTGATGTCTCGGCCAAGGATGCGGCCTTCCTGCACAGCTGGAATGCCTAAATTCTTTTGGCCGAACGGCGCGTGGTGCGTCATTCCGGATTCGGCGCACCACGGGCCGCTCCTACACCACAGCACCCGCCGGCATCGACGGATCGACGCACCAGGCCCGGCTAGGGCTGCGTCGGGTCGGTGACCCGGGCCATGAACAGCGGTTCTCCGGTCGTCCGGTCGGTCACCACCATCAGGTAGGGACGGTCGAACGTGACCGGCGGTGGCCCAGCCTGCGCCGCGCTTGCCGCGATGCCGACGGCGGTCGCGGCGCTGGCCACCGTGCCCTTCTCGCCCACCTGCAGGGTGGCGGCGTGCTCGACCACGCCGATGCAGCAGGCCTGAGGCGACAGCCCGGCGAAGTCGGCATCTGAGGTGAACGCGACGCCCATGCCGAGCCCGGTCAGCAGGGCGTTCAGGCTCACCTTGTCCTGAAGGTTCACCTTGGGCAGCGAGATGTTACGGGTGAGCAGCGGGCCAGAACCCTGAGCCGTTCCGCCCGCCGCCAGCCTGCTCGTCAACGAGCCGAGTTGCGCCGCGGTCGGCAACGCGCAGCCGCCACGGCCGGCGGGCGGCAGCAGGGCCATCATGGCCAGCCGGCCGTCGCCGTAGGGCAGCCAGACGGCAGTCCAGCCTGCGGCGCTGGCCGAGGCATACGGGCCGCCGTTCATGAATTGCGCGCTGACCTGCCGTCCGGAGCCGGTGATAAACGACCCGGGACCGGTCTCGCCGGCCTGGAACGGGGTGGCCCAGGCCGCCCTCAGGTAGAGCGCGTCGGTCAGCACCCATCCGATGTCCTGCAGCGAGCCGGGCGCCAGCAGTTGCGGGATCAACTGGTGGGTCGCGGTCGCGATGGCCTGGTCGATCTCCCGCGTGGCCTGGTCGGGGTTGTGCAGCAGTGGCACCTTCGCCACCCCGGCGTCGTAGCCGGTGGCCACGGCGTTCAGGTAGCTGCGCAGGGTGGTCAGCGACGGGTCGGCCCAGACCTGATCGCTCGCGTTCACCGTCACGCCCGGGCCGTCGAGCCCGCGCAGCGCCGCGGACCGCGCCTGCAGCCCGGCCTCCAGCGCCTGCCCGCTCGCCGCGGGCAGATGCAGCACACTCGTCCATGGCCCGCGCCGTGGCCCCGCGCGCTCCGAGGTAGGCCATGCCCAGCCCGCTGGCCAGGCTGGACGGCGACAGCACCAGGTTGGCCTGCGGATCGGCCCGGCACCACGCACCGAGCGCGTCGAGCCCGAACGCGGTGTCGGCCGCGCCGTAGGGGCGCGGGCTCACCAGCGGCTCGCGCAGCGCCACGCCACGGGCCATGACCGGCCGCGGCGGGGGCGAAGTGGCCCCGCATCCCGCCAGAGCCACGGCGAGGACCAACCCGGCGGCGATCCGCAACTCGTTCTTCATGCGCATCAGACGGCCCGCGGCCCGCTCTGGTTGCATACACTGGCGGTAATCCCTGATACCGGTGATGGCTCCGGTGCGCCGCGAAGCACCGCATGAGATGACACACACCTCACGATCAGGCCGGGAGCGGCTCACGGGCCGGTGAGCGGCCCGCAGATCCGGGTCCGGACCCGTCAGGATCTGGCCCGCCAGCGGCGTCAACACCGCCACCCATGCTGGAACCACCTCATCGCGGCCCCCTTGTGGCCGCTGCACGGGGCCAACCTCGGAACGCTCCTGCGGACCTGCGACGCGGTCGGCGCCTGCCTGGCCGTACCCCGCCTGCCCTGGGTGCCGAGGCGCTGGCCCGCGGAAACACCCTACGCCGGCCGGCCTGCGTGCACTGGACCGGGCGGGACGCCTGCGGGTGGCTGGCGGAGCAGCGGACCGCCGGGACGCGGATCGTCGGAGTCGAGCTCGCCGAGGAGGCAATCCGGCTGGCCGACCTGCCCGCGGCCCGGGAGCGTACGATCGCGGTGCTCGGGCACGAGCAGACGGGCATTCCGCCCGAGGCCCTGGACCTCCTCGACGTGGCCGTCGAGATCCCGATGATCGGCTCGGGCAAGAGCCTCAACGTCGCCGTGGCGGGATCCCTGGTGCTGTACCGCCTGGCCGGGTTCTTGTGACGTTCGCCGCCTGCCCGGTGCCATGATCGGTCTATACGAGACCGGACAACGACCCGTGACCGACAATCGGAGATGGGAGGGGCCATCGTGGACAGCGCTGAGCTACGGACCATGCAGCAGCCGCTCAAGGACGCCTACCGGGAGCACCCCGAGCAGGCGGTGATCACCTTGCGGGCGCATGGCCAGCTCGAGGATCAGGCCATCTCCTGCTCGGTGGCCACCGGCCAGGCGCTGACCGTGGCGGGCCTGCACCCGGCCACCGGCGGGGACGGCTCGCTGGCCTGCTCCGGGGACATGCTGCTACAGGCGCTGGTGGCGTGCGCGGGCGTTACCCTGCGGGCGGTGGCCACCTCGCTGGGGATCGACGTGGCCGGAGGTACCGTCAGCGCCGAGGGCGACCTGGACTTCCGCGGCACCCTGGCCGTCAGCAAGGAGGCGCCGGTCGGGTTCAGGTCCATCCGGCTGAGGTTCGATCTGGACACCGAGGCCAGCGCCGAGCAGGTTCAGACTCTGGTCCGCCTCACCGAGCGGTACTGCGTCGTGTACCAGACTCTGGCCCATCCGGCTCAGCTGTCCGTGTCGGCCGGCGATGAGTAGTTCAGGTGCCTGCTGACTTGGGATACTGGCCGCATGGTTGACGACACAGCACGGGACCGGGCCATCTACCACGCGCTGAAGGCGGCCGACGAAGTCGCCGCAGCCCTGCAGACCCACCTCATCGAAGAACACGGGGCCGATCCGGAGCGTGCCGCCCCGCCGAGCCCCTCCTCCAATTCCCTCAAGCTGCTTCGGCAGGCCCGCGAGCGCCTGGGCCAGGGACTGCGGGCCGTCCAGGCCGACCACATCGCCGAGTCTGACGACATCTCCCTGCGCAACCGGTAACCTCGGCGAAGGGTGCCGGGGTTCGTAGATCGCCAATTCTCCGCCGTCAGGCAGGCGGACCGAAGCCAGCAGCCCCCAGCCCTGATCGGACACGTCCCGCGCCACTTCGACTCCCTTGTCCCGCAGTTCGGCGAGGGTGGCATGGATGTCGTCACACATCAGGTAAAGCTCATGGCGGCCGTCTCCGTCGACTGGATGAACAGCAAGCTCGGCGGGGGGCAGGGCGAAGATGGGCCAGCCTCCGCCCGCGTCGACCGATGACAGGCCGAGCACGTCCGCGAAGAACGCACGCACCTTCTCGCCGTCCGGGGAGAACACGATCGCATGCACGCCGGTAATCACGCAGCGATCCTAGCCGCCACCAGGCCAGTGACCGTACTGCGATGGCACGCGCTCGTCGCATGCATGAGCGGGCGTGGGTAGCGTGGCGGTGTCGGAAGGACCGGACATGCAGGTTTTCCTTGAGACGGACCGACTGGTGTTGCGGCAGTTCACTATGGCCGATGCGGACAACCTGGTGAACCTGGACGCCGATCCCGACGTCATGCGCTTTGTCACCGGCGGAATACCCACGTCCCGCGAGGAGATCCAGGATGAGGTCCTGCCCGCATTCCTCGGTTATTACCAGCGGTACGAGGGCTACGGATTCTGGGCGGCCATCGAGAAGGCAACCGGGGAATTCCTGGGGTGGTTCCATTTCCGGCCGCGTAAAGATGCCGCCCCCGGCGAGGTCGAACTCGGTTACCGGCTGCGCAAGTCAGCCTGGGGCAAGGGGTATGCGACCGAGGGGTCGCGCGCGCTGATCCGTAAGGGCTTCACCGAGCACGGTGTGCAGCGCGTGGTCGCGGAGGCGATGGCGGTCAATCAGGCCTCGCGACGGGTGATGGAGAAGGCGGGTCTGACGCTGGTGCGGACCTTCCATCAGCCCTGGCCTTACCCCATCGAAGGCGACCAGTTCGGCGGGGTGGAGTACGCGCTGGACAAGACCGGATGGCAGCAGGACATCGCCGTCGGCAGCGGCCGGCCGGGTTAAGTGTCGGCCTCCTGGACCCGGAGCTGGGCTACGCACTCCGCGCTTCCGCAGGTCCGGCCCGAACCCAGGCGAGGCCTGCCGCACCGGCAGGCGGGCCGCAAGCGGGTCAGCCAGGCGCTATAGGCCAGCAGCTCGGCAATGCCGCCGGGCCCCGGAACGGAGACGACCGGACGGATCCGGCCGCCGGGCAACGCCAGCCACTCCCGCGGTCCATCTGTCGCGGAGTCGTCAGGCACGCTACCCATGACCGCTATTTTCCCTCCGTTCTTGAAGC
Organism: uncultured Actinomycetes bacterium; assembly: GCA_963849595.1. GTDB lineage: Bacteria > Actinomycetota > Actinomycetes > Streptosporangiales > Streptosporangiaceae > Palsa-504. The sequence goes on from CAWKIB010000008.1 coordinate 61,819, forward strand.
GCGTCATCTCCTGGCCCGAGCGGGTCCTGCCAGCCAGCCCGCTCCGCTGCCAGACAGCCGCGGCCGCCACTGACCGGCACCGGGTACGCGGACGGCTACTGGCCTGGCCCTTAGCTCGATCGACGGGCACCTGAATAATGCGCATGCCCGATCGGCGGCAGATGAGTAAAACGGTAGGCTGCTTTGCCTTTTGCAACTGTGGCATGGGCGGGCGTTTCCGCGGAAACGGCTTGTGAATTTTTGCACAAGGCGCTTCCGCGGAAACGTTATGGATGTGGCTGCCGGGGTTGGCAACCTCCTACACCGGCGGCGTTCAGGCCGCGAGCGCCTGCTCGACCCAGGACCGCAGCGCCGCGGCCGGCGCGGCCCCGACCTGTCGCGAGGTCACCTTCCCCTCGCGCATCACCAGCAGCGTCGGGATGGACTGCACGCCGAAGCGTTGCTGCAGCCTGGGTGAGTCGTCCACGTTGACCTTCACCAGCTTCAGGCGGCCGGCCATGTCCGTAGCCACCTGCGCCAGCGCGGGGCTCACCATCCGGCACGGGCCGCACCAGGGTGCCCACAGGTCAACCACGACGGGAACGGACGCGCGCTCGGCCACCTCGGCGAAGGTGTCGTCGCCCGCGTCGACGATCCAGGGCAGTGCCTTGTGGCAGTTGCCGCAGCTGGGGATCCCGGAGGCCGCGGCGGGCACCCGGTTCCTGCGCCCGCAGTTCGGGCACCGGACTATCTCATCTGACATATTCACGCCGGATTCTCGTATGTCACGGCGATCTCGCCGTCCGCCAGGCCGACGCGGATGACGGCGCCGTCGCGGACATCGCCGGCCACCAGGGCCCGTCCGATCCGGGTCTCGACCTCGCGGCTGATGAAGCGGCGCAGCGGGCGGGCGCCGTAGACCGGGTCGAAGCCCTGCTGCGCGATGTACCTGCGGGCCTCCTCGCTGAGCTCGAGGGTCATCTGCCGGTCGGCGAGCCTAGCCCGCAGATCGTTGAACATCAGGTCGACGATGCGCTCGATCTCCGGGAGGGTCAGCGGCTTGAACAGCACGATCTCGTCCAGGCGGTTCAAGAACTCGGGCCGGAACGCGGAACGCAGCGAGGCTAGGACGCGCTCGCGCGCCTCGGGGACGATCTCCCCGTCCGAGGTCACCCCGTCCAGCAGGTACTCCGAGCCGATGTTCGAGGTCATGATGATCACCGTATTGCGGAAGTCTGCGGTGCGGCCCTGCGCATCGGTGAGCCTGCCGTCGTCCAGGACCTGCAGCAGCGTGTTGAACACGTCCGGGTGCGCCTTCTCGATCTCGTCGAACAGCACCACCGAGTACGGCTTGCGCCGGACCGCCTCGGTCAGCTGTCCGCCCTCCTCATAGCCGACGTACCCGGGCGGCGCGCCGAGCAGACGGCTGACCGTGTGCCGCTCCTGGTACTCGCTCATGTCGATCCGGACCATGTTGTCCTCGGTGTCGAACAGCGCCGCCGCCAGGGACTTGGCCAGCTCGGTCTTGCCGACCCCGGTGGGGCCGAGGAAGATAAACGACCCGATCGGCCGGCGCGGGTCCTTCATACCCGAACGGGCCCGGATGATCGCGTCGGAGACCAGCTGTACGGCCTCGTCCTGGCCGATCACCCGTTCGTGCAGGGTCTTGTCCAGCTGCAGCAGCTTTTCCCGCTCGCCTTCTTGCAGCCGGGCCACCGGGATGCCGGTCCAGCGCGCGACGATCCCGGCGATCTCCTCCTCGGTGACGACCTCCCGCAGCAGCCGCTGGCCGCCCTGCCGGACGGCGAGTTGCTCCTCTTCGGCCTGCACGCGCCGCTCGAGGTCCGGGATCCGGCCCAGCCGCAGCTCCGCGGTCCGGTTGAGGTCGTAGTCACGTTCGGCCTGGTCGGCTTCCTGGCGGAGCCGGTCCAGCTCCTCGCGCTGCTCCTGGATCTTGCGCAGCGCCCGCCGCTCGGCCTCCCACTGGGCGCGCAGCGCGTCGGATTCGGCCCGCAGGTCGGCCAGTTCCTTGCCGAGGTCCTCCAGCCGCGCCTTGCTCGCCGGGTCAGTCTCCTTGGCCAGGGCGGCTTCCTCGATCTCCAGCCGCATCACCCGCCGGGTGAGCTCGTCCAGCTCGGCCGGCATCGAGTCGATCTCGGTGCGGAGCATCGCGCAGGCCTCGTCGACCAGGTCGATCGCCTTGTCCGGCAAGAACCGGTCGGAGATGTACCGGTGGCTCAGCGTGACCGCGGCGACCAGCGCGCTGTCGGCGATCTTCACGCCGTGGAACACCTCCAGCCGCTCCCGCAGGCCGCGCAGGATCGAGATCGCGTCCTCCTCCGACGGCTCGTCCACCATCACCGGCTGGAACCGGCGCTCCAGCGCCGCGTCCTTCTCGATCCGTTGACGGTACTCATCCAGCGTCGTCGCGCCGATCAGGTGCAGCTCGCCGCGGGCCAGCATCGGCTTGAGCATGTTGCCCGCGTCCATCGCACCCTCGGCCGCCCCGGCCCCGACCACGGTGTGCAGCTCGTCCACGAACAGCAAGATGCGTCCCTGCGCCGCCTTGACCTCGGCCAGGACCGCCTTGAGCCGTTCCTCGAACTCGCCGCGGTACTTGGCCCCCGCGACCAGCGCGGCCAGGTCGAGGCTGAAGATGGTCCTGTCCCGCAGCCCCTCGGGCACGTCGCCGCGGTTGATCCGCTGGGCTAGGCCCTCCACGATCGCGGTCTTGCCCACCCCCGGATCGCCGACCAGGACCGGGTTGTTCTTAGTCTTGCGGGACAGGATCTGGACCACCCGCCGGATCTCGGCGTCACGCCCGATGACCGGGTCGAGCCGGCCCGCCGCGGCGTCGGCCACCAGGTCAGTGCCGTACTTGTCCAGCGCCTCGTAGGCGGTCTCGGGCATCGCGGACCTGACCCGCTGGTTTCCCCGGATCTTGGTCAGCGCCTGCAGGAAGCCGTCCCTGGTCAGCCCGTCGGCCTGCAGCAGCCGTCCCGCAGCCGTCGCCGAGCCCTCGTCGAGCAGCGCCATGAGCAGGTGCTCCACGGAGACGTACTCGTCCTTGAGCCTGTCCGCCTCTTGGTTGGCCGAATCGAGCAGGCGGGCCAGCCGCTGCGTGACGTGGATCTGCCCCGGGGTGACGCCCGGGCCGGTGACCTTGGGGCGCTTGGCCAGCTCGGCCTCGAGCGCCGTCCGCAACTGGTCCGGATCGGCACCGGCCTGGGCCAGCAGGCGGGGAACAATGCCGTCCTGCTGGTCGAGCAGGGCCAGCAGCAGGTGCTCGCCGTCCACTTCGGTGTGCCCGAAGCGGAGCGCCTTGGTCTGCGCGTCGTGCAGTGCTTCGGTTGACTTTTGCGTCAGGTGGCTGGGGTCCATGTTCACCTTCCCGGCCGTCGGGCCTCCTGAAGGGCCGCTTCGAGTACCGCGATCCGGTCCAGGAGGTCGGTGACCAGCCCGACGGCCGCGTAGTTGATTCCGAGTCCGGCGCGGAGCCGCTGGACCCGGCCCATGACCGCCAGCTGGCTGGGGGCGAACCACAGCTCGCCGGCGGCGTCACGGTTGGCGTCCAGAACGCCCAGGGCGACGAGCCTGCGAACCAGGTCCGGGTGCGTGCCCGTCGCCCGCGCGAACGCCTCCAGGTTGAGGCTGGCCGACCGGACCAGGACCAGCGCGTAGCCCACTACCGCCTCCTCGGGTCGAAGGTGGAGACAGTGGCCAGCTGCTCGAAGAGCCGACGCTCCTCATCGGTGAGCTTGGCCGGCACCACGATCTTGACCTCGGCGTACAGGTGCCCGGCGTTGCCCCGCGGGTGAGGCAGGCCGTGGTGCCGGAGCCGGAGCCGCTTGCCGGTCGAGGTACCCGACGGCACCTTGACCTTCATCTCACCGCGCGGGGTCTCCACGGCCACCGATGTGCCCAGCGCGGCTTCCCACGGCGCCAGCGGGAGATCGACGTACAGATCGCGTCCCTCGACGCGGTATCGGGGGTGCGGGGCGATCCGCGCCACGAAATACAGATCACCGTTGCGGGCGCCCTCGCTGCCGCGGCCGCCCTGGCCAGCCAGGCGGATGCGTTGCCCATTGGTCACGCCGGCCGGGATCCTGACGTCAAGCGTGCGCCGACCGTCGGGACCGTCCAGGGTGACCGACCGGTGGCCGCCCTGGAAGGCCTCCTCCACGGTCAGCTCGAGTTCGGCTTCCTGGTCAGCGCCCGGGATCGGGCCGAAGCCCCGGCCTGCGAAGATCCCGCCGAGGAGGTCTTCTATATTGATGCCCCCAAAGTCGCCGCCCGTGCCGAATCCGCCGGCGCCCCCGGGGCCGCCGGGCCTGGCCGGCCCCGCGCCGGCGCGGCTGCGCCGGAACGCCTCGGGATCCACGTCCTCGGGGACCTGCCGGAAATCCGGGCCGAAGGCGTCGTAACGCCGCCGGGTCTGCGGATCGGACAGTACGTCGTACGCCTCGGAGATTTCCTTGAACCGGTCCTCGGCTCCGGGATCCTTGTTGACGTCGGGATGGTTCTGGCGGGCCAGCTGGCGGTAGGTCCGCTGGATCTCGTCCTGGGTCGCGGTCCTCGGCACGCCCAGAATCTCATAGAAGTCACGGCGATCAGCCCTCGGTGCGCCCGGCATCAGTCCGCCTTGGCCACTACGACCTGCGCGGGCCGCAGCTGGCGGTCTGGTTCGCCGTAGCCAGGCCGCACGACCTGCACGACGGTCCCGGGAGGAACGCGGGGATCGTACGTGGCCGCGACCGCCTCGTGCCGGGCCGGATCGAACGTCGCGCCGGTGTCATCCCGGCGCGGGAAGCCGAGGCTGGCCAGCACGCCCAGGGCCTGCTGCCGCACGGCCTGGATTCCCTCGACGATCGTGCGCGGATCGGCCGCGGCGTGCTCGAGCGCGCGCTCGAGGTTGTCGACGACCGGCAGCCACTGCCTGGCGACCTGGGCGCGGGCGTCAGCCTCGGCACGCTCCACCTGGGCGGCAGACCGCTTGCGCAGATTGTCCAGGTCAGCCAGGGCGCGCAGCTTCTGATCCTCGGCCTCGGCGAGCCGGGCCTCCAGGTCGGCGAGCTGGACCTGCAGGTCAGCCACGGAGGCGACGTCACCTGGGCCGCCTCCGCCGTCGGTCATGTTACTCATTGGGGGTGAACTCGGCGTCGATCACGTCATCGTCGTCACCGCGCGGGGCGCTGGGCTGGTCCTGCGGGGCGGAGGTGGTGGCGCCGAGGCTGTGGTAGACCTGCTGGAGCTCGGTGGCGAGGCCGCGCAACCGGTCCAGCGGCGCGTTGTCCTTGAGGGCCTGCCGCGCGTCAGCCACCAGCGTGTCCGCCCGTGCCTTCTCGTGCACGGGCACCGCACCGCCGAGGTCCGCGAGCAGCCGCTCCACCTGGTACGCGGAGGCATCCAGCGCGTTGCGCGCATCGGTCAGCTCGCGCAGCCGGCGGTCCTCGTCGCGGTGCCGCTCCGCATCTGCGACCATCCGGTCGACGTCGGCCTTGTCCAGGTTGGAGCTCTCGCTGATCGTGATCCGCTGCTCGGCGCCGGTGTCCTTGTCCTTCGCCGAGACGTTCAGGATCCCGTTCGCGTCGATGTCGAAAGTGACCTCGACCTGCGGCTCCCCCCGAGGAGCCGGCCGGATGTTCTCGAGCCGGAACCGGCCCAGTACCCGGTTGTCGGCGGCGCGTTCCCGCTCGCCTTGCAGCACTACCACGTCGACCGCGGACTGGTTGTCCTCGGCGGTGCTGAACGTTTCGGTGCGCCGCGCGGGAATCGTGGTGTTGCGCTCGATGACCTTGGTCATGATCCCGCCGAGGGTCTCGACGCCGAGCGACAGCGGAGTCACGTCTAGCAGCAGGACGTCCTTGACCTCACCCTTGATCACGGCGGCCTGAACCGCGGCGCCCAGGGCGACCACCTCGTCCGGGTTGACCGTCATGTTGGGGTCCTTGCCGCCGGTCAGCCTGCGGACCATGGTCTGCACCGACGGCATCCGGGTGGCGCCGCCGACCAGGATTACCTCATCGATGTCGTTGGCGGTCAGCTTGGCGTCCGCCAGCGCCTGCTGGACCGGCTGCCTGGTGCGCTCGACCAGGTCGGCGGTGATCTGATCGAACGTCGAGCGCATTAGCGTGGTGTTGAGGTGCTTGGGCCCGGAGGCGTCGGCGGTGATGAACGGCAGGCTGATGGTGGTCTGGGTGACCGACGACAGCTCGACCTTGGCCTTCTCGCCCGCCTCGAACAGCCGCTGCAGGGCCTGGGGGTCCTTGCGCAGGTCGATCCCGTTTTCCCGCTGGAAGTCATCGGCCAGGTAGTCGACGATGCGGCGGTCGAAGTCGTCCCCGCCCAGGTGGGTGTCACCGGCGGTGGCCCGCACCTCGACCACGCCCTCGCCGATGTCGAGGATGCTGACGTCGAAGGTCCCGCCGCCCAGGTCGAAGACCAGCACCGTCTCGTTGCTCTTCTTGTCAAGGCCGTAGGCCAGCGCGGCCGCGGTCGGTTCGTTGATGATGCGCAGCACCTCGAGCCCGGCGATGCGGCCCGCGTCCCTGGTCGCCTGCCGCTGCGCGTCATTGAAGTACGCGGGGACGGTGATGACGGCTTCGGTGACCTTCTCGCCGAGGAACTTCGACGCGTCCTCGGCGAGCTTGCGCAGCACGAGGGCCGAGATCTCCTCGGGCGCGTACTGCTTGCCGCGGATATCGAATCGGGCCTCTCCGTTCGGCCCAGGCACCACGTCGAACGACACGGCGTTCAGCTCGCTCTTGACCTCATCGAAACGCCGGCCGATGAAGCGCTTGGCCGAGTAGATCGTGCCCTTCGGGTTCAGGATCGCCTGACGGCGGGCCAGCTGGCCGACCAGGCGCTCCCCTTGGGGGGTAAAGGCCACGACCGACGGGGTCGTCCGCGCCCCCTCCGCATTCGGAATCACGGTCGGCTTGCCCCCCTCGCTCACCGCGATCACCGAATTGGTGGTACCCAGGTCGATTCCGACTGCTTTCGCCATCGTCGCCTCATCTCCGGTTACAGCGCCGCGGCGGGCCCGCAGAGCTGCCATCAATGAGCAACGGTCTGCCTGCACTGCCCGTCATGCGGAGCGTCTGGCGCGGGGGACATGCCCAAACGGCATCATACGTCGGGCATCACAGGCCGATCACACCCGCCCGGCGTCAAGCATCCGCGAAGGTCAGACGGCCTTGATGTCCTCGCGCCGGATGACCACGGTCCGGTCATTGCGCGGTATCCCGGTCGTTGACGAGAACAGCCGCCCCGTCGAACAGGCCCGCCTTGAGGTCCTGCAGCGCCTGTTGCGCTCGTGACATCGGGTACACATGGGTGGTGGCCCGGACGTGGTGATGGATGGCGAATGCGAGGAACTCCCGGCCATCGTCACGAGTATTGGACGTGACGCTACGTAGTTCCTTCTCATAGAACAGTTCGTGCTCGTAGTTCAGCGACGGTATGTCGGTCAGATGGATCCCGGCAACGGCGAGGACTCCCCCACGGTCGAGTGCCCGCATCGCGACTGGCACGAGATCCCCGACTGGCGCAAACAGGATGGCGCTGTCCAGGGGTTCGGGAGGGGAGTCATACGCGCCCCTAGCCGACGCGGCGCCTAGCTCGAGCGCCAGCCGCTGGGACGCCTCGCCGCGGGTCAGGGCATGGACAGTCGCACCTTGCGCCAGCGCCACCTGGGCCACCAGGTGGGCGCTGTCGCCGAATCCGTACAACCCGAGCCTGCCGCGGGTCGGCAGCGACGCGCGCAGCAGCGCCCGATAGCCGATGATCCCGGCGCACATCAGCGGCGCCAGCTCGACATCGGCTACGTCGGCGGGGAGCCGGTAGGCGAACGCCGCCGGCACGGTCGTGTACTCTGCGTAGCCGCCGTCGGCATCCCAGCCGGTGTAGAGCGAGTTAGGGCACAGATTCTCGTTGCCGCGGCGGCAGTAGACGCAGGTCCCGTCGGTGTACCGCAGCCACGCGACGCCGACCCGGTCCCCGACGGCGTAATCGGAAACGCCGTCGCCCAGTGCCGCTACCGGGCCCACGACCATATGACCGGGCGTAACGTGCTCACGGTGCACGGGCAGATCGCCCTCGCTGACATGCAGGTCAGTGCGGCAGACGGCGCAGGCTAGGACCTGAACCAGCAGTTCGCCGGGAGCTGGGGCCGGCACAGGTTTCTCCACGTACCTCAGCGGACTGGTCTCGATCGGTCCTGGCTGGCTGACCACCCACGCCTGCATCGTTTTCGAGCTGCCAACAGTCATGCCCTACCCCTATCACGATCGTCCTGGCGGGCATCGGGCAGTGGTCCGGGCTGGGAAAGCGGATTATTTCGTGCGAGCATTACGACATCTCCTGCACGCATGCTGTCTCTCGCCCCGAGCGGTGCTAGCCGGGAACTTTCCGCGATCGGTGACGTTCGAAGGGAACGCGAGGGATGACTAGTCAAACGACGCAGCAGGCGGACGGCCTGAGCTTCGCCGCCTATCCGGGAGATGGCGCGGTTCTTCTCGCCTTCGACATCGGCCAGGACATGGAACAGGATCTGGCTGGCTTTGCCGTTGAATACACCGACCCGGACGGCCAGACATTCCCAGTGCTGAATCGGCTGGGCTTCAAGCAGGCGATCACCAGTGCGACGACACCGGAACAACGCCAGTTCATCCCCACCAGTGAGGCGCCGCTGCAGAAGTTCCACTGGGTTCACTTCCCTCCGGACGTAAAGCCCGGCACATTCACCTACAAGGCCACGGCGATGCTCTTCCAGCCCGGGAGCGAAACAGCGCTGACCGCCGGGCCGTCAGCAGAAGTCGGCGTGGTGCTGATGCCACCACAGCAGGGCCCGTTTCAGCTCGGCTTCACGCGCGGCTACATTTCCTCGCAGGCCTACGCCGAGCAGTTCCACAACGCGCCGATCGAGCCGTCACCTCCCACCTTCAACTTCGACACAAGTCCCTATCAGGCGCAGTATCGGTGGCTCGGCTTCCACGCTCACCGGCTAATGTTCGACTTCGTCGCCGAGGCACTCGCCGACCAGAGCCTCACCCTCGATGTCTTCGCTTACGACTTCGATGAACCCGACATCATCCGGCAGCTCGGCCAGCTTGGTCCGCGCCTGCGCCTGTACCTGGACAATTCCGCCAGCCACATCGGCGCCACGGCCAGGGAGCCGAAAGCGCATGACTGGCTCACCGCACAGGGCGCGCAGGTCAAGGTCGGCCATTTCCAGCGCTTCTCCCACGACAAGGTGCTGATCCAAAAACGGGGCGACGTGGCGCTGAAAGTACTGAGCGGCTCGGCGAACTTCTCGGTGCGCGGCCTGTACGTGCAGTCCAACAACGCCTTTACGTTCGATGACCAAGCCACCGCGGCGCTGTACGAACAGGCCTTCCAGCAATCCTGGGACAACCCGTCCGGGTTCGCCACCAGCCAGCTCGCCGGCAGCTGGCACGACTGCGGAGGACACGACGGCCTGCCCGGCTACTCGGTCTGCCTCAGCCCTCATAACAGTGCCTCGGTGTCACTCGACCGCGTAGCCAAGGCCGTAACCAGCGCCACGAGCTCCGTCCTGTTCGCGATCATGGAGATCGGCGCCGGCACCGGCCCGCTTCTCGACGCCATTCGGGCGCTGCCATCGCGGCCCGAGCTCTATGCGTTCGGCACCACGCAACGACTCGACGGTTCCCTCAAGGTGCAGAAATCCGGCGACCCCGCCGACACCACATTCATCCCCTTTTCCTATCTTTCGAACAAGGTCCCCGCGCCGTTCAGAGCGGAATGGGACGGCGGCGTGGGCCAGGTCATCCACCACAAGTTCGTCGTCACCGATTTCAACGGCGACAACCCGCTCGTGTTCGCCGGCTCATCGAACCTCGCGGCCGGCGGCGAAGAGCAAAACGGCGACAACCTGGTGTGCTTCACCGACCGCGACATCGCCACCAGGTACGCGATCGAGGCGATCCAGCTCGTGGACCACTACCGCTTCCGGGCCGTCATGCAGAAGGCCACCGACGCCCAGCCGCTGCAGCTCCAGGGCCGCAGCGCTCACTGGGCCTCGGCGTACTACACCCCGGGGAACCCCAAGGTCCGGGAACGTACCCTGCTAGCAGGCCACTGACC
>CAWKIB010000009.1:0-17523 GCA_963849595.1 uncultured Actinomycetes bacterium
GTGACCACCCGGTACAGCAGCGCCACGGTGGACCCTTCTCCGAACGGTCCCTCTCCGGTGGCGGCGAAGGTCAGCACCGCACCCAGGCTGAAGACGTCGCTGGGCGGCCCGACGGGCCGGCCCTCGGCTTGTTCGGGTGACATGAACCCGGGCGAGCCGACCACCATCCCGGTCCGGGTCAGCGAGGCCGCCTCTATGGACCGGGAGATCCCGAAGTCGATCAGCCGGGGCCCGTCCTCGGCCAGGAGCACGTTGGTCGGCTTCAGGTCACGGTGCACCACCCCGGCGGTGTGGATGGCGGCCAGGCCCTCGGCGAGTCCGGCCGCCAGCCTCAGCACCAACGCGGCGGGCATGGGCCCGCGCTCGGCTACGGCATCACCGAGCGACGGCCCGGCAATATAGGACGTCGCCAGCCACGGAATTGGTCCGTCAAGATCAACATCCACGACCGGCGCGGTGAATATGCCGCTGACCTTCCGGGCCGCGGACGCTTCCCGGGCGAACCGGGCTCGGAAATCGGCGTTTTCGGCCAGTTCCGCGCGGATTACCTTGATCGCTACGTTCCGGCCACCGGGGGAACGGCCCAGGTAGACGCGGCCCATGCCGCCGGAGCCGAGGCGCCCCTCGAGCAAGTAAGGCCCGATCCGACGAGGATCCCCAGATTGCAGCTCATCCAACTCGCCCACCCCCCCTTGGGTGCAAGTCGAAGAATGAGTCAGGGAATATTGCTAAAATCCCGCTCTTCCCCCCTAGTCGACCTCTGCCGACACGCGCGGTCAAGGGGTGGGGCGCACTTTTTGAAATGGCGCTGGGAATGCGCCGCGGCGGCGGGGTAAGCGGCCCACCGCGTAACCCTGCATCCCGCGAGGGTTGGCGGCGGCGTACAGCATGCCGTCGCGGCGGGCGACCGCGCTGACCCGGCCGAGGGACCAGGCTGGGCGGACGTTGACCAGGTGACCGCGGCGGCGCAGGTCCTCGACCACGGCGGTCCCCGCCCGGGACTCCACGTCGAGCACGCGGGGCTGGGCCTGGCGCGGGTAAAACGACGACGGCATGTGCGCGGAATGGAACGCCGGGAAATCGATCGCCTGCTGCAGGTTCATCCCGCCCAGCACGTGGTTGAGGAAGAACAGCAGCGACCACTGGTCCTGCTGGTCGCCGCCGGGCGTGCCGAACGCCAGGTACGGCTCGCGATCTTTTAGGGCGAGGCTGGGGGTGAGGGTGGTCCGGGGCCGCTTGCCCGGGGCGAGGGTGGCGGGCAAGCCGGGGGTGAGGGTGAACATCTGCGCCCGGGTGCCGAGGCAGAAGCCGAGGCCGGGGATGACCGGCGAGGACTGCAGCCAGCCGCCGCTGGGCGTGGCGGACACCAGGTTACCGAACCGGTCGGCGACGTCCAGGTGACAGGTATCCCCGGCCCGGTAGCTCGACGCGGCCGCGTCGCCGGGGCCGCTGGTCCGCAGGGTCGGCTCGCCGGTGCCCGGGTCGAGCCGCGGGCCGGTGGTGCGCAGGGTCGGCTCGACGTCCAGGCTCGGGGCCACGCTCGCGTCGTCGTATGCCGCTGGTTCTCCGGAGATGAACTCTGGCAGCCGGGGCGCCCGGCCGTCGGGGGTGCCGGGACGCAGTTCGGCCGAGGCCTGCGGCCCGACCAGGCCGCGCCGGGCGCCGGAGTATTCGGCGGACAGCAGCGCCTTGACCGGTACGTCGGTGAAGTCGGGATCGCCGTACCAGGCCTCCCGGTCGGCGAAGGCCAGCTTGGCGCATTCGGTCACGATGTGGATGTAGTCCGCGCTGCCCGGGCCCATGCCCGGCAGGTCGAAGCCCGCCAGCAGCGCGAGTTGCTGGGCGAACACCGGGCCCTGGCCCCACGGCCTGGTCTTGCAGACGGTCAGGCCGTGGTAGTCGTAGGTCAGCGGCTGCTCAAGCCGCGGTTGCCAGGCCGACATGTCGGCGTAGGACAGCAGGCCCCGGTGCGGCCTGCCCGTCACGTCCATGACCTCGGCGGAGGCGACGTAGGCGGCGATCGCCTCGGCCACGAAGCCCTCGTAGTAGACCCGCCGGGCCGCCTCGATCTGCTCGTCACGGTCGCCGCTGGTCGCCTCGGCTTCGTCGAGGATGCGCTGGTAGGTGCGGGCCAGCGCGGGGTTGGCGAACCGCGAACCCGGTGCGGGCACGGTCCCGCCCGGCAGGTAGACCTCGGCCGAGCTCGGCCAGTGGTCCCGGAACAGTTCGGCCACGCTGGCGATGCCCCAGCTGATCGCGGGCAGCACCGGGTAGCCGCGGGCCGCGTAGCCGATCGCGTAGTCCATCACGTCCCGCAGCCGGAGCGTGCCGTACTCCCGAAGCAGGACCATCCACGCCCCGAACGCTCCCGGCACGCAGGCCGCGAGCAGTCCGCTGCCGGGTACCAGGTCGAGCCCCAGATCGCCGAACGCCTCGAGGGTGGCGGCGGCGGGCGCGGTGCCCTGCCCGCACAGCACGAAGGTCTCCGCACGGCCGGCGTGGTGGGCGATAACCGGCACCTCGCCGCCGAGGCCGTTCAGGTGCGGTTCGGTGACCTGGAGCACGAGCCCGGCGGCCACCGCGGCGTCGAACGCGTTACCGCCGCGCTCCAGCACGGCCATGCCCGCCGCGGAGGCGAGCCAGTGCGTGGAGGCCACCATGCCGAACGTGCCTGCCAGTTCCGGCCGAGTGGTGAATTCGGGAATGTCGCCCATAGCTCGATCCTCTCATCACGCCCTGACGGCCCACCTGTGTGTCGGTAACGCCGTGAGCAAGGGGGGTCCGGATCCCGGGTTGGGAAGCCACTGTAGCGTCGGCCCTATGGACCTTTCCCCGCGGCTGCGCGCCGTCTGTGACCTGGACGTCGCCAGTCGTGCGCGAGAACAGCGGACGGCACGAATACGACGGCAAGCCGCAGGACCTGTCCCCGGGCGGCGTGCGGGCCGGGCTGGCCCGGCTGGCGGCGGCCCGGGACAGCGGCGAGCGGCTCGCCGACCCGCATGACGAGGCGCATCTGACCGCGGTCGAGGACCTGCGGCGGGTCACCTTCGCCGAGCTCGAGATGCACCGCCGCAATCCGATCCTGCACCTGGCCGAGCTCGAGCTGGCCACCTATGACCGGGACTACGCGCCCGCGGCGGAACGGGCGGCGGCCTGGGCCGAGCACCTGGCGGCCTGGCCCCGGGCGGTCGACGCGGCCATCGAGTCCCTGGACCTGGTCAGCGCGCCGGTCGCGGAGGCCCTGCTCGCCGCGGCCAGCGGGCTGGCGGCCGGGATCAGTGCCGGGCCGGACGCAGCCGCGGACGGTGCGAGTGCGGGGGGCACGGAGAGCCTGGCTGGCCACGCGGACCAGGCGGTACGCGAGGCCGCGCTGGCCGCGCACGCGCGCCTGGTCGCTCACCTGGAGCGGACCGCGGCCGACGGCGATCCGGATCCGGCGCTCGGCGGGCCGGCGCTCAGCGCGCTGATGAGCAGCGCGGAGGCGCTGCCGGTCGACGTCGCCCAGCTGGCCGCGCAGGCCGACTCGGAGCGGGACCGGCTGCTGGCTCTGCTGGCCGAGGGGTGTGCGCAGGTGGCCCCGGGCCGTCCGGCCCTGGAGGTGGCCCGGGAACTGGTCCGGGTCCATCCGGACGCGCGGGGCGTGATCGACGCGGGTCGGCTGTGGGCGCAGCGGGCCATCGACTTCACCCGCGACAAAGATCTGGTCCCGTACCACGACGGGGAGTGCCGGGTGGGCCTGGCGCCCGAGTCGCGCCGCTGGGCGATGGCCATGATGACCCCGGCCGCCCCCGGCGAGCCGGACGGCCCGTCCTGGTTTCACATCACGCCGCCGGAGGAATCCTGGCCGGAAGACCAGCAAGAGGCGTGGCTGGAGGTGTTCAGCGACACGACGCTACCCGGCATCGCCGTGCACGAGGTGGCGCCCGGGCACTTCTCCCACGGCCGGGCGCTGCGCCGGCTGACCTCTGAGGTCCGCCGGACCGTGCACTCCAGCGCGTTCGTCGAGGGGTGGGCGCACTACGCCGAGGAACTGTGCGTGGAGGAAGGCTTCGGCGCCTCCGATCCCCAGATCGTGATCGGCGTCTGGCTGGAGGCGCTGGTCCGCGTGACCAGGCTGGCCTGCGCCATCGGCGTGCATACCGCGGGCATGACGGTCGAGCAGGCCGCGCGCCGGTTCGAGGCGGACACCCACCTGTCTGGTCCGGCCGCGCTGTCCGAGGCCCGGCGGGCCACGTTCGACCCGACCTACGGCCGGTACACCTGGGGCAAGCTGGAGATCCTCAAGCTGCGCGAGCGGGCCAGGAAGGAATGGGGCGCCGACTTCACGCTGCAGCGTTTCCACAAGGCAATGCTGGATCTCGGCTCTCCCCCGCTCGGCCTCCTCGGCACGGCGGTCGAGCGGGGATAGCGGTAGCGTGGGGGCATGCGCAGACTGACGGCGGTTCTGGGCATCGCGGGCGCGGTGCTGCTGGCGGCGCTCGGGGTGACCGGGTGCGGGACGGCCAGCACCGCGGCGTCGATCAGCATCACCAGCGCATACGTGCCACAGCCGACCACGCCCGGCACCACGGTCGCGTACCTGGACATCCGCAACAACGGGCACGCCGACCGCCTGATCGCGGTGCACACCAGCGTCGGCGGCACGGTGCAGCTCCGCGCCCCCGGCGCGCGGCACGCGGGCACGCTGGCCATGTACACCGTGACGGACATCCCGGTCCCGGCGGATTCGCTGGTGCAGCTGAACCCGGACACCTACCACCTGCTGATCACCGGCGCGGGCCCGATGCACGACGGCAAGGACATCTGGCTGCGGCTCACGTTCGCCAACGCGGGGACGATCACCGTCCTCGCCCTGGTAACCAACCCCCAGTCGGGCGGCAGCAGCTACTTCCTCAACTGAGCCGCCGCGCGGTGACCGAGCGGGCGCTGCGCCGACGCGGGCCGCTGAGGCCGCGTTACTTCCTCAGCAGAGCGACCGCGCCGAGGGTGGGTCCCTTGAGGGGCGTCCGGTCGGTGTTGAACACGGGCCGCCACTCCGGCAGGCTGACCAGGCCCGGCTCAACCAGGTCGAAGCCGTCGAACAGGTCCAGGATCTGGGCTCGCGACCGGAGCGTGAACGGCATCCGCGCGCCGGCGTAGGTCTGGGTCGCCTCGGCGAGCATCTCGGGATCGGCGCCGTCGGAGGTGCCGACCGAGACGGCCAGGTAGCTGCCGGGCGCCAGGCGCTCGCGGAACTTGGCGATGATCCCCGCCGCGTCTTCCTCGTGGCTGATGAAGTGCAGCACGCCGAGCACCAGCACGGCGACCGGCTGGCTGAAATCGAGGCAGGCGGCGAGCGCCTCGTGCGCGAGGACCGCATCCGGGTCGCGGATATCCCCCCGGATGGTGATCACGCCGTCCCCGGTGGCGAGCAGCGCGTCGTTGTGCGCCACCACGATCGGGTCATGGTCGACGTAGACGACCCGCGCGGCGGGGATGATATCCCGGGCGACCTCGTGCACGCTAGGCGCGGTGGGCAGGCCGCTGCCCAGGTCGAGGTACTGCGCGATGCCCTGCTGCGCGAGGAAGCGGACCGCGCGGAACAGGAACGCGCGGTTGGCCAGCGCGAGCCGGCGGGGGTCGAGCCGGGATTCCATCAGCTTCTCGGCCGCGGCCCGGTCGACGGCAAAGTTGTCCTTGCCGTACAGCACGTAGTCGTAGATCCGGGCGATGCTCGGCCGGGTGACGTCGACCCCGTCGGGCACGCGCGGCTCGTACTTCCTGGCCGTGCCCGCCGCCGACATGAGGCCCCGCCCTTCGCCGCAACCGATTGCAGCCAAGCGTACAGCATCGGTACGCGCGGCGCCGCTGGAACCGGCGGCCAGGAGTCAGCCGGGGATCTGGGCCGTGGCTGGGTCACGGCGGGTCAGCGGCATCTTGGCCCGGGTGTCGTCGTCGCGCGGGGTGTACACCACGATGCGCGCCTCCGGCATGTCGGGCAGGTTGAGCTCGCTGATGGCCAGGCTGAGCGGGCCGGCCTGCGGATGCAGGTAGGTGAGGGTACGCGGCTCGGCCTCGGCGACCTCGTGCCGGGCCCAGATCTCGGCGAACTCACGGCTCATGGTGGCCAGGCGGCGGATGTCCTCTTCCCAGTCCGGGTCGCCGACGTGCCGACCGTAGGCGGCGCGCAACCGGGCCACCATGTAGCGGACGTGCGTGTCGTACTCGGCGAACTTGCCGCGGGCGCTCGGCTCGGTGACGCAGCACCACAGGGTGTTCTTGTGGATGCAGGGCATCGTGTGCCACTCCCAGAACAGTTCCTCCGATGCGCTGTTGGACATCAGGAAGTCGAACCGGCTGTTGATCAGGCTGGCCGGCAACGGTTCGAGCGAGTGCACGATCTCCCGGATGGCGTCGGGGATCACCAGCCGCGCGCACTCGGCGCGCAGCGGCGTCGCCTCGGCCAGCCGGTACAGGTGCTCGCGCTCGGCGCGGTCGAGGCGGAGCGTGCGCGCCACCGCGTCCAGGACCTGCGAGCTGGCGTTGATCTGGCGGCCCTGCTCCAGCCAGGTGTACCAGGTGACGCCGACGCCGGCCAGCAGCGCGACCTCTTCCCGGCGCAGCCCCGGCGTGCGCCGCCGCGAGCCCGGCGGCATGCCGAAGTCCCCGGGGCTCAGCCGGGCCCGCCGGGCCTTGAGGAACTTGCCGAGCTCGGCCCGCCGTCGCTCGCCCGCCCGTTGCGAGACCTGATCTCTTGCTTCGTAGGTGACCACGAGTTTTCCAATCAGCGATCTGCCCCCGATCTAACTTAGCGGGCACCACTGACATTCCGCGGGGGCGGGACCGGGCGGGTGGGGATCAAGCCCGGGTCGCCGCGCGGAGCGGAACGGTGTACGGCCGGCAACGGCGCGGACGTGCTCGCTAGGCTTGGGCGGTGCGGCTGACATTCTGCGGTGTCCGCGGGTCGACACCGGCACCGGGCACCGAGTTCGTCCGGTACGGCGGCCACACCTCCTGCGTGGCCGTGGCCCACGACGGGGCGGCAGCACCCACCCTCATCCTCGACGCGGGCACCGGCGTACGCCGGGTCACCACGCTGCTGGCCGGTCAGCCATTCACCGGCACGATCCTGCTCACGCATCTGCACTGGGACCACGTCCAGGGACTACCGTTCTTCCGCGGCGGGGACCGGGACGACGCCCGGGTGACGCTGCTGCTTCCCGACCAGCAGGACGGCGCCGACGCCGAGGAGGTGCTGGCCCGGGCCATGTCACCGCCGCACTTCCCGATCCGCCCGAGCCAGCTGCGGGGACGCTGGAGCTTCGGCACCATATCGCCCGGCCAGCTCGAGACCTGCGGGTTCACCGTGCAGGCACGAGAGATCCCGCACAAGGGCGGCCGGACGCTCGGGTACCGGGTCAGTGACGGGCGTTCGGTGGCGGCGTACGTCACCGATCACTGCCCGACCGCGCTGGGCCCGGGCCCAGACGGCTGGGGCGAGTATCACCCGGCCGCCGTCGAGCTGGCCGCCGGGGCCGACGTGGTGGTGCACGACGCCCAACTGCTGGCCGAGGAGGTGGCGGCCGAGGCGGCCTTCGGCCATGCTGCGGCCGACTACGCGGTCGCCCTGGCCGGGCGCGCCGGGGCCCGGCGCGTGGTGTTGTTCCACCATCGGCCAGACCGGACGGACGACGCGCTCGACGAGGTGGCCCGGCGGTTCGCCGGGGCGCCGGTGCCGGTGGCGGTGGCCGCGGAGGAGCAGGTCCTCGACGTTTAAGCTCGGCGCGCCGGGACCGGGAACCGAAGGGAGTGAAACCGGTTAGCGTGCCTCGGCGTCGCGGACGCGTTGCACCATCATTTCCAGCAGCGCCCACGCCGTTTCCGGGTGCTCTATGGCGAACGGCCGGAAAACCCAGGCAGTGAACAGCAGGCAGCGCAAGTCCGTTTCGGCGGTGATCGTGGCCGACCGGTACGAATGGTCGATCAGGGCCATCTCGCCGAAGTAGTCGCCGGGACCGAGCTTGCGAGCGGCCTGTCCGTGCACATCAACCGCTGCCTGCCCGTCGACGATGACCCCGAAAGTGACGCCGGTTTCATCCTGCTCGGTCAGCACCGCCCCGGCGGGAAAGGTCCGTTCGTGCGCATTTTTCGCGAGCCGGTTCAATTCCTTCTTCGAAAGCATCGAGAACAGCGGGACCTTAGCCAGGACCTCTTGAGGCGTCGTCATGGCACGATGCTACGCGCACGTCTCGGCGCTAACCAGGATCTTTCCCGGGCGTTCGGTCTCCATGTGATCACGGCGAGGGGGCTGGCAGGTTACCTGCCAGCCCCCTCGCCGCCCCCTCACGTGAGGTGGTCAGTGCTTGTAGCCGTGACCCTCGACGTCGTCGTCCTCGTCTTCGCGCTTGTAGCCATGGCCCTCCGTGTCGTCCTCGTCTTCGCGCTTGTAGCCATGGCCCTCGGTGTCGTCGATCTCGTCGGGGGTGAGGTTCTGCTCGGTCATGGTGTGTCCCTTCAGGTTGTTCGGCGTCTGGGGTTAGCATCTCGTACCGCCGCAGGACTGTCAGTCGTGTGGCTGACATGGGAACTGTCAGCTTGCCGACATATCCGTGCCGGCGAAGCGACCCAGCGCGTCCGGCTGCTTCAGCGCCACGGTCCGGTCCCGCATCTCGATCCAGCCGCGCCGCTCGAAGCCGCGCAGCGCGGCGTTGACGCTCTGCCGGGTGCCCCCGGCCTGGTGCGCCAGTTCCTCCTGGCTCATCCGGGGCCGGATGACGCCGTCGTCGCCCCGGGGCTGGCTGAGCAGGATCTTCGCGACGCGGCGCGGAAGATCCAGGAACACCAGGTCGGCGGTGGCCTCGGTCAGGCGGCGCAGCATGGCCGCGATCGAGCTGGTCAAGGCCTGGGCCGCGGACGGCACCCGCGCGCAGATGTCCCGGATCGTGTCGCGCGGGATCAGCAGCAGCTGGCATTCCTCCAGGGTCTCGGCGTCGGCGGACCGGGGGCCGCCGTCGACGACCCCGAGCTCGCCCAGCAGGCCGCCGGGGTGGATGACGGCCAGCGTCAGCTCGCCGCCGTCCGCCGAGCGGACGGTGACCTTGACCCGGCCGGAGACGACCACGATCACCGTGTCACCCGGATCGCTCCTGGTGAACACGATCTGGCCGCGGCGGAAACTGCGCAGCCGGGACGCCGCCGCGGCGGCCTTCAGGTCCGGCTCCGGCACCGACCGGAGCAGGCTGGTCTCCCGCAGGATGCCGGTCAGGTCAGCGGGCATGGCCGGCTCCCGGGCGCACCGTGTTGCTGGCCACAGCACCCCTGGCCACCGCGCTGCTGGCTACGGCGTTGCTGGCCACGGCCCGCAGCACGGTCTTGACTTCGTACGGCGTCAGCTGCGGATGCTTGCTCAGCAGCCGGGCCACCAGGCCGGTGACGTGCGGGGCGGCGAAGGAGTTGCCGGTGGTGACGATCGTCGACCCGGACAGCCAGGGCACCCGGACGTCGATGCCGGGTGCTCCGAAGTCGGTCGGGGGCGCCGGGTTCGCGTCGATCTGGAACGGATCCTGCCCGTCGTGGGCGGCCACCGAGATGACCGAGGAGAACTGGGCCGGGTAGGTCGGCGCCGGGACGTTGTTGGCGGCGCAGACCAGGACGACGCCGGCGAAGGCGGCCTCGTCGGCGATCTCGTGGAACAGGCCGAAGTAGTCCTCGCGGCCCGTGCTCAGGGACAGATTGACCACCCGCGCGCCCTCCTTGATCGCCCAGCGCAGGCCCGCCGCGAAAACCAGGCCCTTGCCGGTCAGCTTGCTGCCCAGGACGCGTACCGACCACAGGGCCGCGTCCGGGGCGGCGCGCCGGATGATCCCGGCACACGCCGTGCCGTGCCCGAACAAGTCATCATGCGGGCCTTCCGTGGTGATGACCTGGCTGCTCTCCGGGTCCCACCGCAGCGCTACCGCCCGCTCGACGGGGCCGGTGGCCGGGTGGGCGGCATCGACGCCGCTGTCGACCACGGCCACCGTGACCCCGGCGCCGGTGGCCCCGCCCCACGCCCAGTCCTTGTCGATGGGCAGGTCGATCCGCGGCACCGGGCGCAACGCCTCTGGGGCGAAGGCATCGCTCCATGCCGGTCTTAGCGAGGTCGTGACGGCCGCCTTTCGACGTAGTCGGCGATATCGCGCAGCACGGCCAGGGCCAGCCGGCGTTCGGCCGCGCCGCGGCGCGCTAGGACCGCGAAGGTGGCGGCCAGCTCGGCCAGGTCGGCGTCAGCGGGCGGCAGGCGATCGGCGGCCCGGCGCAGCGTGTCGGCGAGGTCTTCGCTGGCCGCGGCCCGGGCCGGGTCATTGCTGGCCGCGGCCTGGGCCGGGTCATTGCTGGCCGCGGCCTGGGCCAGGGCGTCCAGGAGTACCCGGCCCATGAGGCTGAACCGCTCGACGCTGGCCAGGGCCAGCGCGGCCTGGTCGGCGAACAGCGAGAGCAGGGCCATGTCCTGTTCGGCGCCGGGCCGGCGCGGGTCCCGGTCGAGCAGGCTGATGACCCCGAGCAACCGCGCGGGCGTCTCGACCGGTACCGCCAGGATGGCCTGCGGGATGTAGCCGGTCTGTTCGGCCTGTTCCCGGGAGAAGCGCGGGTCGGCGGCCACATCGCTGATCGCGATCGGCTGACCGGACTGCACCACCCAGCCAGCGATGCCGCGCGAGGCCGGAATGCGCATGCCGGTCACGTCGTCCGCGCCCTGTCCCGCGGCGACCGTGTAGACCAGCTCCGACTCATCCTCGGTGAGCAGGGCCAGCGAGCACGCCGCCGCGCCGAACAGGCGCCGGGCGGTCTCGGTCAGGGATCGCAGCAGCTCGTCCGCGCCGGCCGGCCGTACGGCCGGCCCGAGCGACGTGGCCAGCTCGCCGAGCTGGCGCAGCAGTTCATCGGGGCTCATGGTCCGGTCCTGGGGCTGGTGGGCGGGGCGGCGGCCGCGGGCCGGCGCCAGGGGGTGCGGGCCATCCGGGTCCCGGCCACCGAGAGCAGCGAGGGGCTGGGCTGGCTGACCTGCACGGCGGACAGGAAGTCCTGGCCGTCGATCCTGAGCAAGGTACTCGGCCGGATCGTCCGGACGGTAGCGGTGCGCGGGATGCCGTGCAGCAGTCCGAGCTCACCGACGTAGCCCGGCGCGGTCACCGGCGCCAGCTCGCGCGGCTCGGGTCCGTCGCCGCTGGCCTGCACCGAAAGCTCGCCGTCGGCGAGGATCCACAGCGCGTCGGCCTCGTCGCCCTCGCGGATGACGACCTGGCCGGCGGGCATGACGATCTCCTGCGCCGCGGCTGCGAGCCGTTCGAGCGCGCGTCGGTCAGCGCCGGCCAGCAGGTCCAGTTCGGCCAGCAACGTGACCCGCGGCCGCAGCCGCTCCGCGACCGCGGCCGACGTGCGATCGGCGCGCAGCAGGGTCGGCAGGCCGACCAGGGCGAGGGCCGGGATCCCGGCGCCCACGGCCACGAGCGCCACGTTGACGTCGAAGTGCGCGAGCAGGATCCCGGTGGCCAGGCTGGCCAGCAGGATGCCGGCCAGCACCACGGTGTCGAACACGCCGAGCACGCGGCCCAGCACGTCTCCGGGCAGGTCGCGTTGCAGGCTGGTGATCGCGAGCACGTCCACGATGATCATGCCGATACCCGACACGACCTGCAGGGCCGCAGCCAGCGCGGGCCAGTGCACCGGAACGGTAAGCAGGTACGGCACCGCCTGCAGGCAGATGCTGCCCATGATGACCGGGGCCAGCCGGGACGCGCCGCTCAGCCGGTTCGCGAGGCCGGCCCGAGCAGCCCGCCGAGCGCCGAGCAGGCCAGCAGGTAGCTGTAGCCGTTAGGACCGGTGCCCAGCCGGACCGACAGCGGGACGTACAGGACGGTGGCCGCGCCGTAGACAGCGGAGTCCAGTGCGCAGAACAAGATCACGGCTATGGCGACGGGCTGCGCGGCCAGGGATCTCAGCCCGGCGGCCCACTGCTGGGTCAGGCTGTCCCCGGCCTGCCCGCCGCCGCGGGAACGGACCCGCAGCCGGGTGACCAGCACCGCGGCGACGGCGAAGCTGGCCGCGTTGATCGCGACGCCGATGACGGGCCGGCCGGTCAGCAGCAGCAGGCCGCCGATGCCCGGTCCGACCACGACGACCAGGCTCTCCAGCGCCGAGAACACGGAGTTCGCCGCGGCCAGGTCCTTCTCGCCCACGATCTCGGGGGTCAGCGCGCCCGCCGCGGGCTGGTACGGCGCCAGCGCCACGGCCGAGACGGCCGAGATGGCCAGCACGAAGGCGACTGGAGCGCCGCTGGCTACCACCACCGCCATACCCGCCATGAGCACCGTGCTGGCCAGCGCGGAGACGATCAGGACGGTGGTCCGCTGGTAGCGGTCCGCGAGCACGCCGCCGTAGCTGGCCACCAGCAGGCTGGGCCCCCAGCGGCAGCGCCGCGTTGGCCGCGAGCCACTGGGTGGAATGGGTGCGGTCGAAGATGTAGACCGAGATCACGACGATGTACGACCAGCTCCCGATCTGGTCGACCAGGAACGCGGCGATGAGCACCCGCAGGTCGCGATGACGCAGCGCGTCACGATAGCGCCCGCGCGCGGCGCGTTTGCCGCTCTTGGCTATGGCCGGAGCCGGCCCGGCGACCGATTCCTCCGGGGCCGATGACGTCACCGGTCAGGTCCGTGTCTGGTGCTGGGAGTGTCCGACGGGGCTGGCGTACCCGGTGGCGTTTTCGGTCGCTTCGGCCCGGTCCAGCAGGGGCTGGCAGCGCAGCCGGGCGCCGATAGCGCGGGCTTCGTCGATAGCCTGCGCCGCGGCCTGGTCGTCACCATTACGCAGCAGGTACTGGGCGTGGTCGAGCAGGCCGTGGGCGAGGTGGTAGGGGGTTCCGTACTCGCGCAGGCCGGTTATGGCCGCGGCGAACGCGGCCCCGGCGGGGGTTTGGTCATCGTCTTGGCCGGTCAGGCGGGCACGGGCCAGGTCGCGCTCGGCGCGCAACAGCGGGACAACGTGGCCCGGCTGATAGGAGTCGAGCAGGGCCAGCAGTTCCTGGGTGGCGGCCGCGTCGCTCACCTCATGGGCGGCGCGGACGGCGAGCGACCATGCCCAGACCAGCTCTCCATGGCTTATCCCGAGGGCGTCGGCGTGCGTGAGGACCGCGCGAGTGCACCGCAGCGCCTCCTCTGGCCGGCCGTGGGCGACGGCGGTGAAGGCCTCGGTGAGGCCGAGCGTCGTATGGTCCTGCGGCGCTTCGCTGGCGCGCAGCTCCCGCAGGCCCGCCAGGATCTCATCGGCTGCCGCGGCATCGCCGCGTAGGGCCGCGAGCCAGCCGTGCAGGCAGACGAGGTACTCGATGTCCGCCAGCCCGTCATGGTCTAGCGCCTGGGTGAGCTCGGCCTCAGCGATATCCCAGTCACCGAGCAGGATCAGGACATCGGTGGTATTCAGGACGGCTGTGGCCAGGTAGTCCCGGGCTCCGGCCCGGCGCAGATGCCCGGCGGCGGTCCGCCCGGCTTCCATCGCGGCGGCCGGGTCGGTCATGCCCAGGGAGGCTGACAGGTTGAGCAGTGCGCGCCCCAGCCGGAAGTTGTCGCCGACCTGGCCGGCGAGTCTCGCGGTCTCGCGGAGGTAGGCCGTCGCTTCGGGCCAGCACCCGGCGAAGAACAGGTATACCCCGCGCGCAATGAGCAGATCGCACAACTGGCCGGTGTCGACGCCGCGGGCCTGACCGAGGTAGAGCGCCTCGGCGGTGAGCCGGTCGGCGTCCGCCGACCCGGCGAATACCTCCAGCGTCGCGAGTCCCTGCAGGGCACGCACGGTGTCCTGGTCGGGGTCGGCGCGTAGGATCTCCACGGCGGCAGTGAGCTGCTCGCGAGCCTCGGCGAAGCGACCCCACTCTTGCAATGCCCGCCCGGCGGCGGCCCGGGCGCGCGCGACGGCCCGGGTCTGGCCTCGCTGTCCGTAATAGTCGCGGGCAAGGCCGGCATATTGGACCGCCGCGGCGTATTCAGTGGCGGCGTTAGCGGCATCCGCGGCGCTGACCCACAACGCACCGGCGTCTTGTTCGGCCGCGGAGCCGGAGATGATGAGCTCGGCCGCGGCGGCGAAGCTGGTGGCGGCCCGGGCCGCGGCGCCGGCCCGCTCGGCGCGTTCGGCGGCGCGGATCAGGGTGGCGATGGCCTGGGCGCGGATCTGCGCGGCGTCGGGATCGCCGGGGAGGGCGTGCAGGGCGTCCAGGTAGTGCCGGGCGATGACGTCGGCGACCTCCTCGCCGTCGCCGGGGAAGGCCTGGCGCAGGTACGCGGCGACCTGGAGGTGGAGGGTTTTCCGATCACGGCGAGAGAGCGTGTCGTAGGCGACCTGGCGTAGCATGTCCTGGGCGAACTGGTAGCTGCCCCGCTCGGGCGACAGCGGGTCGGCCGACACTGACAGCACCTCGCGGCGTACCAGGTCGGCCAGGGCCGCGCGCACGGACGGCTCGTCCCGCCCGGAGATCGCGATTAGCGCCTCGGCCGGGAACGTGGTGCCGAGCACCGCGGCGTCGGCCACCAACCGCCGCACTCGGGGGTCCAGTGCGTCCAGCCGGGCGGCCAGCAGCGCGTGCAGGCTGTCGGGGACGGCGAGCTCGCCGATATCGCCGACCAGCCGGTACACGCCCTCGACGGGCTGCACTATGTCCCGGTCGACCAGCGACCGGACCGTTTCCACCGCGAACAACGGCACGCCCTGAGCCTGGCGGGTGACCTTCGACCGGGCCGGTTTCGGCATCCCGGGAACCAGCGCGTCCACCAGCTGATCCATCGATGCGTCATCCAGCGGGTCCAGGGTCAGCGTGACCCGGTTGCGGCCGGCGCCGAACCGCGGTCGGACCTGCTCCAGCTCGGGCCGGGCGAAGACCAGCACGTAGATGGGCAGATTCTTGGCCCAGTCGACTAGGTGATCCAGAAAGTCCAGCAAGCCGCTGTCGGCGTACTGGGCGTCCTCCACCAGCAGCACCACCGGAGACTCCGCCGCCAGGCGCTCGAAGAACAGCCGCCACCCCGCGAACAGCTCCTCCCGGGAGAACGCGGCCGCGCCGTCAGCCGACCCCACGCCTAGCAGCCGACCCAACCGGACGCCCACGTACGCCCGCTCGCCAGGATCGGACACGAACCGGTCCAGCCCGGCGGCGAGCTTGCCCGCCGCGACGTCGGCGGAGTCCTCCTCGGCGATGCCCAGCCGCTGCCGGACCATCTCGGCCAGCGCCCAGAACGCGACCCCTTCCCCGTAGGACAGGCAGCGACCCCGGTGCCACCACACGTCGGCCGCCAGACCCTCGATGTACTTACGGAACTCCCAGCCCAGCCGCGACTTGCCGGTCCCGGCCGGGCCGGACACCAGGACCAGCCGCGGCACGCGTCGCTCGGCGGCCGCGTGGAAAAGCTCCCTGACCGTGCGCAGCTCCGCGTCCCGGCCGGTCAGGGGCGCCTCCAGCCCGTCGACCCGCTGCGAGCCACCCGCACCGGCCAGGACCCGGGTCGCCCGCCACAACCGGACCGGGTCCGCCTTGCCCTTCAGCTGATGCTCGCCCGTGTCGGCAAACCCGACCGCGCTGCCCGCCAGCCGGTACGTGGCTCCGTCCACCAGAACCTGTCCCGGCTCGGCCGCCGCCTGGACCCGGGCGGCGGTGTTCACGGCGTCGCCGGCCACCATCCCCTCGCCCGTCGCGCCCAGGGTCACCGCGACCTCGCCGGTCACCACGCCCGCGCGAGCCGACAAGACCGGCGCGTCCGGTCCGCCGCCCACCTCGGCCACCGCCGCTACCAGGTCCAGCGCGGCCCGTACGGCACGCTCCGCGTCCCCCTCGGTCGCGGCCGGCGCGCCCCACACCGCCATCACCGCGTCCCCGATGAACTTCTCGACCACTCCCCCGTACCGGTTGACGACCGTCCGCGCCACCGCGAAGTACTCGGACAGCAGTTCCCGGACCGCCTCCGGATCCCGCGACTCCGACAACGGGGTAAAACCCACGACATCGCAGAACAGCACCGAGCACACCCGGCGCTCGGCCACCGGCTCCGGGTTCGGCCCGGCGGCCGCGGACGGCGTTGTCCCGGGCCCGGGGACCCGGCCGGCGGCCCGGACGTCCGGCAGCACGGAACCGCAGGCCCGGCAGAAACGATCGCCAGGAGTTACCGGCTCACCGCACGACGGACAACCGCCGGAGGGAGCACCGCACCCCCCGCAGAACCGGTCGCCTTCTCCCACGGACGCGCCGCACTGCCCGCACCTCACCTAGCCCCTCCCCACGCCCTCAGTAAACCGCGCCGCGCCTGCCCCATCAAGCCTGTCAACGCTGGACACACCACACCGTAGTGCCCGGTTAGGCCGGTATCCGGGGTTTTGCGTGCTCGACGGCATCGTCACGGGAGTAGCCTGGCGTCGCCGTGCTCGCGGACACCGACCCAGGAGGAGCGATGGAGACGCTGCTGCCCGGCATCACGCTCGAGCGGGTGCCGACCAGCCGGCTGACGGTGGCGGTGCTGTCGGTCACGGGCAGGACCGGGCCGGCGGTGCTATTCGTACACGGCAACGTGTCGTCCTCGCTGTTCTGGCAGCCGACCATGCTGGCGCTGCCCGAACCGTACCGGCCGCTGGCGATCGACCTGCGCGGGTTCGGTGATACCGACCCGGAGCCGGTGGACGCGACCCGCGGGTTGCGGGACTACGCGGACGACCTGGCGGCAGCCATCGAGGCGCTCGGGCTGGACCTAGTGCACCTGGTCGGCTGGAGCATGGGCGGCGGCGTGGTCCTGCAGTACCTGGTCGACCGGCCCAGCACGCACCTGGTCGCGTCGCTGACGCTGGTCGACCCGGTGTCGCCGTTCGGGTTCGGCGGCACCAGGGGCGTGGACGGTACCCTGTGCGACCCGCACGGCGCGGGCTCGGGCGGCGGCAGCGCCAACCCGGAGTTCGTCGAGCGGCTGGCCGGGCAGGACCGCGGCGACGCCAGCGTGCTGTCCCCGCGGCAGGTGCTGCTGGCGCACTACGTCAAGCCGCCGCACGTACCCGAGCACCTGGACATCTTCGTGGAGTCCATGCTGTCCACCCGGATCGGCGAGGACTATTACCCGGGTGACTCACGGCCCGCCCAGGCCTGGCCGGGCTTCGCGCCCGGCGATCACGGCGTGCTCAATACGATGGCGCCCACTCACTTCCGGATCGCCGACCTGTCCGGCGTGCAGCCCCGGCCGCCGGTGCTGTGGCTGCGCGGCGCGGACGACGTCATCGTCTCGGACACCTCGCTGTACGACCTGGCCTACCTGGGCTCGCTCGGCGTCGTGCCGGGCTGGCCCGGGGCGCAGGCCTGGCCGCCGCAGCCGATGGTGGCGCAGACCCGCGCCGTGCTGGACGGCTACGCCGCGGCCGGCGGGCGCTACCGCGAGGTGGTTATCGAGGACTCCGGCCACGGCCCGCACCTGGACCAGCCGGAGCGGTTCCTGGCCGAGCTGGCCGGGCATCTGGTCGCTTCGTAAGCACGGCTACGCG
>CAWKIB010000010.1:0-92079 GCA_963849595.1 uncultured Actinomycetes bacterium
CCCGGTGCGAGCCAACGGCCAGCCGGCGTTCGGAGCCTACCTGCGCGGCCCGGCCGGCATCCGCCATGCGACCGCCTTCTACGTGCTCACCCTGGCCGGCCGCCAGATCTGCGCCATGACCCGCTTCGAGGCCAGCGTGCTGCCGTGGTTCGGGCTGCCGCGATCACTCCCGAGCCGGTAGCCGGCCTCCCGGGCGGCTTTTGCTCGTAGCCGATACGTGTTCCCCGCCATCCGCGGCGCCGCCGACTGCCAGAAGGCGCCCGAATCCGACCGAAGTTGCCCGGCCAAGTGCACCAGACCCCGGCACTACGCCCAAGTCACCGCCAAACCACGGAGAGACGATGACGAGGTGGTCGGATACGTGGGCGTCCGGTGGATCGCGCGAGCTCGCGCAACTGGTCCGGGGACCCGGGCCGGACGCGGACGTTCCGCTGGCCGTCCGCGAGCTGGTCGACCGGATCGGGAACTCGCGGTTCGGCACGACCCACCGGGGCGGTTACGACGAAGAAGAAGCCGCGAGCCCAGCCGTCCGGAGTCCGGCCACCCGCAGCCTGGCTAGCTGCCGAGCATGGCCGTGATCGGGAAAAGGCTGAGGCCCGGCGGGAGCAGGCCGAACCGGGCCATGGCGCTGATCACGCGCTGGAGCCGGACCGGGTCCACCCCGGTCGGGAACGCCGGCAGCGAGATGGACGCCGCGGTTACGGCCGAGATGCCCAGGTAACGCTCAATGGCCTTCTCCACCACGGATCGGTTGGTGTCGGCGATCTCCTGGCCTTCAGACAGCGCCCGGACGAACGCCTTCAGCGTGTTCGGGTACTTCTGCGCCCACTCCTCCGTGACCGCGTAGCCCTCGATCGGGAAGTCCAAGGTGGAACCCTGGTCCAGGTCGGCGAGCTCCTGCACGTCGGCGTTCTCCTCGTCCAGGCTGACGAACGGCTCGGCCGCGAACGACCCGCTGACGGCGTTGCTCGTCAGCATCTTCGCCACGGCCGGGAACGGCACGTAGCTGTTGAGCTTCACCTGATCCGGCTGGATGCCGTGCTCGACCAGCAGCGAGTCGACCAGCAGGGTCCCGATGTCGCCGGGCGCGTTGACCGAGACCGTCCTGTTCCTGAGCTGGCCGATCGACCTGACCGAGGACGCTCCCTTGACCAGCAGCGCCTCGACGTTCGGCTGGAGGAAGGATGCCTCGGCGATGATCTGCAGGTACGCCGTGCCCAGCATCGTCTCGTTCTCGATGTAGGTAACGTAATCCCCGGCGGTGATGTCGTACTTCTCGGCGATCTGGCCGTTGATCAGGTCCTGGGTGGACGGCGGCGGGTTCCGCGCCGGCACGATCGTGACGTTCAGGCCCTGCGCGGTGAACAGGCCGTCCATCTCGGCGATATAGAGCCCCGCCGAGTCGATGGCCGGGAACGCGTCGACCAAGATGCTGGTCTTCTCCAGGCGGAGCCTGGGCGCAGCTCCGCCCGACCCGCTCGAGCACCCAGAGGCCAGTGTGACGATCGCGACGGCCGATACAATGATCGCGTTCCGGGAGTTCATCTCGCTCCAAACGAGCATAGACGGCGTCGCATCCGACCCCCCGGCGTATGGGACGGCGTGGCCTCAAAGCGTCGCGCGACATCCTAATGCCACGGACCGCCCCGTTACAGGCTAACTTCGGACCCCGGCTTGGACGGCTGCTGACTGGCCTGATGCCCGACGAGCCCGAGGTGGCCGACCTGCTCGGGCTGATGCCGCTGCTGACCGAGTCGCGCCGGGCCGCGCGCACGGCTGATCTGGGACTGAGCCGGCCCCGTGCCGCCTCACCCGCGGGCGGCGGAATGCTTCTCGGCCGCGCGGGCGAGGTCAGGGCGGGCGTCGAGAACGGGGCGCATCCGGCGCCACGCCTCCTCCTGCTTGGCCGGGATGTATTCGGTGGGCCAGTACCCCTCATGCGGACGGTAGCCCTTGAGCACCCGGCGGGCCACGGTGGCCTTGTGTACCTCGTCGACGCCGTCGGCGATACCCATGGTGGGCGCCGACGCGTACATGGCCTGGATGGGCGTGAGATCGGTGGTGCCGAGCGAGCCCAGGATGTGCAGCGCGTTGTAAGACACCTCACGCAGCACCTTGGCCATGGTGAACTTCACCGCCGCGATGTCAGTGCGGGCCTCGAGCGTCGAGGTCTGGTCGATCTTCCAGGCGGTCTCGAGCACCAACAGCCTGAGCATCTTGATCGCGGCGTAGGACTCGGCGATCTTCTCCTGCACCATCTGGTGCTCGGCGATGATCCTGCCGTGCGACTCGCGGCTGAGCGCCCGCTCGCACATCATGTCGAAGGCGAGCTTGCACTGGGCGATGGTGCGCATGGCGTGGTGGATGCGGCCGCCGCCGAGGCGGCGCTGGGCGAGTACCTTGGCGCCGTTTTCCGGGCCGAGAAGGTGGTCGAGGGGTATCCGGACGTCCCGGTAGACGATGTGATTGTGGTTCCTCGGCTCCGGCATGATCTCGACGCCGGGGGTGGCGCGGGGTACCACGAACATGCCGTTGGTGCACATCACGAACAGCAGGTCGGCGACCCGTCCCGCCGAGGTGAACCACTTCTCGCCGTTGATCACCCACTCGTCACCGTCTTGCACGGCATGGGTCTTGAACAGGTTCGGATCGCTGCCGCCCTGTGGCTCGGTCATCGAGAAGGCCGAGAACATGTCCTGGTTGAGCAGCGGCTCGAGCCACCTCTTCTTCTGTTCCTCGGTGCCGTAGGCCGCGAGGATCTCCATGTTCCCGGTATCGGGCGCCGACGCGCCGAACATCGAGGGCGCGCCAGCGTAGCGGCCGATCACCTCGTTGAGCAGAGCCAGCCTGAGCTGCCCGAAGCCTGGTCCGCCCAGCTCCCGGTCGAGGAAGATCGCCCACAGGCCCTGGTCCTTGACCTCCTGCTGGAGCTCGCGGACGTACGCCTTCACCACCGGGTCCGGCCACCGCACCGCGTGGGGGAAGACGTAATCGAGCGGCTCGATCTTTTCCCGGCAGAACCGCTCGACCCAGTCGAGCTTCTCCTGGAACTGGGGGTCGGTGGAGAAGTCCCACGCCATGCCCTCACTCCTTGTCGGTTGGTGCGATAACAGCCGCCGTGGCGGGAAAGGCCGCAAGGGTCCCTGTTGTTTTCATTGTGACGGATCGAGGAACCGCGGCAAGGTCGCGCCCGGCGGCCGCAGATAACCAGGCCGGACTCGCGTAGTCAGAGGCCAGCGGCGCGCAGCGTGTCGCGGGCGGCCTCCGCCAGGACGACGCGGCTCCCGGCCGCGCCGGGCTCGGCCGACGTCAGGAGCCTGGCGGCGAAGCCGTCGTCCGCCATGTGCCCGGCCAGGTAGCGGGCCCGCACGCCGACGCCGATGCACGCCGACCGCCACCGCGAAAACGCCACCCAGTACGGCAGGTTCGACACGTCCCGGCCCGACAGCCGGGCGTAGCGCTGCACAAGCTGCGCCCGGGCGGGGAAGCCGGCCACGGCGCTCGGCCCCGGCGTGGTCGGCGGCAGCTGCTCACCCGGGTCCTGCCAGGTCGAGGCCAGGTACCCAAGGTCAGCCATCGGGTCACCTGTGGTCGCGAGCTCCCAGTCGAAGACCGCCCGGACGGCACCGTCCGGCCCGAACGCCACATTTCCCGCCCGGTAATCGCCGTGCACGATGCCGCCGGACTGCGCGGGTATGCGGCGAGCGAGCAGGTCGTGCACCTCGTCGAGTAGCGCGAGTTCCGGTGCGCCCGTCGCGTGCACCTGCGCATGCCAGCGGCGCAGCTGCCGCTCGACATACCCGGTCTTGCGCATCATGTCGCCCAAGCCGATCACGACGGGGTCGAGCGCATGCAGCGCGACGAGCACGTCGACGAGGTGCTCGGCCGCGCTGGCCCGGGCCTTCGGCGCCAGGGCCAGCCCGGCCTCGCGGTCCGCGAGCACCAGGCCGGCCACGAACCCCATCACGTAGAACTCGGCGCCGGTGACCGCGGAATCGGCACAGTAGGCCACCGGCGGCGGGACGGGAACCGCCGTCGGTGCCATCGCGGAGATGAACCGCCATTCCCGGCTCACGTCGTGCGCGGTGCTCAGCACTCCCCCGGTGGGCGGGCGGCGCAACGCGTAGATGACGCCCGCGGCGTCGGTGAGCCGGTAGGTCAGGTTCGAGCGCCCGCCCGAGACGAGCCCGAACTCCACCGGGCCGGCCAGGCCGTCGACGTGGTCGGCGAGCCAGCGCTCCACCCGGCCGGCTTCGATACCCGGTAGCGCCGATTCGGGGACCGACATGCGTCCTCCATGAACGTGGAACTCGCTTCCCGACGAATGACCCCATCCAATACCGGATCGGGCGGGCAGCCCAGCTCGCACGTGCGCGGTCAGACGGTCATCGGCTGCTGAGCAGGGCAGCGGAGGAGTTTCCGGCGCCGCAGATTCGCCGTACGGACGCGAGCACCCTGGCCCGTTCGGAAGATAGAGATTTTTCCGAACGAACCGTGGTGCGACAACCTCTGGCCAGGAGGACGCAGACGGGGGGCTCAGGATCCGATCTGCTGGTTGTGGATCCGCAGGGCCAGCACGGCCAGGTCGATCAGCCGGGTGGCTGGAGGCGGCCGCCGCGGCTGCTGCTTCCGCGACCACGGACGGCGCGAACCGCTGTCCTCGGGGCCCTGTCCATCGGGCGGCCTGGCTCGGGTGCGTTAGAGTCGTGCCGTGGCAGACGGCGATGACTGGCGGGTAACCATCTCCCTGGCGGGCCAGGCACAAGTCGGACCGGCGCAGCGGGCGTTGTCCGGCCATGAGGTGGAAGAAGACGTCCGCCGCCAGCTCGGCCGCACCATCGTCGTCGGCGCGGGTGGCTCCCAGATCTTCCTGTACGCAGGCACCGAGATCGCCGCCACGGAGGCTGAGCGGGTCGCCCGCGACGTGCTGGCTCGCCATGACATTCAGGCGGAGTTCGCGCTGCATCGATGGCATCCCATCGAGGAGCAGTGGGAGAGCCCGGACGTCGCGATGCCGCAGACCGAAGCCGAGCGGCAGGCGGAGCATCAGCGGCTCGAGGACTCTGAAGCGGCCGAGTCTCTGGCCGCCGGGATCGGCCGATGGCAGGCCCGGGTTGAGTTCCCGTCGCACCGCGAGGCGGTCGCGCTGGCGCGCAAGCTGGAAGGTGAGGGCCGGACGGTGGTGCGGCGCTGGAAGTTCCTGATCGTCGCCGCTGACAACGAGGACGATGTCCGGGAACTCGCCGGACAGATCAGGCGGGAGGCACCGCCTGACGCCGTGGTCCGTGTCGAGGAACCTGGTGTAGGCCGGCCGTTCATACCGTCATGACCGACACCGGGCGCCAGTCCATGAAGCCATGGTTGAGGACCGGCAGGTGGAGCCGCCTTACCGAGATCCAGTGACAGCAGGAGCAAACGCGGCCAGTCGGGCGAGCCAGACTACCTCGACCTGCTGGCGGACCTGGACGCCCGGCTGCGGCTGATGGACCGGGCCGGGATCCAGATGCAGGTGCGGTCAGCCATTGAGGCCGTCCTACGTCCGGGCCAATGCGACTGATCCGCTGGAGGCTTCGCCGGCCGTGGTCAAGCGGTCCCATTCATGGTGTCCCCGCCGCAAATGTGCTGGACTTTGCTCTATGGCTAACCCGGCCGGCGAGATCGGCCAGCTCCGCGAGGAAGAACTGCCCGTTGTCCGGGTGATCGTCCCGCCCGACCTTAACGGCCGGGTGTTCGAGGATGAGCTGGATCCCGGCAACCTGGTCTTCGACGGCAAGCTGACGCCGATGCTGGTCTGGCACGAGCGCTACCCGGTCGGCCGCGGCTGGCGATCCGGCTGGGTGCTCAGCTATGACACCGACGGCAACGGGAACCCGGACGACTACATCGTCGGCCTCGGCCTGCCCGATGTCGATGCCGCCGTGGCGCAGGCTCGCCAGTACTTGCGTTCGGTCGGCTATCCCGCCGCTGGCTGGCCATCGTCATGACCACCGGAGCAGGCCGCTCCGCGCCCCGGCCGGCCACGAAGGCAGCGGCAACCTCGCCGGAATGTGTAAGAATCCGCAGGTGGACATCAATGGTCCCGCGGTCGCCGAGCTGATGGCGGGCGTCGCGGCGGCGGTGAGCCGCCGGGCCGCCGCGGTGTCTGAGGATGTCTATGAGGTGATCCTGCGGGAGATCCCGGAACTACACGACGACAAGGTGGTGCTCGCCCTGCTCGCCTCGAGCGTCCACAGCAACGTCGGCACCTGCCTGCAGATCATGCAGCACCAGATCGACCTGAGCGCCGTGCGAGCCCCGGCCGCGTCCCTGGAATACGCGCGCCGGCGGGCACAGCGCGGCACGCCGCTGCCCGCGCTGCTGCGCGCCTACCGGCTCGGGCACACCTGCGTCTCCGACTGGCTCCTGGTGGAACTGGCTCGGCAGGCAGATGACGCCCAGATGCTAACCGCCGCCACGATGGGCATGTCCAAGATCGTGGCCGGGTACGTCGACCAGACCTCCGAGGAGATCGTCGCGGCCTACACCCAGGAAAGGGAGAACTGGCTGCGGAACCGCAGCGCCACGCGGGCCGCCCGGATCCGTGACCTGCTGTCAGGCCAGCGGATCAACGTGAGCGCGACGGAGGCCGCCTTGGGCTACCGGCTGCGCCAGTACCACGTGGGCCTGGTGTGCTGGACGGGCGACGCCACGGCCGCGGTAGACGACATCACCCGGCTTGAGCACGCGATCAGCAACGTCGCGGGGAAGGCGGCCTGTTCCGGCGATCCTGTCTTCCTGCCGCGCGACGAGTCCAGCGCGTGGGCCTGGCTACCGCTGGGGATCCATGACACGTTCGACGGCGCGGGGGCCAGTGCGGCCGGGACGGACCCTGACATCCGTTTCGCCTTCGGCGACGCGGCCAAGGGCGCCACGGGGTTCCGCCTCACCCACCAGCAGGCCGTCGCCGCCCAGGCCGTCGCGCTCGCCGCGGGATCTTCCTCGCCGCGGGCGGTAACGTTCGGCGAGGTCGCACCCGTGGCGATGATGCTCGGCTCCTCCGACCTGCTGCGGGCCTGGGTACTCAGCACGCTGGCGGGCCTGGCCACCGACGACGAGCACCACGCTCGCCTGCGCGACACTCTGCTGGTCTTCCTGCAGATGGGGGGCAGCTACAAGGCGACCGCCGAACGGCTGATGGTACACAAGAACACGGTCCAGTACCGGCTCCGCAGGGCCGAGGAGAGCCTCGGCCGGCCCGTGGGCGAGAACCAGAATGACGTGGAACTCGCGCTGCGAGCCAGCCACTGGCTGGGCTCATCCGTGCTGCAGCCAACCCGAGCACGACCAGCTAACCCGAAATGACAGGCGGGGAGAAACCATGGCCCGTTCGGGATAAATCTCTTTTTTAGCCGAACGAACGGTGGTTCCTCGCTCCCGGGACCCGGCTACGGTCCCGGCACCCCGGGAGGTTCTTGCGATGCCTGTGACATATGAACTCCGCTACTCGTGGTCTCCTGCAGCCAGGCGGACTGTTCGGGATCTGGCTGGTCCAGGCGCTCGAGCAGTTGCCGGGTTTCGGCTTCGAGCTGGCGCTGGCTCCCCGGTCATGGCGTGTCCTTGGCCCGGGTGGCCAGGTCGAAGATGGTGATGATCTCACGCGAGTAATTGTCGATGTCGAAATCAGGGTCACGGACGAGCCGGTGCGGCACCACATCGATGGCGGCTCGGATCGCCACCGCCATGACGCCTGGGTCGAAGTCACTTCGGAGTTCTCCTTCGGCCTGGAGGCGCGCGAGCTGCTCTTCGAGGAGGTGAGTCGCGACGTCGACGTCCCGGCCATCGACGCGACGTCCGCCGTCGGTCGTGAAGGCGCCGTTTCGGAGGATCTCGACGACGGCGACCATGTAGTTCCGGTGCTCGCGCATAAACGCGAGGTTCGACTCGATGTAGGCGCGAAGCATGGCCCGTCCGGTTGACTGGGCAAAGACGCGCGGAATGATGTAGGCCCGGCCAGCTTCGAGGACGTCGATCACGACCTGTTTGATGAGGTCGTCCTTGCCGGCGAAGTGGTAGCTGATGAGACCCCGGCTGATCCGCGCTCGCTCAGCGATGCGGGCGAAGGACGCTTGTGCGTAGCCCGCCTCGGCGATCGTGTCGATCGCCGCGGCCACGATCTGCGCCCTCCGGGCGGTCTCGATGAACGTGCGCTCGGCCGCTGCCTCTCCTGGCTGCATGACCAAGAAACTAGCAGGCTGACCAGTCGGCCGGCTACAGTCGGGCTATATACGCCACAGGACTGGTGTCGGACATCTGCGATGAGACGTGGAGGTCGATGGGCGATGGCCCGCCGGGCACGAGCCGACCGCGACATGACGAAGCCCGCCCGTCGCGGAGCGCTGGTGCGTTCCGGCGGCCGTGCGAGGTGCCTGTGACCCCGCAGCCGGCAACTCACGGGACCGAACTGTTTACAGTCGAGAAAGGACGCCAATGTCAGCAATCAGAATCTTTAGGCCGAAGCAACACTGGTCGGTGTCGCCCAGGACTGTGCTCCCGGCCGGCCTGCTGTTTCACCTGTTTAAGCCTCAATCGAACTACACGGTGGTTCTCGACGGCCACCCAGCGGGCAAGATCGGGAACGACCAGGTGAGGGTCTTCGAGGTGGAACCAGGGGAACATCGCCTGCATATGCGGTTTGTCGGGCTGCGCAGGTCCGAGGAGCTGCGAATGTCCCTAAAGGAGGACGAGGAGCGGCAGTTCCTCTGCGGCACCAGCGGGCTCGGCTGGCCCACCCTCCGGGAGGCGTCGCCTGAGGATGTCGCTGAGATCCGGGGAACGTCCACCAGCGAGCCGCCAAAGCCAGGGGATCCCGTTTCGCCAAACTAGCGCAGAATGCCGGTTCAGGCTCATGACGATCACACGCCGGCCGCGTCAGCCAAGGACTGACGACAGATCAAGCGGGGCCGCTCACACGGAATCCGCCACTTTAAGTTGGACGACTGACGGCCCAAGCGTCCATCTATACCTGGCGAGGCGTAGGCCAACGTGCTCGCCATCGACATGATGGACTGGACGGGACAGCGGCCTGGGCGGCTTTATCGGAACAGGACAACGGGGTCAGGGCCAGAGCAGCTGCCTGGTCCAGCCGCTTCCGGCGCGCCGGTAGCGCAGCCGGACGTGGCGCCGCTGCGGGTCGCCCTGCCAGAACTCGGCCTCCTCGGCGATCAGCGCGTACAGGGTCCAGCCCGGGGCGATCAGCCCGGGGTCGGCGGTGACCCGGGCCTGGGCCTGGCGGAAGGCCCGGTCGAGTTCGGCCAGGTTGTCGAGCGGCTCGGACTGGCGCTCGATCAGCGCCTCGGCCCGGGATGCGGCGGGCCGGGCCAGGAAGTCGGCGGCGCTGGCCTGCCCGCCTGCCGGGACGGCCTGGCCGCGGATGCGGATCTGGCGTCCTTGCTGGGGCCACCAGAACGACACGGCGGCGTGCGGGTTGACGGCCAGGTCCCGGCCCTTGCCGCTGGCCGCGCCGGACGCGAAATACCATCGGCCGTCACCGTCGACGTCCTTGCAGATCAGCACCCGGGATGAGGGGCGCCCCTGGTCATCGGCGGTGGCCAGGGTCATGGCGTGCGGCGCGGGGACCGCGTCACCGATGGCCGCCTCGAGCCAGTCCATGAACAAGGTGACCGGATCATCCGGCGCCGCGTGCGGGTCGAATTCCGGCATCCCGGCCGGGAACACCTGCTGGGAGCGGAGCAGCGCGCGCAGGCCTGGTGTCTCAGCCGCCATCGGGTCGTCTCCCTTCGCCGGCCGTCCGGGCACGGACACCCTCCAGCGGCCAGTGTCGCGGACAGCGTGCCTACGTGGACGATGTTGGCATCGGGGCCGCGGGTCAGCGTGACATGGCGGTCCTGAATCTCACATTTCGGAAGTATAGTCGTGGGACGCACATACGATTACGATAAGGGGGCAAGCCTACATGACCAGTCGAATCGAAGTCGCAAAAGAGTATTACAGCGCTTTCGCCAAGGGTGACCGCCACTTCATTGAGGAACACCTGGCGGACAATTTTACCTTTTCCGCTCCACCGGACCCGTACCTGGACCGCGCAGGGTATTTTGAACGTTGCTGGCCTGGCGCGGGAAAAGGCGGAGTGCTCGAATTTATTCGACTCATCGAGTCCGGCGATGAAGTCGTCATCACCTACGAGGCAAAGCAGCCGAATGGCAGCAAGGGCGTGAACACTGAAATCCTGACCTTCGACCGCGACAAGCTCCGCCGGGCAGAAGTTTATTTTGGCTGGAGTACCGACTAACTCAGGCCCGGCGGGATCTGGCGGCCAGCCTGGCCCTGGCCAGGCCGGACTCCCTGGTCCGCGCGCCGATCCTGGCGCAGATGAAGGCCATCGACGCCGAGCTAGCCGCCCGGTCAGGCGCCCTGCCCGGCGAATTTCCAGGCTCCCCGTCGCCCTGATCCTGGCGGGTCAGTCACGACGGGTTGAGAAGACGCCCCGGTGCCGCTAGGGTGCCGGGGCGTCACTATGCCTGGACCAGCTTCCCTGCCTGTTGGGAGCCGCAATTGGTGACCATCTGCTTATGCCTGCTCACTGTCACGAACCGTGGTGAGACGGGCACCCGGGGGGACCTGTTAGTTGCGGGACAACAGGAGGCTGGGGAGCCATGCCCGGACCGCTGCCGTCCGCGTTGTTCACGGCCGACGCCAGCCGGGTCAGCGTGGTGTGCTCTTGCGCGTGGTGAGTCATCGGGCACCCCTCTTGGGTTCGTAGGGGGTGCGGCGGACCTCGAGGAGTTCGAGTCCGAGCGCCTCGATCTGGGCCAGCACGCCGTGCAGTGCGGCCTGGTCCACGACGGCGCCGCGCAGCAGCGTGTCCTGGCCCTGGGTCTGCGTGCTCAGGGCGGGGAACGCGCGCCGCATGGTCGCGCCCAGGTGGCCGCGGACCCGGATCTCGTAGTTCGCTGGCGGCTGCTGGCCGGTCATCGGGTCGCCTCCGGATCCGACGCGAGGGACCGGGCGGTGCTGGCCCGGGCGGTGCTGGCCCGGGCGGTGCTGGCCCGGGCGATGCTGGCCAGGGCGAAGACGCACAGGACGGCGAGCAGGATGGACAGGGCGAGCACGGACCGGAAGTCGCCGATGAACTGCGATGCCACCCCGACGCCGACCACCGGGATGACCAGGCCGCAGTAGCAGGCCACGAAGAAGGCGGAAACGGCCTGGCCGCGCCGCCCCTGCGGGGCGAGCCGGTTGGCCGTGGCCAGGCTGCCCATGAAGACCGCGCCCACGGCGACCCCCGCCACCACCGTCCCGGCCAGGAACAGGGCGACCCCGGCCTCGGCGAGGGCAGCGACGATCAGGCCCAGGCCGGCCAGGAACAGGCCCAGCCCGGCCAGCACGACCAGGCGGCTGCTGAACCGGGACACCAGGAGCTGGGTGAGGGTCCCCACCCCGAAGATCAGGAACACGGCCCCGCCCTGCACGGCGTGGTTCTGCTCGTGCATGATGCCGCCGAGGAAGGTGGGCGCCAGCGCGGAGAACAGCCCGAGCAGGGAAAAGGCGGAGAACGCGGCCGCGCCCGCGGCGATGAACTCGCCGCGGCCCTGTTCGGGGAGGCTGATGCCGGCCAAGCGCAGGGCGGGCCGCTGGCGGGGGCTCACCGTTTCTGGCACGAACCGCAGACACACGCCCGCGATAGCCAGCACCGCCAGGTAGACCGCGAACACCAGCGTCGTGGGATGCGGCGCGTACTGGGCGAAGAGCCCGGCGACGAGCGCGCCGAGACCCAGGCCGCCCATGTTCGCGGCCGTGGCCACCAGCGAGGCCCGGCGGCCGGCCGAGGCCGGGACCAGTTCGGTGAGCGCGGCCGTGGCCGTACCGGTCATGAGGCCGGCCGACAGCCCGGACACGATCCGGCCGGCCAGGAGCACTCCAACGTCGGGAGCGAGGATGAACACGACCGTGCTCAGCGCGCTGGCGGCGAGGGCCACGGCCAGCACCGGCTTGCGCCCGGCCTGGTCCGAGGACCGGCCCGCCAGCAGCAGGGCGGCCAGCACCCCGGTGGCGTAGATGGCGAAGATCAGCGTGACGACGCTAGCCCCGAAATGCCACCGGGCCTGGTAGATGACGTACAGCGGGGTCGGCAGGGTGGTGCCGAGCATGGTGGCGGCGAAGACGAAGGCCAGCAGCCAGAACGCGACCCGGCGGCGGGTGGCGCGCCGTCTGAACTCTGCGGCCAGGGCCTGGTCGAATGCGGCGTCCCAGTCTGACTCGGATATCTGGCTGGAAGCATGTGGGGTCGCCATGGTCATCGATCGGTCATCGTGGCGGCCCCGGATGGTGGTACTCATGTAGGACTCCAGTTCCTCTTCGTCTGCGCGGCCGAGACCAAGGCTCATGCGCGCGGGGGTGAGCAGGCGTCACACGGCGGGGTGATTCGCGACCGGAGGCGGGCGTAGGGTAAGGGCGGGGCTGGTCAAGGAGGGCGCCGTGGGGCCTGCCACCTGGTCCGGAGCCGTGGATCCGCCGGCCGCTCCCGCGGTGCGGGACGGGGTGGTCTCCCGGCCCGGGCTGTTCGAGCTGCTCGGCGCGGCCGGGCGGGTGACCGAGGTGTCGGCACCGGCGGGAAGCGGGAAGACGCTCCTGGTGCGCTCCTGGATCGGCGAGAGCGGCCTGGC
The DNA here is from genome assembly GCA_963849595.1 of uncultured Actinomycetes bacterium. Taxonomy (GTDB): domain Bacteria; phylum Actinomycetota; class Actinomycetes; order Streptosporangiales; family Streptosporangiaceae; genus Palsa-504. The sequence goes on from CAWKIB010000010.1 coordinate 12,663, forward strand.
GGAGCGGGCCGCGTGGGTGCCGGTGCAGGGCGACGAACGCGACCCGCAGCGGTTCTGGCTGTCCGTGCTCGGCGCGCTGCGGGACACGGCCGCCGGGTCGAAGCTGGTCCGGCCCCTGACGGCGGCTCCCGATCTGGACGGCTGGGCGGTCGTCGAGCGGCTGCTGACCGATCTGGGCGGGCTGGAGGACCGCCTCTGGCTGGTGATCGACGACGTGCACGAGCTGCGCTCGGCCGAGGCGCTGCGCCAGCTGGAGCTGCTGCTCATGCGCGCGCCCGCGGGGCTGCGGTTCGTGCTGGCCAGCCGTCATGATCTGCGGCTGGGCCTGCACCGGTTGCGGCTGGCAGGGGAGCTGACCGAGATCAGGGCGGCCGACCTGCGCTTCACCCCGGCCGAGGCGCGGGCGCTGTTCGAGGCGGCCGGGATAGCGCTGTCCGATTCGGCGGCCCGGTCGTTGTACGAGCGGACGGAGGGCTGGGCGGCGGGGCTGCGACTGGCGGCGCTGTCGCTGGCCGGGCACCCGGATCCGGACCGGTTCGCGGCCGAGTTCTCCGGCAGCGAGCGGACGGTGGCGGAGTACCTGATGGCCGAGGTGCTCGACCGCCAGAGCGAGCCGGCCCGGCGGCTGCTGCTGCGGACCTCGGTACTGGACCGGGTGAACGGCGAGCTGGCCGACCTGCTGACCGGCGGCTCGGACGGAGAGCGGCTGTTGCAGCAGCTCGAGCAGGCCAACACGTTCGTGGTCGCGCTGGATGCGCGGCGGTCCTGGTTCCGCTACCACCAGCTGTTCGCCGACCTGCTGCAGCTGGAGCTGCGGGGCAGCGCCCCGGCCGAGGTGCCCGCGCTGCACGCGGCCGCCGCCGGGTGGTACGCCGGACACGGGTACCTGGTCGAGGCGGTCCGCCACGCCCAGGTGGCCGGGGACTGGGGCCTGGCCGCCCGCCTGCTCTCGGACCACTGGGTCGGCTTCGGGCTGAACGGGCTGGGCGCTACCGCGCACGAGCTCCTGGCCCGGTTCCCGGCCGGCGCGATCGCGGCGGACGCGGAGCTGGCCGCGCGGATGGCCGGGGACGAGCTGGCCCGGGGGTCGCTGGAGGAGGCCGAACGGTATCTGGCTCTGGCCACCCGGGGATTGGACTCGGTGCCCGTCGGCCGGCGTGGACGCTCGCAGGTGGTACTGGCCCTCGTACGCATGCGGTTGGCCCGCCAGCGCGGGGACGTCCCGGCCGTGGCCGAGCAGGCGCAGCGGCTGCTGGCATCCGCCGGGGCCGCCGGCCCGGCGGGGCTCGGGCTGGGCGGGGATCTGCGGATGCTGGCGTTGATCGACCTCGGCATCGCCGAGCTGTGGACCGCTCGCTTCGAGGAGGCCGACCGGCACCTGGAGGACGGCATCGCCCTGGCGCGCCAGCTCGGCCGGCCCTATCTGGAGGTCACGGGCCTGGCGTACTGGGCGCAGCTGGTGAGCTGGCGGTCGTTCCCGCTGGGAGCGCAGCGGAGCGTGCAGGCGATCGAGCTGGCCGGCCGGCATGGCTGGACGGAGGAGCCGGTCGCTGGCGTCGCCTACCTGGCGCTGGGTGTGGCGGAGGTCGCCCAGGGACGGCTCGAGGAGGCGGAGCGGTCGCTCGAGCGTGCCGAGCGCACCGTCCGGGCCGAGGTCGAGCCGGCGGCCGGGATGCGGCTGTACTACGGTCGCGGGATGCTCGAGCTCGCGCGCGGCCGGTACCCCGAGGCGCTGGCCGCCATCCGGACGGCCGAGCGACTGGGCACGTTGCTCGTCACCGAGCACACGCTGGCCAGGCGGGGGACCTCACACCGGCTGCAGGCGCTCGTGCGGATGGGCGAAACGCAGCGCGTCGAGCACGTCCTGGCCGAGATGGACGGTGCGGAGCGCGGCAGCGGGGAGATACGCGTCGCCGTGGCGGCGCTGCGGCTCGCCCAGGACGATCCGGAAGCGGCGACGGTCGCGCTGGCGCCCGTCATCGACGGCTCCGTTCCGCTGACGAGCGCCCACCTCTGGGTGGTTCACGCGTTCCTGCTCGACGCGATCGCCCGCGACGCGCTCGGCGACGCGGTCGCCGCCCGGCGGGCCCTCGAGCGCGCCCTCGATGCGGCCCAGCCGGAAGGCCTGCTGTACCCGTTCCTGGCTGATCCCGCGCCGGAACTGCTCGAGCGCCACCGCCGGCACGGCACCGCGCACGCCGCCCTGATCGCCGAGATCCTGAACGTGCTGGCCGGCCGGCAGCCCGCCCAGCGGCCGGAGAATGAAGGCGGGCGGGGCCTGCGTGAACCGCTCAGCCAGGCCGAGACCCGGGTGCTGCGCTATCTGCCGACCAAGCTGTCCGCGCCGGAGATCGCCGGCCAGCTCTACCTGTCGGTGAACACGGTCAAGACCCACATGCGCCACCTGTACGACAAGCTCGGCGTGCACCGCCGCCACGAGGCCGTGGAGCAGGCCCGCGCCCTCGGCCTGCTGGCGCCTTCCCCGCGCAGGCCCTGACCGCGCGAGCGAATCACCCGGCCGTGTGACGCCGGTTCACCCTGCCCGACGTGAGGCTTGGGGCCGTCTGGACCTACCTCGGAGGGAATGTCATGACCAGCCAGCTTGCAGAACGGCCGTTCGGACCAAAAAATAACCCTGGCCACAGCCGGCCGACCACCCAGGTGATCGCGTTTCTCGGCACCGGGCGGATGGGCGGCCCGATGGCCGCCAACCTGGCCCGGGCCGGCTTCGAGGTGCGGGCGTGGGACCGCACCGCCAGCCACGCCGCCGCCCTGGTCAAGGACGGCGCGACCGTGGCGGCCAGCCCGGCCGAGGCGGTCAGGGGCGCCGGGATCCTCATCACCATGCTGGCCGACGGGCCCGCCACCGACCAGGTGTGGAACGGGCCGGACGGGCTGGCGGCCGCGGGTCCCGGCCTGATCTGGGTGCAGATGGCCACCGTCGGGCTGGAGTGGACGCAACGGTTCGCCAACACCGCCGCCCGGTACGGGGTGCACTTCTTCGACGCCCCGGTCTCCGGCAGCCAGGGACCGGCCCAGGCCGGGGAGCTGACCATCCTGGCCAGCGGGCCGCAGTGGATGGCCGATGACGTCGCCCCGGTGTTCGGCGCGCTCGGCCGGGCCACCGCCTGGCTCGGGTCGGCCGGCAACGGCACCCGGGCCAAGCTGGTCCTCAACAACTGGCTCACCACCTTGACCGAGATGACGGCGGAGACCCTCACCTTCGCCCGCGATCTCGGCCTGGACCCCGCCGCGATCGTGAACCTGCTGGAATCGACGCCGACTCGTATCATCCCGGGCCCGGCGCCACACCGATCAGGTGATCGGGATGGACTGTTTTGCGCGGTTCGGTGGTCTTGCCGCTTTGCTGGCTCTTGCTCCGGTCGGCGGCTACGATCCGGGTTGGGAGGGTAGATGGCCGGCAGGCGGCGCCGGCTCGACCCGGTGGGGCCGTTTGGCAATCCGGACGGGTCACGAGCCGACATCGAGGATCTGATCAGCGAGTTCGTCGACTTCGGCGGCGATCCGGCGTTCGGCCACCTCGCGACCCGGGCCAACGACTCCATGGTGCGGGTCATCGTGGGCAAGCTCGGCGCGGGCAAGACGGTCTACCTGCGGCGGCTGCAGGATTTCCAGTCCCGTCAGGACTCCGTCTACGCCGATGCGCCGCAGCAGAGCCTGCCGAAGACCGAGGTCGTGGTGAAGGCGTGCCAGTGGTTCTCGGACCAGGTCCTGGTCGAGAAGTGGATGCAGATCTGGGATCGCGCGATCATACGCTCGCTGACCTCGCACCTGCTGACCCGTCCGGAGTTGCGTCAGCAGTTGCGCGACGAGCAGATCGAGGAGATCCAGGGGTCGTACGCGCGGCTGCTCGACGACTTCCGCCGGCCCCGGTCGATCTACAGCGAGGTCCGCGACATCATCAACCAGCGGCAGACCGCCCATCAGCTGTCGACCTACCTCGACGATCCGCTCTGGGACGACCTGGAGGACCTGCTGGGCGAGGTGCTCGGCCGGTGCAAGCCGGTCTATTTCTACCTGGACGCGCTGGACGAGGAGTTCAGCCACGCCCCGATGTACTGGCTGAAGTGCCAGGAGGGGTTGTTCTACCAGGTCATGCGGCTGCTCCGGGACCCCAGGCTGGGCGGCCGCCTGCACGTCGTGGTCTGCATCCGCGACATCGTGATGTCGTCGGTGTACCGGTCGGAGCATGCGCCGCGGTACTACAACGAACCGCACATCCGCGTCCTGACCTGGGACCGCAGCTCGCTGCTCTACCTGCTGCAGCGCAAGCTGGCCCGGCTGCCGCCGTCACTGCTGATGCGGCGCGCCGCCACCGGCCCGCCCACGATCGGCGACTGGCTCGGGGTCAACGGCCACTGGCCGGGGCCCGACGGCGAGGGGCCGATCGGGGACTACCTGCTCAGCCACACCAGGCTGATCCCGCGCGACATCATCTCGCTCGGCAATGACCTGAACGAGGAGGTCCTGCGGACCAAGCAGGCGGGCCACGACGGCCTGTCGCCGGCGGCGCTGCAGCGGGTGGTGCAACGCTGCGCCAAGCGGTTCGGCGACTCCCAGCTCGCCCAGTGCGCCAACCAGATCTCCTCGGACCTGATGCCGGCCGGCGCCGCCCTGCACGACTACTCCGAACTGTTCACCAGCACCCAGGCCTACATCAGCGGGGTGCAGGAGGACGTCCGCTCCTTCGTCCGGCTGATCGGCGTCGACCGGTTCTCCCGCGCGGATCTCGAGGCCCTGCAGGAAGTGGCGGATCTGCACTTCGAGAAGGCGACCGACCTGCGCCTCGGTCCTGTGGCAGAACGGCCTGCTCGGGTACGTCGACGAGTCCGGGCGGCGCCGGTTCTACTCCATGGGCGACGTCGAGGAGTTTCACTTCCCGCCGGACGTGGCCACGTACGTGCTGCATCCGTGCCTGGTGTACACCGTCGGGGGCATCCGGCATGTGGGGGCGGACCCGGACTCCGCTGTTGCGCACCGCACCAGGGCGTTCACCTCCGGCCGAGCGCGTCGATCTGCCCGGGGCCGCGGCACCGTCCTCGAGCGGCAGCCGGGCGCTCCCGGAACCCGACCCGGCCGAGGTGCGCTCCTCGGCCGGGGGCCAGGCCGCGGACTACGCGGTCGGCGACGTCATCGAGGACCGCTTCGAGGTCCTGGACGTCGTCGGGCAGGGCGGCTTCTCGAAGGTCTACCGCGTGCGCGATGACGTCGAGGGCGAGGAGCGAGCGCTCAAGCTCTTCGACAGCGCCGCCGGGTACCAGGCGGTGCGCCGCGAGATCGGCGCCCTGCGCAAGATCCATCATCCCCACGTGGTGCAGGTCTTCTGGGCCGGCAAGACCAAGGCCGGCGAGTGGTACCTGATCGCCGAGTTCATCGACGGGGAGCCACTCAGCGAATTCGTCAGCGGGAACCAGGCACCTCCGCGACCGGGAAGCGGTCGATGTCGCCCTCGACCTGCTCGACGCGCTCGTCGCCTTTCACCCCGACTCGGCGCGCCTGCGGCAGCTCGACGACCAGCGCCGCGAAGGGGACCTGCCGGAAGCCGAGTCGCGCGAGTGGCTGGAACTGCAGGACAAGGGGCTGGTACACCGCGATATCAAGCCGCTCAACGTGATCCTCACCCGCACCGGAGCCAAACTGCTCGACTTCAACATCGCCTCCCGGGTCGGCGACCCGGTGCGCACGCACTCAGGCACGCCCCCGTACCAGCCACCCGACGCCGGCCGGGACCGCTGGGACGTCTCCACCGACCTGTTCGCCGTCGGCGTGCTGCTCTACCAGCTCCTGTGCAACGGTCACCACCCGTTCCCCAACGCCATGCCCATGACCGGCGAACCGGTGATCGACCCGAGGACGATCCGCCCCGACCTCAACCCTGACCTGGCCGCGTTCCTGATCAAGGCGTGCGCCCCGGCCAGCGCCGACCGCTTCTCAACGGCGGCCGACATGCAGCTCGCCCTGCGTCACATCCGCGCCGGCCTGTGAGCGCGCCTCAGGGGCTGCCGCCCATCCGGCTCATCAGCTCGTCGCGAGAGATACCGTGCCGGTCGCTGAACGCCTTGAGCTCTTCGTCTGGAATCTGCGTCTGGCAGCGTCTGCGCGGCGTCATCGGCTTCCTGGGTGTAACCGAGGCGCCGGAGCTGGTCGACAACCCATTGCCTGTCATATGCCATGGCACCAGCCTCTCCCAGACGGCCCGGCTCGCTGCGCGGCGGGGGCATGAGTAGGCTGCTGGCGGGAGAAGGAGCCGAGATGCCGTGGTTTCCGGAGTTCACCAGCGCCGTCGAACTGGTCCGGCTGCAGACCCGCGCCGCGGGCCACGCCGATCCGGTCGGGCACTACGTCGCCGCGCTGAACAAGGCCGACGCCAGGGACCTGGAGACGGTCTGGCCGGGCGAGGTGGTGATCTACGACCCGCGGGCCGGCGAGGTCCGCGGGCACCGGCACGTCCGGCAGTTCGTCAGCCAGAACGAGTTGTGGCTGGCCGGGATGAACCGGCGGACGCAGACCGTGGCCTCCACCATGGCCGACGGGAAGGCCGTGGTCGAGCTGGTGGTACACCTGACGCAGGACGGGCGGGAGGTGGCCTGGCCGGTGGCGGTGGTCGCCGAATCCCACGACGACCGGTCGGTGGTGTTCCGCACCTACTGCAGCCAGTGGCCGCTGATCGGGCGGCACGAGGTCAGGCCGCCCATCCTGGCGCCCGGTACCGACCGTCACCCCGGCGGCATCGTCGGGCAGTTCCAGGACGCGGTGGCGGCCGGCGACGCCGACGCGGTGGTGCGGGCGTTCGAGCCGGACGGGTACTTCCGCGAGCCGATCGGCCCGCAGTACACGCACCGCGGCCCCGGTGAGCTGCACGCCTACTTCACCAAGTGCTTCAGCGCGGGGGGCGGGGTCGTCCGGGTGCCGTGCGCGGTGACCGAGGAAGGCGTGCGCTGCGCCGTGGAGTACAACTGCGTCCGCTGGGGCGGGCACGACCTGCCGCCGCAGGCGGGACTCGAGGTTTCCGAGCGCGGGCCGGACGGGCGGCTGGCCGCGGTGCGCGTCTACGACGACGTGGCGGCGCCGGCCGGGCGGCACTTAGTTTGCCGGTGACGGCGATTCCGGCGGGGGCGGCTGGTCTATATCGGTAAACCCGCTAGATTACGCCGAACGGAGCAGCAGACATGAACATCGCCGACACGACCATCCTGATCACCGGGGCCAACCGCGGCATCGGGCAGGCCCTGGTCACCGAGGCCCTGGCCCGGGGGGCAGCGCGGGTATACGCCGGGAGCCGCGGGCCGCTGGCCCACCCCGACCCGCGGGTTACGCCGGTGGCCCTGGACATCACCGACGCGGCACAGGTCCAGGCGGCCGCGGCGCGACATCGGGTCGCTGGACATCCTGATCAACAACGCCGGCATCGCGCTGTACGACGACCTCAGCGACCGGACCGCGCTGGACCGGCAGCTGGCCGTGAACCTGTTCGGCCCGTACGCGGTGACTCAGGCGTTCCTGCCGGCCCTGACCCGGTCCCGGGGCGCCATCGTCAACAACCTGTCGCTGAACGCCTTCGCCCCCATGCCGGTCATCCCGGCCTACTCGGTCTCCAAGGCGGCCGCGTTCTCCCTCACCCAGTCGCTGCGGGCCCTGCTGGCCGGGCGGGGCGTGCGGGTGCACGCGGTCCTGACCGGCCCCACCGACACCGACATGACCCGGGGCTACGACATCCCGAAGGTCTCCGCGGCCTCCGTCGCGCGAGCCATCTTCGACGGGGTGGAGCACGAGGAGGAGGACATCTTCCCCGATCCAATGTCCGCCTCGGTGGCCGACAGCTGGCGCAACGGCGCGACCAAGGCGCTGGAGCGGCAGCTCGCCGCGTCGGCCGCGGCCTGACGTTGCCGGGGGCGAGCACCACGGACCGTTCGGCCAAAAAAGAAACCAGGTACGGGCCTCAGCTTGAAAGACGGTCGCCGAAGAAGCCGAAGACCTTCTCCCAGCCGTCCATGGCCTGCTCGGGGCGGTACATCGGGGTCTGGTAATAGAAGAAGGCGTGGCCGGCGCCGTCGTACCGGACGAACTCGAAGTCCTTGCCGTACCGCTCGAGTTCCGCCTCGTGCAGGTCGACCTGGGCGGGCGAGGGATGGGAGTCGTCGTTGCCGAACAGGCCGAGCAGCGGCGCGGACAGGTCGGCGGTGAGGTCGATCGGCGCGACCGGGCGGGCCGGCGACAGGTCCTCGGGGGCCATGACCACTCCCCCGCCCCACAGGTCGGCGACCGCGTCGAAGCCCTGCACCCGGGAGGCGGTCAGCAGCGCGTGCCGGCCGCCGGAGCAGGTGCCGATGATGCCGACCTTGCCGTTGCTCGTGGGCAGGGCCTTGAGCCAGCCGAGCGCGGCCGCGCAGTCGGCCACCACGCTGTCGTCGGGGACGCCGCCCTCGGCCCGGACCGTGGCCGCGACGTCGTCGGGGGTTCCGTGGCCGTAGCGGCAGTACAGGTCGGGGCAGAGCACGCTGTACCCGTGGCGCGCGAGCCGCTCGCAGAACTCCCGGTAGAACTCGTCCCAGCCCGGCAGGTGGTGCACGGCCACGATCCCCGGGGCCGGCGCGTCGCCGGTCGGCCGGGCGAACCAGGCGTGGATCTCGTCCCCGTTGCCGCCGGGGATGGTGATCACCTCGGCGATGAGGCCGGTGCGGGCGTCGGTACGGAAGGAATTCCACATGGGGTTCAGCTTAGGGCGCGGAGTGTCAGGATTGCAGGAAGACGCGAGCGCTAGGAGAAGACCATGACGCCTGCTGGCACGTCGGTCCCGCCCGTCCGAGGGCCGAGCGCCGGACAGGTCAACGACCTGCTCCCGATCGGCGACTGGATCCGGCACCATTCGCTGCGCAGCTGGCCGGTGCTGCTGTTCCTGACGCTGATCTGCGTGCCGTCGATCGCGCTGCTCATCTTGGGCCTGAACCCGAGTCAGGCCACGTTCGACCACGTAGCGTGGATCTTCGCGGCGTACTTCGCGGTGGCCTGGCTGCTGCTGCTGGGCGTCATCGTCCGGCCGGAGCACGTGTCCAGGACGATGCTCGTGCTGGTCACGGCCATCGCGCTGGCCACGCAGGTGCCGCTCGCGGTGACGCTGGAGGTCGACCTGCACGCCAGCACCGCGGGCCTGGGACCGAGCATCTACAGCGTCGGCCTGCCGGAGGAGCTGGCCAAGGCCATACCGGTGCTGGCCGTCGCGCTGATCTACCAGCTCTGGCGACAGCACGAGATGGAGCCGCGGGACTACTTGTTCCTCGGAGCGGTGAGCGGGCTGGTGTTCGGGGCCAGCGAGGTGGTGCACTACTTCACGGTCAACGGGGTGGAGCAGTTCTACCAGATCGTGAAGGCGGCCCTGCCCGCGATCCAGCAGCTGATCCTGGCCGGCCATTCCGCGCCGGACTCGGTGTTCGCCGTGCTGATCGAGCCGGTGCGGTACTTCATCCTGGACTTCGTCTGGCGGTTTGTCACCGACCCGATCAGCCACGCCTGCTGGTCCGGGCTGACCGGCTACTTCATCGGGCTGGCGGTCAGCGGGCGCCACCGGTGGTACGCGGTGGGCTGGATCGGGCTGGCCGCGGCGGCGATCCTGCACGGGCTCAACGACTGGAGCCGGGTCAACGGTCACTGGCTGTGGATCGTGGTCGTCCTGGTCAGCGGGGTGCTGTTCCTCGGCTACGCGAAGGTCGGGTCGCGCGGTGATCAGCCCGCTCCGCCGCTCTGGCCTCCGGGGGGGCATCCCCAGGCGCGGCATGCCGCGGCGGGGCATCCTGCGGCGGTGGGCGCGGGCCGGCCGTGGTGGGTGCACTGACATGGACAAGCGCCTTCGCTTCATGACCGACCTCATCGCACCGCTGCGCGTCCCGCCGGGCAGCGAGGTCAAGCTGAACCGCGACCACGACCCCGGCTACACCGGTCAGGTGATCCGGCCGCAGGCGGCTGCGCTGCTGGCCGAGGGTGTGGAGCTGCTGGCCGATTATCAGGACCGGCTGGCGGCCCAGGACACGTTCGGCGTGCTGCTGGTGCTGCAGGGTATCGACGCGGCGGGCAAGGACGGCACGATCAAGCACGTGATGAGCGGGCTCAACCCGCAGGCGGTGGAGGTCCGGTCGTTCAAGCAGCCCTCGGCCGAGGAGCTGGACCACGACTTCCTCTGGCGGCACCAGCGCGCCCTGCCCGGGCGGGGCTGGATCGGCATCTTCAACCGCTCCCACTACGAGGAGGTGCTCGTCGTGCGGGTGCACCCTGCCCTGCTCGCTGCCGAGCGGATGCCCGCTGTCTCTGGCTCCGAGGTGTGGACGCGGCGCTACCGGGAGATCAACGACTGGGAGCACTACCTGGTCGACAACGGCATCCACGTGGTCAAGGTCATGCTGAACCTGTCCAAGCGGGAGCAGGCCAAGCGGTTCCTCAAGCGCATCGACCACCCGGAGAAGAACTGGAAGTTCTCGCCCGCCGATGTTCGGGAGCGGGGCTACTGGGACGACTACCAGCGGGCCTTCGAGGAGATGCTGAGCCACACCAGCACCGAGTGGGCCCCGTGGTACGTCGTGCCGGCCGACCACAAGTGGTTCACCCGGCTGGCCACCGCCGCGATCCTGGTGACGGCGCTCGACGCGATCAACCCCCGGTACCCGGATCCCGATCCGGCCGTGCGGGATGAGATGGCGCAGGTCAGGGGGGAGCTCGCGGCCGAGGCGTGACCGGATGGCGTCACGTACACGGTGACCCCTCCGACGTTCCACTTGCCGGCCTGTTCCTCACTACGTCGACGCTGTCGTTACCGGAGACGAAGGCGGCGGCATCGGCGCCGCGCTCGGTCAGCTTCCACCCCGTTTCGGATAGCCCTGGCTCGTGCTGGCGAGCACCGACTGCAGCGCCTGTTGCGGGGTCTGGTAACCGCTCGTGCCTCCGCCGCCGTAATCCGCGACTGCGCACGTCTCGGTGGGCTGGGTGCATCCGCTCACGTCGGCGCAGCCAGGCAGGCGACGATTGCCGCGGCGATCCGTACGCGCATGCTATCCATCTGCGGAGGCCCCGCGGGATCGGGGTCTCCGGCCGTTCGAAACCGGAACGTCCCGGCAACTCCGGTTCCTCGCGGTGGACCGGTCCGCTAGCCGTTGTCGGCGAGCTGGGTCCGAGGGCCGCGGACGGTGAAGAGGAGCAGGCCGACCGCGTACACCACGCACGCGGCGATCCACGCGCCGCGGTCGGCAGGCGGGCGGACCGGCCAGGCCCACGGAGCACGCCAGGCTTCGAGGAGCGCGTACTGGCAGAACGCCATGTAGCCCACGGGGAGCGTCCACGCGAGCAGACCGCCGGTAACCAGCGACGTCAGGAGGCCGATGCCGGTGATGCCGATGACGTTCCGCGCGAGGACGAGGATGCCCTCGTTGAGGTTCTCCCCCGCCGCTGCTACCCCCAGGGCTAGGATCGCCAGCCCGGTCAGGCCGATAGCGGTGAACAGCCGCAGGCAGGGCAGCCAGCGGCCGGTGGCGCGCTCCGGTTCGCCGAACGGGCCGTGGCTGGTCACCGCGATCGCCGCCGCCGCGCCCGTCTCGATGATCAGCGGGATCTGCTGCGCCTCCAGGCCGCTGCCGATCGCCCAGTGCCAGTTCAGCGCGGCCCGCAGCACGCCACCGCACACGGCGAGAGCGACCACCGCCGCCGGGACGCGGCGGCTGCGCGCGTACAGCCAGGCCAGGCGCGCCCCCGAGGACAAGCGCCAGGACTGCCCGGCCGGTGCTGCCGGCTTGACCAGGCCGGCGGTGGTCACGGGATCTGGGCCGGGGTGATGTGCCCGGCCCGCAGCGCGGGCAGGTGCGCGGCGAGCCAGGCGTGCCGCGCGGCGGGCGACAGCGCGGCGAACCGGTTCGCGGCGGCGGTGACCTGCGGCGCGGGCGGCGGCCCGTTGAGAGCCTGGGCCTGAGCCGACACGCCGGCCGCGGTCAGCAGCGCGGACACCACCGCCTGCTGCGCCGGGCCGAGGTTACCCGACTGTTCGTACGCCGGGCCACCGATGAAGTCGGACAGGAGCCCCTGCTGTACGAGCGGACCGGCGGCCGCCGGGTTCACCCAGGTGATGGTCACGGTGAACTCGTACACCGGCGGGGTCCCGGCGATGACGCTGCCGTAGAAGGGGGCGCCGTTCGGCACCTGCTCGGCGCGGACCGGCGCGCCCGGCAGCCCCGCGATCTCGGCGGCGACCGGGCCGAGCGCCGCCGCGACGGCGTCCAGGTAGGTGCCGAACGCCGGGTGGACGCACACCTGCACGCCGGCCGGCGACGCGCAGTCCGGCGTGTACGGTACCGGGCGGCCGGCGGCCGCGTCGTGCAGCGCGGGGATGTCCCAGCCGGCCGCGGTCAGCTTGGCCGTCCCGGTCAGGTCGTACGCGGTCACCGACGCGGCCACCCCCGCCGCCACCAGGGCGATCGCCACCGCGCGCTTGGATGAAAAGGTGAGCACGCCGACCGCCGCCACCGCTATCCCGCCCATGAACATGACCTGCGCGATCGGGACGTCCAGCGGGACACGGTAGAAGACGCCCAGGTCGTAGGGCGGCACATTGGTGCCCAGGGACAGCAGATCGTGCAGGTTCGGCAGGCCCGGGTCGTTTACCGCGTGGGTTCCGACCAGGTGCAGGACGACGGCGATGACCGCTACCAGCGGAGCGGTGAACCTCCCGGGAAACAGCGCTCCGGCGGTGAATCCGGCCACGCAGATGGTGACCAGCGCGACCAAGCCGACCGCGACCGGCCAGAGCGGCGGGCCGCCCCAGGCCGCCACGCGCGCGATCTGGATATACAGCACGGCGACCGCGACCAGGAACGCCAGCACCAGCCAGAACATCGTTCCCGCCAGCGCGGCCAGCTGCCGCGTCCAGGCCGGGCGGGCGGTCGTGCCGAGCAGGTCCTCCGTCTTCCGGCGCCCCTCGCGGGACCCGGCCCAGGCGCAGAACCCGCCGGCGAACGCCGCGAAATCGACCAGCAGCCGGTCGGGGACGGCCAGGGCGCGGACGGTCCAGACCGGGGGGTACCCGCCGACGGTCCGGTAGGTGTCGAAGTAGACCAGCAGGGCCAGCAGCGGCAGCACCCACAGCACGGCGTTGCGCTTGACCTCGATCCAGAGCAGGCGCCCGGCGGCGGGCGGTACCACCACCCGGGCCGCGGCCCGGGGCGGGCGGGCCGGAAGCGTGGTCGCGGTCATGACCGGGCCGCCGCGAGGACCGCGCTGTAGCCGCGCTCGAGCGGGGCGTCGCCGACGCCGTGATCCTGGCCGCGCACGGTCAGCTCGTCCGGCGTGCCGCGGAACACGATCTGGCCCGCGTCCATCAGGGCCACCTCCGAGCACGCCGCGCCGACGTCCTCGACCAGGTGCGTGGACACGACGACGGTCGCGCGTTCGCCGAGGTCGCGCAGGAGCGCGCGGAACGCCACCCGCTGCTCGGGGTCCAGGCCCGCGGTCGGCTCGTCCAGCAGCAGCAATTCCGGGTCGTTCACGATCGCCTGCGCGATCCCCACCCGGCGCAGCATGCCGCCGGACAGCGTGCGCAGCCTGGCCTTCGCCTTGCCCCCGAGGTCGACCCGTTCGACCGCGGTCGCCACCGCCACCGGGATCCGGGCGGACGGCATCTCCTTGAGCAGCGCGAAGTACTCGATGAACTCGACCACGGTGAACGCCGGGTAGTAGCCGAGGCTCTGCGGCAGGTAGCCGAGCCTGCGCCTGATCTCGCGGCGGGCGCCGGGGCTCTTTGGGTCCCTGTCGAGCAGCCGGAGCTGGCCCGACGACGGCGGCAGGACCGTGGCCAGCATGCGGAGCAGCGACGTCTTGCCCGCGCCGTTCGGGCCGAGCAAGCCGAGAACACCTGGCCCGGTGGTCAGCGTGACCCCGTCGACGGCCGGGTGGCGGCCGAAGCTCCGGGTCAGGTCGGTCAGTTCGACGTTCACTGCAGCCCCCTTTGCGGACGGGTGAGGAAGGCGACGGCCGCGGCGGCGCAGGCCGCCGCCGCGAGGTACGGCAGGTAGGTCTCGGTATCGGTGACCGTGGCGGTCAGCTGGCCGCTGGCGCTCTGGTTGGCCAGCACCGTGATCACCCAGGCGGCCACGCCGGCGGCGGCGCCCACGGTGGCCGACCGCGCCGCGACGGCCACCGCCAGGGTCAGCCCGCAGATCGCGGTCATCGGGAGCAGCCAGCCGAACGTCAGGCTGGCCACCGCCCCCGACGCGGCGCTCGCGGCCAGGCCGAGTACCGCGTTCACCGCGAACACGGCCACCGCGCGGGTGAGCAGGATCATCCGTTCGCTGACCGGCATGCTGTAGCCCAGTTCCCAGGCCGGGTCGACCCCGGGGCCGTAGGCGTAGGCGATGCCGACCGCCGCGAGCGCCGGGGCGAGCAGCCAGATGGCCGGCTGGCCCGGGCCGATCCGCAGGAGCGCCCCGACCCCGAACACGACCACCGTCGAAACCAGCCAGGGCACCAGCAGCGACGGCGTGGTCAGCAGCGCGCGGGCCAGGCCCGGAGAGCGGAGGACCCTGGTCGCCGTTCGTTCCAGCCAGCCGGGGTGGCGGCGCCAGACCTCGGCGGCGACACCGGTCCAGACCCGGTTGAGGTCGACGTCGTCGGGTGCGCTCATCGGGTACCTCCTCCCAGCGCGGTGCGCAGCAGCCGCCGGGCCCGGTTGGCGCGGCTCTTCACCGTGCCCGGGGGGACGCCCGTCAGCTCCGCGACCTCCGCGACCGGCCTGTCTTCGACGTACATGAGGCGCCACACCTCCCGCTCGGGACCTTGCAGCGTGCTGGCGGCGGCGTCGAGATCCGCCCTGGCCAGCGCGGCCTCGGCGGGGTCCGGGGCCCCGTTGGCCCCGGATGCGTCTACGAGGGGTCCCGCCGCCGGGCCGCGCCGCCTCAGCAGCAGCGCCGCCTGGCGGCGGGCGATCACCCACAGCCAGCCGCCGGCCTGCCCTTGCGGCCGGTAGGTCCTGGCGTTCTTCCATACCGCGAGGAACGTCTCCTGGAGGACGTCCTCGACGTCGGACGGCGGCAGCACGGCGCGCAGCCGGGTGGCCAGCCACGGCGCGTGCCGCGTGAAGAGCTCCCGGAGCGCCGTGTCGTCGCCGCCCGCCAGGTTCGCGATCAGCTCGTCGTCGTCCATCGCCTCTCTATTGCACCCCGGGCGGCCCAGGTTCACGAGTTCCCGGGATTGCCTTCGAGCATGCTGGCGAGCGCTGGGGGGCTGACGGCGGCGCGGGTCTTTACGGCACGGCCATGATCTTGACATTAAATTATAATTTTAGTATCTGTCGAGAATGGCGCCCGAGACCGACAGCTCCCAGGAGCAGGTCCTGACCGAGCTGTCCTTGTCGATCAGCCGCGGTTCGCCGGTGCCGCTGCACCACCAGCTCCGGCAGCTGCTGCAGGATCAGATCGAGCGCGGCAGCCTGCGGCCCGGCCAGCAGCTCCCGCACGAGCGGCAGTACGCCGAGCACCTGGGCATCAGCCTGGCGCCGGTCCGCCAGGCCCTGCTCGACCTGGTGCGGCTGGGTCTGGTGTTCCGGGTCCGGGGCAAGGGCACCTTCGTCCGCGACGACAAGGTCATCGAGAAGATCAGCCTGCTGGGCAGCTTCACCGACTCGCTGCGCAGCCAGGGGCTGGAGCCCGCGTTCACGGTGACCTGCGCGGCGAGCCTGGCGCCGCCGCCCGAGGTACGGGACGCGCTCGAGGCCAAGCCCCGGCGCCGGGAATCAACACTGTTCCGCCTGGACCGGGTGGCGTCGGTGACCGACGGGCCGCTCGCCTTGCTCACCGCCTGGCTGGACCCGGCCCGCTTCCCCGACCTGGCGGCGCAGGACTTCAGCAAGGTCCCGCTGTACGCCACCCTCGAGCGCCTGTACGGGGTGCGGATGGGCCGGGCGCTGTCCACCATCGAGGTCGTGCAGCTCCGGGACGAGGAGGCGGCCCTGCTGCAGCTGCCGCCGGGCGCCTCCGCACTCCAGGTCCAGGGCACGACCTTCGACCAGAACGACCGCGCGACCGAGGTGTCGCGCGTGCTGTACCGGGCTGACCGGTTCACCTTCTCGCTGGAGAGCTACCGCGTTGGCGGTCAGCTCAAGCACGTCAGGAAGTGATCGCATGACGTCGACCCCCGCCCCAGTAACCGGAGCGCCACAGGACTCCAACTTCACCCGCAACGCCACCGGCCTGGTCCGCGAGGTGTCGATGTGGGACGCCCTCATCATGAACACGCTGGGGATGAACGTCGCGGTCGGCTCGGTGCTGCTGCTCCAGCAGGCCCCGGCGATCTTCCCCGGCGGCAACCTGTGGCTGGCCGTGATCATCGGCACCGTGATCATGGCGTTCACGCTGCTGTGGGTGTACTCCGAATTCTCCGCGGCGATGCCCCGGTCCGGCGGCGACTACGTGTTCGTCAGCCGGGCGCTGCACCCGTTCCTGGGCTGGATCGCGCGCGACCTGCTGGCCGGCGGCCGGCAGGTCACCGAGGCCCGTCCTGGTCAGGTGCCAACGACGTCACCTGACCAGGACGACTACGGTATCGAGACGATGGACCGGGAGATCGCCACCATCCCCGACGTCATCGCCGCCCAGTTCGCCGACCCCGGCGGACACGTGCGGGAGCTGGCCGGGTGGCTGGCCGACCGTGGGATCGAGCACCTGTACCTGACCGGCTGCGGCGACTCGGCGTTCGCCGGGCAGGCCGCGACCCTGGCCTTCCGGCGGCACAGCCGGCTGCGCGTACACCCGGTGCACGCGCTGGACTTCGCCCGCTACGACGTCCGCTACCTGCCGCCGGCCAGCGCGGTGCTGGCCATCTCCTACTCCGGGCAGGTCGGCCGGACGATCGAGGCCGCGAAGCAGGCGGCCGCGTTCGGCGTCCCGGTCATCGCACTCACCAGCCGGCCAGTCGGCGAACACCGCGGGCAGCTGGCCGCGGCCGCCGACCGCATCCTGCCCGTCGACGTGCCCACGCTCGGCTTCTCCCCCGGCACCAGCACCTACATCGCGATGCTGTGCACGCTCATCGAGCTGGCCCGGCAGACCTCACCGGCCGACGGCGCCGACGTGCTGCGGGACGAGTGCGAGCAGCTGGCGGGGCTGGCGGCCAAGACCCTGGACTGGTGCCAGGACACCGCGGCCGACCTGGCGGGCCGGATGATGTCGGGCCGGTTCGTGACGTTCCTCGGCGCCGGGCCGAACGAGGCCACGGCCCGGTTCGGCGCGGCCAAGCTGTTCGAAGCCTCCCAGCAGATCGCGCTGGCCACCAACGTGGAGGAGTGGGCGCACGAGGAGTACTTCATCACCCGGCCCGGCGATCCGGTCGTCGTGGTCGCCCCGGCGGGCGCGGCCCGCGACCGGGCCTGGGAGATCCTGGCCGAGCTGGAGTTCATCCGGGCCGACGCCACCGTGGTCTCGGACGTGGAGCCGCCGGGCCAGGCCGGTTTCCTGCGGCTGGCCGCGGGCGCGCCCGAGGAGCTGAGCCCGGTCCTGGCCGCCCTGCCGCTGGCCCAGCTCGGCTTTCACCTGGCCCGGCAGGCCGGCAAGCGCAGCTACAACTTCCCCAGCGAGCAGGCCAAGGACGAGCACTACGCCACCATCCACCGCGCCACCTTGGGCGAGCCGGCATGACGGGCCGGCAGCCGCTGGCCGACATCGCCGCCGAGGCCCGGCAGGTCCTGGACGGGTGCGCCGCCCACCAGGTCAGCGCGCGGCTGATCGGCGGGCTGGCCGTGGCCCAGCATCATCACCTGGCCACCCCGCCGGAGCTGCGGCGCGCCTACGCCGACATCGACATCGTGATCGGCCGCAAGGAGGGCCGCGGCACCAAGGCGGCGCTGACCGAGCTCGGGTACGAGCCGAACGAGCGGTTCAACGCGCTGCGTGGCGACCGGCGGATGCTGTTCTACGACACCGCGAACGGCCGGCAGATCGACGTGTTCGTGGGCACCTTCGCCATGTGCCACACGCTGGACCTGTCCGGCCGGCTCACCCTGGTGCCGGACACGCTGAGCCCGGCCGACCTGGTGCTGACCAAGCTGCAGATCGTCGAGATCAACAGCAAGGACCTGGTGGACGCGGCCCAGCTGCTGCGCAACCACCAGCTCAGCCGGGGCGACGAGGCCGGCCGGGACGAGGTGTCGCTGGACCGGCTGGCCGCGGTGACCAGCGCCGACTGGGGCTGGCACACCACGCTGAGCGACAACCTGGTCAAGCTGGCCGGCTTCGCGCGGGACGCGCTGGCCGAGCCGGACGCCGCCGCGGTCACCGAACGGATCCAGGCCATCCAGCGGGCCATCGACGAGCCGGGCAAGTCGCTGCGCTGGAAGGCCCGGGCCCGGATCGGGCGCCACGCACCCTGGTACGAACTCCCCGAGGAAGTGACGGGCAACCCCCATGGCTGACCGGAAGATCTACTTCGCGACCGACATCCACGGCTCGGAGGTGTGCCTGCGCAAGTTCCTGAACGCGGCCAAGTTCTACGACTGCGACACCTTGATCATGGGCGGCGACATCACCGGCAAGATGATCGTGCCCATCGTGGAGCGCGGGCAGGGCGTGCACACTGCCACCCTGTACGGGCGCAACCTGCAGGTCAGCGGGGACGGCCTGGCCAAGCTGCGCAAGACGATCGCCGACGCCGGCTATTACGCTTACGAGACGACGCCCGAGGAGATGGACCGCTTCCACGCCGATCCCGGCGCGGTGACCGAGCTGTTCGGCAAGCTCATGCACGAGACCCTGGGCCGGTGGCTGGAGCTGGCCGAGGAGCGGCTGGCCGGCACCGGCATACGGTGCTTCTTCGCGCCGGGCAACGACGACCCGGCGTTCGTGGACGACATCTTGCGCACCTCGGCGGTGGCGGTCAACCCGGAGAACACGGTGGTCGATCTCGGCGACGGGTTCACCATGATCAGCGTGGGCTACTCCAACCGGACGCCGTGGGACTCGCCGCGGGAACTGCCCGAGGACGAGCTCGCCGCGTACATCGCCGGGCAGGCCGAGGCGGCCGGCACCACCGACCGGGTGATCTTCAACTTCCACGTGCCGCCGCACGACACCCCGATCGACCAGGCCGCGCTGCTGGACGCGGAGTTCCGCCCGATCATGAAGGGCGGCATGCCGGTGATTTCCGGGGTCGGCTCCACCGCGGTGCGGGACGCGCTGGCCAAGTACCAGCCGATGCTGAGCCTGCACGGCCACATCCACGAGTCGCGCGGCGAGGCTAGGATCGGCCGGACGCTGGCCATCAACCCGGGCAGCGAGTACTCCGAAGGTGTGCTGCGCGGTGCCATCATTACCTTGTCCCGCAAGAAGGGGGTGCGTGGCTATCAGCTCGTCGCCGGCTGAGGTGAGCCGTACCGTCGCGGTCATCGGTTCGGCCCGGCTCTCGCCGCCGGATCCGCGCTGCCTGCCCGCCGAGCAGATCGGCGCGGCCGTCGCCGCCCAGGGCTGGACGGTGATGACCGGCGGGTACGGCGGCCTGATGGAGGTCGCCTCGCGGGCCGCCGCCGAGGCTGGCGGGCGGGTCATCGGCCTGCCCATGCGCGGCTGGACCGCGCTGACCCCCAACCGGTGGAACCACGAGCTGTTCTGGTCGGACACCTACCCGGAGCGGCTGGGCCACATCCTGGCGGCCGACGCGATCGTGGCCGTCGACGGCGGGATTGGCACGCTGTCCGAGGCCGCGCTGGCCTGGTCCACGCTGCAGACCGAGCCGGTCGCCGCGGACCTGATCTTCCTGGGCGCCGGGTGGCCGCCGGTGCTGCGCTCGTTCGCGGACCACCTGGTCATCGACGACCGGGACCTGATCCAGGTGACGGTGTGCTCGGACGCGCGGGAGGCCATCGCGCACATCGCCAGGAACGAGCCGCGGCGGCCGCGCGTGGCCGGCCCGCGCGGATAAGGGGATAGCGATGGATTCGTTGCTCCGGTTCGACGCCGCCCGGCAGATCGCGGACCGGGCCCTGGACGACGCCCGCCGGCTGGGCGTGCGGATCTCGGTCGCGGTCTCCGGCGCGACCAGCGTCCAGGATCACGAGATCGCCGAGCGCGCCGTGGCGGCGGAAGCGCGTTGACGGTCGCGGCGGGGCCGGACTAGGCTGACCAAGCAAGCGCTTGGTGTAGCGCTCGGCGGGGATGAGGGAGATGAGCGCGATGCCGGTCAAGTACCTGTCCCAGGAGTGGGTCGACCAGTACAACGCCGCGCTGGCCGGGGACGACGCGGTGCGCGCCGCGCTCAAGGGCAAGAGCGCCGCCCTGCAGATGGTGATCTCGGGCGCGCCGCAGGGCGAGGTCCGCTACTGGCTGCGTATCGCCGACGGCGGCGCCTCGGCGGGCCTGGGCGACATCGACGGCGCCGACGTCACGATCAGCCAGTCGTACGAGACCTCGACCCAGGTCAACAAGGGCGAGCTGGACGGGCAGAAGGCGTTCATGCAGGGCAAGGTCAAGATCGCGGGCAAGATGCTGAAGATGATGCAGCTGCGCGGCCCGCTGGAGAAGGTCCAGACCGCGCTGACCACGATCGACACCGAATACTGACGTCCGGGCGCGCCTCACCCCCCCGGGCGCGCCCGGATCACATCCAGTCGGCGTGCCGCGGCCAGGCCAGCAGCGTGTCGACGACCTCCGTCGGCCCGGCTCCCGGGTCGCCGGATGGCGGCCGCGTACCGGCCGCGGTAGAACAGCAGCGGCCGGCCGGGGCGGCACGGGCCGAGCCCGGTGACCCGCCCGGTGACCAGGTAGTGGTCGCCGGCCTCGTGGACCGCCTGGACCGCGCACTGCACCCAGGTCAGCGCGCCGTCCAGGACCGGCGCGCCGGACGGCGCCGGGGACCAGGGCACCCCGGCGAACTTGTCGCCGCCGCTGGTGCCGAACCTGCGGGCCAGCTCCTGCTGCCCGTCGGCCAGCACGTTCGCGCAGAAGTGCCCGGCCCGCGCGATCACCGGCCAGGTCACCGAGGACCGGCCGGGGCAGAACAGGACCAGCGGCGGGTCCAGGGACAGCGCGGCGAACGCCTGGCACGCGAACCCGGCCGGGCGCTCCTCGTCCATGGTGGTGATGACGGTGACGCCGGTGCAGAAGTGACCGAGGACCTGCCGGAACCGCGCGGCTTGGGGGTCAGTGCGCAGGGCCGGCAAAGGTGTGGCCCCACAGGCTGACCGCGGTGGTCTCCCGGCTGATCCAGGTCGCGTCGTCGACCAGCCGGCCGTCGGTGCCGTACTCGATGTCGAACCCGCCCGGGGTGCGCACGTAGAACGAGACCATGTGGTCGTTGGCGTGCCGCCCCAGCGTCCCGGACACCGGCGCGCCGCGCCGCGCGCACCGGTCGAGCGCGGCGCCCACGTCGTCCAGCGCGGCGACCTCGATCATCAGGTGCACGATCCCGGGCCCGGCGGGCATCGGGCACCAGGGCCAGGCAGTGGTGCCGCGGGTTGCAGCCCAGGAACCGGAACCACACCGGCGGGTCCCCGGGCGACGCCGCCGAAGAACTCGGCCGGCATCCGCATCGAGTCCCGGAGCCGGAAGCCCAGCACCTCGGTGTAGAAGTCGAACGCGGCCGCGGAACCGGGCGGGACCGGCAGCACCACGTGCCCCAGCCCCAGGTCGCCGGTGACGAAGCGGTTCCCGTACGGGCTGACCGACGGCCGGGACTCCAGCGCCGCCCCGCAGAACACCTCGAGGGTGTGCCCGGCCGGGTCGTCCGCGCGCAGCATCGACCCCACCCGCCGGGCGGCGCACTCGTCGGCGGTGCCGGCCTTGTACGCGACCCCGGCGTCGGCCAGGGCCCGGCCCACCGCGGCCAGCGCGGCGGCGTCCGCGACCTCCCAGCCGGAGGCGAGCAGGCGCTCGGCCGGGCCGGGCACGATCACCAGGCGGGCCGGGAAGTCGTCCATCCGCAGGTAGACGGCGCCGTCCTCGGGACCCCGTCCCTCGGTCATGCCGAGCACCTTCAGGCCGAACTCGCGCCAGGCGGCCACGTCGGCCGACTCGATCCGCAGGTAGCCGAGCGAGGAGATCATGTGCCCTCCAGGAAGCCGATGGCCAGAGCGTTGAACTCGTCGGACTTCTCCAGTTGGACCCAGTGCCCGCAGCCGCCGAACACGTGCAGCTGGGCGCGGCGGATCATCTTCATCGCCACCAGCGCGCCGTCGACCGGGTTGACCCGGTCCTCGCGGCCCCAGATCAGCAGCACCGGGTTACGCAGCCGGTGCGCCTCCCGCCAGAGCAGCCCCTCCTCATACGAGGCCGGGTCGAAGAACGAGGCGCCCATCGACGCCATGGCGGCGAGGGAGTCCGGGTCGCAGGCCACCACGTACCGTTCGGAAATAAGATCTTCGGTGATCAGGCGCTGGTCGAACACCAGGGTGCGCAGGAACGCCGCCATCTTCTCCCGGCTCGGCCCGGGCGGCGCCCCGAACTCCGCCAGCCGCTTGACCCCCTCGGTCGGGTCGGCGGAGAACACGTTGAGCGACAGGCCGCCCGGGCCCATGAGCACGAGCCGTTCGGCCCGTTCGGGGAAGTTAAGCGCGAACCGGACCGCGGTGCCGCCGCCGAGAGAGTTGCCGACCAGGTGCACCCGGTCGATCCCGAGCTCGTCGAGCAGGCCGGCCAGCGCGCCGGCGGCGAAGGTGAAGTAGTTGCCCTGCACCGGCGGCTTGTCGGACTTGCCGTAGCCGGGCTGGTCGACGACCAGGGTGCGGAACCGCTCGGCGAACGCGGGCAGGTTGCGGCCGAAGTTGGACATCCCGGACGCGCCCGGGCCGCCGCCGTGCAGCATGACCACCGGCGTGCCCTTATGGCTGCCCGCCTCCTCGTAGTGCAGGCGCATGGTCATAGCCTCCCCCCTTCAGATCATGGCGTCCGGCGGCACGTCGTGGCCGAACTCGCCGCGGCCGAACATGGACAGCGCGCGCTCCGGGTCGTTGATCGCGTGCACCCGGCCCGCGTGCGCGTCGCGCCAGAACCGCTGGATCGGCGTGCCGGTCTTCAGCGCCCGGCCGCCGGAGTTCTCGAACAGCAGGTCCACCGCGCGGATGGCCTGGCCGGTGCCGGTCACCTGGTCCCGGCGGACCCGCAGCCGCAGCGGCAGCGGCAGCTTCTCCCCCGCCCGCGCGCGGGTCATCAGCTCGGCCATGTTCCGCTCCAGCGCCGCCCACGCCGCGTCCAGCAGGGACGCCGCCTCGGCGATGCGGACCTGCCCGAACGGATCCTCGGCCGCCTTCTGCCCGACGTAGGAGGCCCGGACCCGGCCGCGCTGGTACTCGACGTGGGCCGCGTAGGCACCCGTCGCCATGCCGATGATCGGCGTGGTGATGGCATAAGAGAATATTGAGCCGAACGGAACGCGGTACAACGGGCCGGCATTGACCTGCTGGCCGGGGCAGACGCACCGGGTGACGTCGGTAAAGCTCAGCGAGCGGTGCTCGGGGACGAAGGCGCCGTCGACCACGATGTCGTTGCTGCCCGTGCCGCGCAGCCCGACCGTGTCCCACACGTCGTCGATGGTGTAGTCGCTGGCCGGCAACAGGAACGTGCGGAAGTCTGTTGGTTGACCTTCTTCGTTGGTGACGATGCCGCCGAGCAGGACCCAGGTCGCGTGGTCACAGCCGGAGGAGAAGCTCCACCGCCCGCTCAGTTGGTGGCCCCCTGCTGTCTGCCTCGCGCGGCCGGTCGGGGCGTAGGAGGAGGACATCCGGGTCGCGGGGTCGGTGCCCCACACGTCCTGCTGGGCCTGCGGCGGGAACAGGGCCAGCTGCCAGGGGTGCACGCCGACCACCGAGGCCACCCACCCGGTCGACCCGCAGGCGCTGGCGATGAGCCGGACCGCGGTGTAGAACGCGACCGGGTCGGCCTCCAGGCCGCCGAAGCTGTTTGGCTGGAGCAGGGTGAAGAAGCCCGTCTCCTCGAGCGCCTTGACCGACTCGGCGGACAGCACCCGGCGGTCCTCGGCCTCCTGGGCCCTGGCCGCGAACGCCGGGAGCAGGTCGGTGACCCCGGCGATGACCGCCTGGACCTGCTGATCAGAGGTTGCCATATGCCCAAGACTAGAACATGTTCTAGTCTTAGGGTATGGATCGGGTTCGGACCATCGACGCGGGCGCGCCGCCGGCCAGGTTCGCGCGCGGCTGGCACTGCCTGGGCCTGGCGGGGCGGTTCCGGGAGGGCGGGCCGCACGCGGTACGGGCGTTCGGCACCAAGCTGGTGGTCTTCGCCGATTCTGTCTGGTGCGTTGCATGTGCTGGACGGGTACTGCCGGCACATGGGCGGCGACCTGACCCAGGGCACGGTCAAGGGCGACGCCATCGCCTGCCCGTTCCACGACTGGCGCTGGGGCGGCGACGGCCGGTGCGCCTCGATTCCGTATGCCCGGCGGGTGCCGGTGGCGGCCCGGACCCGGTCCTGGCGTCGTGCTGGAGCAGAACGGCCAGCTGTTCGTCTGGCACGACCCCGAGGGCAACCCGCCTCCGCCGGAGGTGAGCATCCCGGTGATCGAGGGGGCCTGCTCTGACGAGTGGACCGACTGGACCTGGGACTCGATCCTGGTCGAAGGGGCGAACTGCCGCGAGGTGATCGACAACGTGGTGGACATGGCGCACTTCTTCTACATCCACTTCGCGTTCCCGACCTACTTTCGCAACGTGTTCGAGGGGCACATCGCCTCGCAGTACCTGCGCACCCGGTCGCGGCCCGACATCGGGGGGGCGTCGAACTACGCCGACGGTTCGGGCGAGACCACGCTGCGCTCGGAGGCGTCGTACTTCGGACCCGGCCTACATGATCGACAACCTGTGGCACGACTACCACGGGATGACCATGGAGAGCGTCCTGATCAACTGCCACTACCCGGTCACGCCGACCTCGTTCCTGCTGCAGTGGGGGGCCATCGTCAAGCGGCCGCCCGGCCTGTCCGACGCGCAGGCCTCGCGGGTCGCGGCGAAGTTCGCGGACTTCGTCGGCCTCGGCTTTGGCCAGGACGTGGCGATCTGGCTGAACAAGACGCGGATCGACAACCCGCTGCTGTGCGCCGAGGACGGCCCGGTCTACCAGGTGCGCCGCTGGTACGAGCAGTTCTACTGCGACGTGGCCGACATCGCGCCGGACATGGTGGCGCGGTATGAGTTCGAGATCGACACCACCCGCGCGGTGGCCGGCTGGGAGGCGGAGGTCGCGGCCAACCTGGCCCGTTCGAGCGGCGCCGATGCTGGCTGAGGACGAGCGGTACGCCGCGTTCGCCTGCGTGGAGTGCGGGCGGTGCGGGGCGGCGGTGCTGGCCGCCAAGTTCAGCCCGCAGCACACCTCGGTGCAGTGGACCGCGGCGGCGGTCCGGTCGTGCTGGGAGTTCTCCGCTGCTGATCGGCCCAGCGCGCTGGTCGAGGGGTGCGGCAGCCTGCGCGACAGCATCGACGGCGCGGTCGCGTCGGGGCGGCTGGAGGTGTCGCCGCCCTGATGGCCGCTCGTGAGTACTTTCAGGTCCGGGTGGCGGAGGTGGTCTGGGAGACCGGCGACGCGTGCTCGCTGGTGCTTGACTTGCCTTCGCCGGGCTTTGACTACCGGCCGGGGCAGTTCGTCACGGTCCGGATCCCGTCGGAGCTGTTGCGGTTCGGTGGCGCGGTGCTACTCGCTGTGCAGTTCGCCGCTGGCCGGCGAGCGGCCGGCCATCACGGTCAAGCGGACCGAGGGCGGGTACGCGTCGAACTGGATTCTTGATCACGTCGTGGCGGGGACCGTGCTGGACGTGCTGCCCCCGGCCGGGACGTTCTGGCCGGGCTCGCTGGAGGGGGACTTCCTGCTGTTCGCGGCGGGCAGCGGGATCACCCCGGTCATGTCGATCCTGAAGTCGGCGCTGGCCGCCGGGCGCGGGCGCGTGATCCTGGTGTACGCCAACCGGGACGAGCGTTCGGTGATCTTCGGTTCCTTGCTGCGCCGGCTTGCCGCGGCGTCGGGCGGCCGGCTGGTGGTGGTGCACTGGCTGGATTCGCTGCTCGGCGTGCCTTCGGTGGCGGCGCTCATGGCCCTGGCCCGGCCGTACGTGTCGTTCGACGCGTTCATCTGCGGGCCGGACCCGTACCTGGCCGTGGTGCGGGAGGCGCTGGCCCGGCTCGGCGTGCCGGGGCCGCGGGTGCATGTCGAGCGGTTCGTGTCGCTGGCCGAGAACCCGTTCGAGGACGCTCCTGTTTCTGGGGGGACGGCGGCCACGCTGTCGGTCACGCTGGACGGCGCCACTACCCTGCTGGCCTGGCCGGCCGGGACCCGGATGCTCGACGTGCTCATCGAGGCCGGGCTGGACGCGCCGTACTCCTGCCGCCAGGGCATCTGCGGCGCCTGCGCCTGCCAGCTGACCGGCGGCGAGGTGGAGATGGCGCACAACGAGGTGCTCGAGCCCGCCGACCTGGCCGACGGCTACATCCTGGCCTGCCAGGCCGTGTCCCTAACCCCCGAGGTCCGCATTACCTACTGATAGGGTCGTGAATTGGCGCGCCGGGCCGCAGCCGTGCTGGGTTACTAAGGAGGAAGAAGACCATGCCACTGACCATCGGTGATACTGCTCCGGACTTCGAGGCGGAGACGAGCGAAGGGCCGATCCGCTTCTACGACTGGCTCGGGGACTCCTGGGGAGTCCTGTTCTCGCACCCCAAGGACTTCACCCCGATCTGCACCACCGAGCTGGGCTACATGGCCAAGATCAAGCCGGAGTTCGACCTGCGCAACGTGAAGATCATCGGCTTGTCGGTCGACTCCACCGGTGACCACGAGCGGTGGGCCGCCGACATCGCCGAGACCCAGGGCGCCGCGCCCAACTACCCGCTCATCGCCGACAGCGACTTCAAGGTGGCCAAGCTGTACGGGATGCTGCCGGCCGACGTCTCGGGCGACGCCAAGTCGCGCACGCCGGCCGACAACCAGACCGTGCGGAACGTGTTCGTGATCGGCCCGGACAAGAAGATCAAGCTGGTCCTGGTCTACCCGATGACGACCGGGCGCAACTTCGACGAGGTGCTGCGGGTCATCGACTCGCTGCAGCTGACCGCCAGGCACAAGGTGGCCACGCCGGTCAACTGGAAGCAGGGCGAGGACGTCGTCATCGCCGGCTCGGTCTCCAACGAGCAGGCCAAGGAGCTCTTCGGGGAGTGGCGAGAGCCCAAGCCCTACATCCGGATCGTGCCCCAGCCCAAGTAATTCACGGGCTGATGGCGGTCTAGCCGAAGGTGAAGGAGAAGGTCTGGACGCCCGGGTCCAGGAAGGTCATCTCGAAGGTGCGCTCGGTGACGCGGCCGCGCTGGCGGATGAGCTGGTGGAGACGTTGTTCGGTGATCGTGCCGCGGCCTTCGGCGTCCACGTCGCCGCCGTGATCGTCCCCGGGCGGCTGCCCGTCCATCCTGACCTGGAAGCGCACGGCGGTTCCCGGGGCCCGCGGTCCGGTGACCAGGTGGAGGTCGCGGGCCTGGAAGCGGTAGGCGATCCGTCCGCCGGCCTCGTTCAGCGTGGTGGCCTGCTCCCCCGCCGTCCAGTCCCCGGCCAGGGCCCAGTGGTTGAGGCGCAGCTGCGCGGGAGCGTCGTAGACCTGCGGCCGGTCCGGCATGAGGCCGCCGGGAGAGGCGAAGTTCTCGGTGCGCCCGTAGCCGGTGTAGTTTTCCGGTGATCTCAGGTCGGTCCAGTCGGCGGGCGCCTCGAGACCGGGAGCCTGCGGCGAGACCACGTCCAGGCCGACGTCGCGGACTCCGGCCTCGGCCAGCAGCTGCTGGATGACCATCTCGGACTGCTGGTATTCGCCTTCGCCGTAGTGGTGATGGCGGATCTGCCCCTGCGCGTCGGCGAAGTACAACGCGGGCCAGTAGTAGTTGTCGAACGCGCGCCATACCGCGTAGTCGTCGTCGATCGCGACCGGGTAGCTGATCCTCATGTCCTGCACGGCGCGCCGGACGTTCGGCTCGTCGTGCTCGAACCCGAACTCCGGGGTGTGCACGCCGATCACGACTAGTCCCTGACCGGAGTATTTCTCGGCCCAGGCGCGCACGTAGGGCAGCTGGCGCAGCCAGTTGATGCAGGTGTAGGTCCAGAAGTTGGCCAGGACGACCTTCCCGCGCAGCCCGGCAGGGGTCAGCGGCGGCGAGTTGAGCCATCCGGTCGCGCCGTCGAACGAAGGCAGCTCGCCCTCGACGGGCAGCCGCGAGCTGGTGTGCAGTCCGGCGGGCACGGGCCAGTGTGGTTTCATGAAGATCCTTCCTGTGGCCGGGCTAGTTGTGTTCTACAGGACTAGCGCAGGGACCGGAAGGCCGCCCGGTCAGCTCGGGAGCTGCGCAGCGTCAGGTTGGACGCTGGGGACACCGTTAGGCTCCGGGTCATGGCTTATCCGGATGCGGACTTCCTCGCCCTCGCCGAAGGCCGCTCGAAGGCATGAAGGTAGTGAGTCAGTACTTCGTCGGTGATGGGGAACGCAGCATTGGCGTCGAAGCGCTCAGCACGCGCGTGCAGACGCTGCCGCAGCAGTGCCGGATCGATTTCCAGGTAGATGAGGCGCCAGCGTCCCCCGGCTTGCTCGATCAGCTGCTTGTACTCCTGCCGCCTTGACCGTTGCCAGAAGCTGGAGTCGATGACGACGTTGCTGCCCTGTGCGACAAGCGAGAGCAGCCGCTCCCGCAGGACCCGCCTCGCGACTTCGGTGTGCTCCTCGTACTGATCGGGCTCGTAGTCGACGCCGTAGCTGCCGAAGCGGCGCCATATCTCCTCATCGACGGACAGGCGGACGTAACCCCTGGTCTCAAGGTCCTTCGCGTACGTGGTCTTGCCCGAGCCGGCCACCCCGCACATCAATACCACCTCAGGCAGCCCTGGCTGGTCCGCTTCCATGACCGCCAGGATGGGCGCTCGGACGGGCGTTGTCATCCCCATTTCGGCTCGCTGATTCAGGCGTTTAACCAGGCTCTTCGTGTTCCTCAGCGGAGAACCAGACAAATACGATTCGGTTCAAGGGGAAAATAAGAATCCATACTGCTTCAGCAATATACGGAGCAAACACGGCAATTGGCACCGTCAGCGCGAAGACCACCGGTCCCGACAGGCCGCGGGCCCGCATGGCCCTTATCTGAGCTCGCGGGACGTCCGACCGGAGCAATCTTCCCCGGCCGGATGCATACCACCAGTAGGCCGCGGAGGCCGTTGAGGTCAAGCACACCGAGCTCGCATACAGAGCCGCCGCCGCGGGCGACCCGGCGTGAGCTCCCACGACAGCGGTGGGAAACGGCAGGAACGCCACGAACAAGAGCAACAGCATGTTAAGCCACACCAGCACGGCGTCGTCACGGGCGATGAGCCGGAAGGCCAGCCGATGGGCCATCCAGAACCTGGCGATCACCACAAAGCTCAAGACGTAGGCCAGGTAACGCGGCCACAGCCCCAGCAGCGCCTTCGACAGGCCGGCGTCGCTTGTCGTGGCCGGGACTGCGATCTCAAGGATCAGCAAGGTGATGGCGATGGCGAATACGCCGTCGGACAGCGCCAGGATCCGGCCGATACTCTCCTCCGCCGCTTCGTCGTCCTCCTGCCGCGGGAGCTTCCACACCCGATCCGGCAGCTTCCTCACCGGATCGCCTCCAGGGGTCCGCAGGCCCGGTTTGTCGTTGGCCGGCTTCGGCGAGACCGGCTGTTCGGTGAGAGCATGGCACCGGTATTACTTGAATTCGACGCGGATCGCGTGGTAGCGGTGATCGTCGACGTTCTCAACCGAGTGCGGGCCCTCGGGCTCCATCCAGCGCACCCGAACGCCGGGCGGGGACCCGGAGCGCGCCGGGGACTCAAACCGCAGTGCGGCACCCTGGTAATACCTGATCCGGGCCGGCTCGTCCACGATCATCACGCTGGCCGCCCGGTGCGTGTGCTCCGGTTCACGCGCTCCTGGCTCGATCACCACGTCCAGCACCCGTACCCGGTCGTTGTCCAGCAAGACACGGTGTGAGGCTGGCGCGGCCTGCAGCGCGTCCATCCTCTCCGGCCACGGCCATGGCTGCTGCGCCGTCATGCCGCGGTTCAGTGCCCGGCCAGGTCGGCGAGCTGCCGCGGGTCGTCGCCGAGCAGGTAGATCGCAAGGCCTTCCAGCGTGTTGATCGTATCCTCGGCGGCGAGGTCCGGGCCGGCCATGATCTCTCCTTTCCGATAACACACCGAACGGGCAGATCTGAACCTAGCTTGCCACGCCGGCAGCTGCATGAGCCGCTCCGAGTGGGGCGCGCGAGTCAGGATTTGCGGGCGACGCCGGCTAGGAAGGTGGCGGTAGGAGCCCTCTGGTCCGGTGCGGAGGTGTCGCCGGTCCAGAGGCGGACCGGTACGACGCCGGGAGGCACGAGGTCAAGGCCGTCGAAGAAGCTCTGGATCTCTTCCAGGGCGTGGATGTAGATCCGGGCGGCGGTGTACTCCGCGGTAAAGTTCGCGACCTCGGAGGGGTTGCCGGAGCCGACGGAGATGATCAGGTAGCTGCCGGGGACGATGGCGCGGGCGAAGGCGGCGGCCACGTCGCGGGCGGTGGCGGCCTGCGCGAAGTGCAGGACGCCGGAGAGGATGACGCAGACCGGGTCGGCCAGGTCGATCAGGTCCTGCAGGCCGGGATCGGCCAGGATGCGGCCGGGGTCGCGCATGTCGCCGGGCACGGCGATCACGCCGGGGCTCTTGGCCAGCAGGCTGCGGGCGTGCGAGATGACGATCGGGTCGTTGTCCACGTAGGCGACCCTCGTGTCCGGGTCGACGTGCTGGGCGATGTCATGGGTGTTCACCGCGGTGGGCAGGCCAGCGCCGACGTCGATGAACTGCCGGATCCCGCGATTCGCCACGTAGCTGACGGCACGCCCGAGGAACCGCCGGTTCTCCCGGGCCATCTGCACGGTCGGCGGATGGACGGCCAGCATCTTCTCGGCCAGGTCGCGGTCGGCCGCGAAGTTGTCCTTGCCGCCCAGCCAGTAGTCCCAGACGCGGGCGATGTTCGGCTTGGTCGGGTCGAATGGCTCCACCGCTGTGCCTCCCTCCGCCCGCCTTACGCCAGTTCTGTGTAGCGTAACGGCTTCGCGGGGTCAAGCGGCGACGGTAACGGCCAAGAGCTGTGGTGACCCGCCGAAGACGCATCCGTGGAGGCTCAAGCCAGATACGGCCGTATGGGCTCCGATGGCTGGGCGGTAGAGGAGACGGCGTTCTTGGGGGCGGTGGCCGCGTGGTGGCCGGCGCGGCGGCCGGTGAAGACGCAGTCGGCCAGGGACAGGCCGCTGACGTAGGAGCGGGAGCACAGGCCGGCCGCGGTGCGGCCCGCGGCGTACAGGCCGTCCACCGGGCGGCCGTCCGGACGCAGGACCTGGCCGGAGCCGGGGGCGACGACGAGGCCGCCGAGGGTGAGGACCGGGGCGGGATAGAACAACCGGGGGCGGACCGAGACGTCGATCAGGTAGTACGGCGGCTGGTCCTGCGGGCGGCACACGGCGGCGGGCTTGCCGGCCGGGTCGGGCACCGCCGGGTCCGGCGCGCTGCCGGGTCGGGCACCGCCGGGTCGCGGCTGGCGGCGTTGTAGGCGGCTACGGTGGCGGCCAGGCCGTCCGGATCGACGCCGGCCCGGGCCGCGACCGCGGCCACGGCGGGGGCGCGGACCGCGCCCAGGCTCAGCAGGTACCAGGCCTGCAGGCGCTGGAACCACAGGGTCGAACCGCGGACCTGGCGGCGGGCCTGCGCCCGGGTGGCGTGGTCGACGAGCAGCCAGGCCCGGCCGCCGTGCCGGAGGATCGCGTCGCCGAGGGCGGCGCCGTAGCGGGACTCGTCGCACACCCGCTGGCCCGCGCGGTCGACCAGGACGCCGGCGAGCAGGGCGGGCGGCGGGCTGAGGAACCGCCAGACCGACACCCGGTCCAGGAACGCGGTCGCGCCGCCGGCCTGCGTGCCGAGGCGGATGCCGCTGCCATCGTCGCCGGGGGTGGCCAGGGGCAGGCCGCCACGGGCGTTCGGCGCGTGGGCGCGCATCATCGCCCGGTTGGCGGCGAACCCGCCGGCCGCCAGGATCACGCCGCGCGCGGCCCCGATCCGCAGCGGCCGCGCGTAGCGGTGCTCCAGCCAGCCGACCGGGCGATGCAGGATCCGGCCGAGCTTCGGGACGTACAGGTACGGCTTGACCGACCAGCGGTGCAGGACGCGGTGGGCCAGCCGGGCCCCGGCGGGCGCATCGCGCAGGGACAGGCACTCCACGCCGGTGACGCGGCCGCTCGGGTCGGTGACCAGCTGGCGGGCGGCGGTCTGGGTGAGCACGCGGGCGCCGGCGCCGCGGACGGCGGCGGCCAGCCGGGCGTACAGCAGGCCGCCCGACGTGCCGCGGCCCCGGGTCCGGTGGCCGCGCGGCGCGGGTGGCCCGGTGCCGGCCTCGGGAGCGGCGGCCTCGGAAGCGGCGGCCCGGGGAGCGGCCTCGGGAACGGCGGCGGCGGACAGTTCGCTGCCGGAGTAGTAGAGGTAGTGGCGGTTGGTGGGGTACGAGGTCTTGTCCGGGCAGAGGCTCCCCTCGAACGGCACGCCGTGACCCTCGAGCCAGGCCAGCATGGCCACGCTGCCGTCGCAGAACTCGCGGAGCGTCGTTTCCGGCACCGCGTCGCCGACCTCGGTGCGCAGGTAGCCGAGCATCGCCTCGGGCGTGTCGGTGACGCCCGCCGCGCGCTGCTGCGCGGTGCCGCCGCCGGCGTAGACCACGCCGCCGGACAGCGCGGTGGCCCCGCCGCCGCCGAACCGGTCCAGGATCAGCACCGAGCAGCCGGCCGCGGCCGCCTCCAGGGCGGCGCAGGCGCCCGCGGCGCCGAAGCCGACCACCACCACGTCGGCCTCGACGTCCCAGTCCGGCGGCACGGGGCCTCCCGCAGATCGGCGCAAAACTGTAACGTGTTCTAGTATGGGCCGGGAGGCGGCATGACGACAGTGCCAGCCGAGACAGCGCCCGCCGAGACTGGGCCCGCCGAGACTGGGCCCGCCGAGTTCGACGTGGTGGTGGCGGGCAGCGGAGCGGCGGGGATGACGGCCGCGCTCACCGCGGCGGACCTCGGGCTGAGCGTCGTGGTGGTCGAGAAGGCCGGGTCGTTCGGCGGGTCGACGGCGCGGTCGGGGGGCGGGATCTGGGCCCCGGGCAACGCGGTGCTGCGGGCCGCCGGGGTGACGGACACGCCGGATCAGGCCCGCGCCTACCTGGCGCACGTGGCGGGCGCCGACGTGCCGGCCGAGCTGCGGGAGGCGTTCCTCGAGCACGGCCCGGCCATGCTCGACCTGGTGCTGGCCCGGACCCCGCTGCGGCTGGCGTGGGTGCCGGGCTACGCCGACTACTACCCCGAGGCGCCCGGCGGGCTGGCCCGCGGGCGCAGCGTGGAGCCGGTGCCGATGGACAGCCGCCGGCTGGGCGCCGAGCTGGCCCGCCTGGCCCGGCCCTACCTGCCGACCCCGGACGGGGTGGCCATCACCCAGGCCGACTACCGGTGGCTGAGCCTGGGGCCGCGGCATCCGCGCGCGATCCTGGCCGGGGCGCGGGTCGCGGGGCGGGCCGCGCGCGGCCGGGTGACCGGGCACCGGATGCTCAGCCTGGGGCAGGCGCTGGCCGCGGGGCTGCGGGCCGGGCTGCTGCGCGGCGGGGTGCCGGTCTGGCTGGACACCCCGATGACCGGGCTGGAGGTCCGGGACGGGCGGGTGACCGGGATCCGCGCCACGCGGGACGGCGAGCCGGTGACCGTCCGGGCGCGGCGCGGCGTGCTGATCGCGACCGGTGGGTTCGAGCGCAACGAGGAGATGCGCCGCCGGTACCAGCGCGAGCCGACCGGTACGCAGTGGACGACCGGGGCGCCCGGGAACACCGGCGACGGGATCCTGGCCGGCCTGGCCCTGGGCGCGGCGACCGGGCTGATGGACGACGCCTGGTGGGGGCCGTCGATCGCGCTGCCCGGCGGCCCGTACTTCTGCCTGGCCGAACGCAGCCTGCCGGGCTGCCTCCTGGTCAACGGGGCGGGCCAGCGGTTCGTCAACGAGTCGGCCCCGTACGTCGACGCGGTGCACGCCATGTACGACGGGAACACCCCGGAGAACCCGCACATCCCGGCCTGGCTGGTCTTCGACCAGCGGTACCGCGACCGGTACGTGTTCGCGGGCCTGCCGCCGGGCCGGGCGCTGCCACGCCGCTGGTACGCGGCCGGGTCGGTGGTCCGCGCCGACGACCTGGCCGGGCTGGCCCAGGCGGCGGGCGTCGCCGCGGACGGCCTGGCCAAGACCGTGACCAGGTTCAACGAGTTCGCCGCGGCGGGACGGGACGAGGAGTTCGGCCGGGGCGAGTCGGCGTACGACCGGTACTACGGCGACCCGCGCTGCCGGCCCAACCCGAACCTGGCCCCGCTGGCCCGGCCGCCGTTCTACGCGGCCAGGATCGTGCCCGGCGACCTGGGCACCAAGGGCGGGCTGCGCACCGACTCCCGCGCCCGGGTGCTCCGCGAGGACGGCACCCCGATCCCGGGGCTGTACGCGGCGGGCAACGCGAGCGCGTCGGTGATGGGCCACAGCTACGCGGGCGCGGGCGCCACGATCGGGCCGGCCATGACGTTCGGCTACATCGCCGCCCGGACCATGGCGACGGGCTGAGCACCCAGGTCAGGACAGGATGAGGCCGCTGGTGGGGACGCCGGTGCCGGCGGTGACCAGGACCGGGCCGTCGCCGGGGACCTGGTTGACCGCGGTGCCGCGGACCTGGCGGACCGCCTCGGCGATGCCGTTCATGCCGTGGATGTAGGCCTCGCCGAGCTGGCCGCCGTGCGGGTTGAGCGGCAGGCGGCCGCCCAGTTCGATGGCGCCGTCGGCGATGAAGTCCCGGGCCTGCCCGGGACCGCAGAAGCCGAGCTCCTCGAGCTGCATGAGCACGTACGGGGTGAAGTGGTCGTACAGCACGGCGGTCCGGATCTCGGCCGGGCCGATCGGGCCTGGCGCCACAGCTGGCGGGCGACCACGCCCAGCTCGGGCAGGCCGGTCAGGTCGTCGCGGTAGTAGCTGGTCATGGTGAACTGGTCCGGGCCGGCGCCCTGCGCGGCGGCGCGGATCACCGCGGGCCGGTGCGGCAGGTCGCGGGCCCGGTCCGCGCTGGTGACCACGACCGCGACGGCGCCGTCGCTCTCCTGGCAGCAGTCCAGCAGGCGCAGCGGCTCGACGATCCAGCGGGAGGCCTGGTGCTCGGCCAGGGTGACCGGGCGCTGGTAGAACCAGGCGTGCGGGTTGGTCGCGGCGTGCCGGCGGTCCGCGACCGTGACCCGGCCGAAGTCCTCGCTGGTCGCCCCGTAGGCGTGCATGTAGCGCCGGGCGGCCATGGCCACGGTCGCGGCCGGGGTGGCGATCCCCATCGGGTAGTGCCAGCCGTTGTCGACACCGTAGGTGGTCGGGCGCGGTGACCGCGCCGGTCACGACGCGGCCGAAGCGGCGGCCGGAGCGCTCGTTCAGCGCCCGGTAGCACACCACCACGTCGGCGGCCCCGGTGGTGACCGCCATCGCGGCGTGGTGGACGGTGGCGCAGGCGGCGCCGCCGCCGTAGCCGATCGTGCCGAAGAAGCGCAGCTCCGGTATCCCGAGCTCGCGCGCGACCGCGATCTCCGCGTTGGTGTCCATGGTGAAGGTGACCAGGCCGTCCACGTCGGCCGGGCGGAGCGCCGCGTCGTCCAGGGCGGCCCGCACCGCCTCGGCGGCCAGGCGCAGCTCGCTGCGCCCGGAGTCCTTGGAGAACTCGGTCGCCCCGATGCCGGCGATCGCAGCGTTCATCACCGGGCTCATCACCGGGTGATCCGCACGGTGCCGGTGACGTGGTCGCCGAGGCGGCACCGGCCGGTGACGGCGATCACCTGTCCGGCGGCGTCGTCCTCGGTGACCTGGCCGGTCAGGGTGAGCGTGTCGCCGGCGTGGCAGGGCACGCCCAGCCGGATCGAGATGGCCCGGACCACCGCATCCGGGCCGGCCCAGTCGCAGACGTAGCGCTGGACCAGGCCGGTGGTGGTCAAGATGTTGAGGAAGATGTCCCGGGCGCCGCGGGCCACGGCCCGGTCCCGGTCGTGGTGCACGTCCTGGAAGTCGCGGGTGGCCAGCGCCGAGGAGATCACGAAGGTGGGCGTCACGTCGATGACCCGGTCCGGGAGCGTCCCCTGGGTCGGCCGCCAGGCGGGCAGGGTAAAGGGGTTCAGGTCGTCGTCGACCTGAACGAACGTGGCGCGGACCGGCAGCCCGATGTGCACCTGATCCGGGGCGACGCCCGGCATCTCGCCGACCATCCGGACGCCCTCGGGCAGCTGGACCAGCGCGACGACCAGGGCAGCTTCTTGCCCGGGCACCGGGGGATGGTGGTGCACGACGTAGCTGAACACCTCGCCGGTCCCGGCCGCGACCACGTACCCGCCGTCGCTCGGGCGCGCCGCAGGCCGGGCACATCGGGCCGGGCGGGTGGCGCAGCGCGCCGCAGCTCGCGCAGCGCTGGATGCGCAGCTCGCCGGCCGCGGTGCCCGCCCAGAAGAACGCGGTGTCGGGCGTGACCTGCGGGCGCATGACGGGCTCGGGCAACGACGTCGTCGTGGCAACCATGTCGTCTGGTGCGCGTCGTTGCGGCAATGACGTCGTTGGGGCGGGGAGCGGGACGGGGCGGAACTTGAGGATGCGGAAGTCCATGGTGGCGACCGGCTCGCCGGAGGAGAACCAGGTGCTGCGGGTGGTGACGAACCAGCCTTCGCCCAGGGCGGTGCGCTTGGGGCCGGCGACGTCCAGGAGCCGGGCCCGGACGGAGAGCTGCTCGCCGAGCTTGAGGTAGCGGTGGTAGGTCTGGTCGCAGTTGGTGGCGACCACCGAGGTGTAGCCGGCCTCGTCCAGGACCCGCGACATCTGGCCCAGCGGGTCGTCGTCGCCGCGGACGCCGTGCAGGCCGGGCATGGTCCAGACCTGGATCATGGCCGGCGGGGCGCTCTCCGGGTCCGGATCGCCGCCGCCGAGGGCTTCGGTCCAGTTGCGGATCATGGGCAGGTTGACCGGGTCGCGGGCGGCGCGGGGGCGGCTGTCACCGGCCGCGGCGAGGCGGGTGGCGGCGGCGCGGATCGCGGCCTCGGGGAGCGCGATTTCGGCGGGCGCGGCCGCTGGCGGGGCGGGCGGTTCCGGGGTCATCGCGGCGCCCGGGGCAGGCGCAGGCCGGCGGTGGCGATGAGCTCGCGCTGGACCTCGTTGACGCCGCCGCCGAAGGTCAGCACGGTGTTGCGCTTGAGCTGGGTGTCCAGCCAGGTCATCAGCGCGGCGGTGTCCGGGTCGGCCGGGTCGCCGTGCCGGCCGACCACCTCGGCCAGCCACGGCCCGATGACCTGGAGCTGCTCGGAGGAGAACACCTTGGTGGCGGACGCGTCGGCCACGTCGAGCGCGGGCGAAGACGCGACCTGCCAGTTGAGCAGCTCGTTGACGCGCATGACGGCGGCGGCCCGGGCCAGCGCGCGGCGGACGTCGGGGTGGGCGAGCAGGGCGTGTTCGGCGGCCCAGGCGCGGACCCGGTCGTGCAGGACGGCGATCCGCCCGGCCGGGCCGAGCATGACCCGCTCGTGGTTGAGCTGGGTGGTGATCAGCCGCCACCCCTCGTTCTCCGCGCCGACCCGCATCCGGGCCGGGACGCGCACGCCGGAGTAATAGGTGGCGTTGACGTGGTGCGCGCCGTCGTGGGTGATGATCGGGGTCCAGGAGAAGCCCGGGTCGCTGGTGTCGACGATGAGGATGGAGATGCCCCGGTGCTTCGGGGCGTCCGGGTCGGTCCGGCAGGCCAGCCAGATGTAGTCGGCGGCGTGCGCGCCGGTGGTGAACATCTTCTGCCCGTCGACCACGTAGTCCGCACCGTCGCGGACGGCCCGGGTGCGCAGCGAGGCGAGGTCGGTGCCCGCCTCCGGCTCGGTGTAGCCGATCGCGAAGTGCACCTGCCCGGCCAGGATGCGCGGCAGGAAGAAGTCCTGCTGCCACGGCGTGCCGTACTCCTGCAGGGTGGGCCCGACGGTCTGCAGGGTGACCGCGGGCAACGGCACGTCGGCGCGCGCCGCCTCGTCCGCGAAGATCTGCTGCTCCACCTGGCCGAACCCCCGGCCGCCGTAGCGCGCCGGCCAGCCCACCCCGAGCCACCCGTCCCGGCCCATCCGGCGGACCACGTCCCGGTACACCGCCCCGTGCCGCTCGGTGAGCAGCTCGTCGCGCTCGGCGGGCGTCAGCAGAGCGGCGAAGTAGGCCCGCAGCTCGTCGCGCAGCGCGCGCTGGTCCGCGGTCAGGTCGATGAACATGCCAGCCGCTCCAGCCGGTACTCCGCGCCGCCCAGGTACCGGACCAGGTCGGCGACGAGCGAGGAAAACCGGTGCAAGGGATAGGTCGCGTCCATGCCGAGCCCGCCGTGCAGGTGATGACATGTCCGAACGGCCCGTGGGGCCTGCTCCGCGCACCAGTACCCCGCCACCCCGAGGTCGGCGCCCGCGTCGGTACCCATTTCCGGGCCCGCATCCAGCCGCCAGCATGCGGCCAGGGTGGCCAGGTGCATCGTGCGGGAGGCGATGTACACCTCGGCGATCTGCTGGGAGACGGCCTGGAACGCGGCCAGCGGCCGCCCGAACTGCTGCCTGCTGGCCACGTGGTCCCGGGTCAGGGCCAGGGCCCCGGCCACCGCCCCGTCGGCCAGCGCGCACGCCCCGGCCACGGCCAGCTGGTACAGGTCCGCCGCGCAATCCGCCCCGCCGAGCATCCCCTGGATGGGCGCCCCGTCCATCCGCAGCGTGAACTCCGGCGCGCCACTCGCACTAGGCGTGCGCGTCAGCTCGACTCCCGCCGCTCGGGGACTCACCAGGGCGACACCATGATCATGGCCAGTTTTGGTCGCTATCGGGTCCGAACTGGCCACGATCATGGAAGGGGGGAGGAGGCGCGCGGGGACGAGCATCCATTGGGATTGCTCCGCGTGGGGGACGCCTAGCTTGGTGCCGGTGAGCTTTCCGTTTGTGATTGTTGTGGCTGGGGGGACGGGCTGGGGGGTGGAGGGCTCACGGAGGGCGGCGGTGAGGAGGAACTCACCCGAGGCAATTCCGGGAAGCAGCTGCTGCTTCAGCTCGTCGCTGCCCCAGCGGGCTATGGGCAGCGCGCCGGTCATGAGGGTGGCGTGAGCTTTGAGGGAGGGGGCGCGGCGGCCGATCTCGGTGAGCAGGACGGCCGTGTCGAGCAGGCCGAGGGCGCCGGGGCCGACGGACAGCAGGCCGGCCCGGGCCAGTTCCTTCCAGGGGTCGGCGCCAGCCAGGACCTCCCCAGCCAGGACCTCGGCGGCCAGGCCGGCCACGGCCTGCTGGCTCTCGGCCGGGGTGAAGTCCATCACCGGGGCTCCATCACCGGGGCAGGCCGAGGGTGCCGGCGGCGTGAACCACGGACCGTTCGGCAAAAAGAGAATTGAGAGCACCGCCCGCGGGCCGCAGCGTTTGCACAGAATAATTAGAACACGTTTCACTTATTCGCGGCCAGGGACGGCCCGGTCCAGCCTGGTTAGCTTGGTAAACTAGGGGGTGGAGGGGCTCCATGGCGAACACGAGAACACGTGCCAGCGGACCGGCGAACGCGGCGGCTGAGAGCGAGTTTGGTTCGGCGGCGCAACGCGACCGGCACCGGCGAATTCTCGACGCCACGCTGGCGCTGGCCTCCAAGGGCGGCTACGAGGCGGTGCAGATGCGCACCGTGGCCGAGCGGGCCGACGTGGCCCTCGGCACGCTGTACCGGTACTTCCCGTCCAAGATCCACCTGCTGGTCTCCGCGCTGGCCCGCGAGCTCGAGCGGTACCTGGAGCGGCTGGAGCGCCGGCCGGTCCCGGGCGAGACGCCGCATGCGCGGGTGCTGTACGTGCTCGGCCGGGCGACCCGGACGATGCAGCGCGAGCCGATGCTGACCGAGGCCATGACGCGGGCGTTCATGTTCGCCGACCCCAGCGCGGCCAACGAGGTCAACACGGTGGCGCGGCTGATGGAGCGGATGTTCACCCGGGCCATGCACGACGGCGAGCCGTCGGCCGACGACGTGGCGATCGCCCGGGTGATCGGCGACGTGTGGCTGTCCAACCTAGTCGCGTGGGTGACCCGCCGGGCTTCGGCCGACGACGTGAGCAATCACCTGGAGCTGGCGGCGCGGCTGCTGCTGCGCTGAGCGTCCTCGTTCTGCCGGGGCTTGCGGACGAGCAGGACGATCCCGGCGATCAGGGCCACGGCGCCGGCGATCCCGGCCGCGATCGGGATGATCGTGTTGAGCAGCGAGAGCTCGGTGCGGCCGCTGGAGTCGAGGTTGACCACCTCGGTCACGGTGGCCGGCGTGGCCACCAGGTCGCCGTCGAACAGCACCGCGACCGTGCCGCCGGTGGCCGGGTTCTGCAGGGTCACCTTCTCGTTCTCGTTGACGTTAAGCAGCGCCCCGGTCTGCGGGTCGACCCAGTAGACGAGGTGGATCTGGTACAGCTCCGGCAGCGTCACCGTCTTGGCCTGCAGGTGGAAGAACGCCCCGGGCACGGTGACCTGGTGACCTGGGTGGCGGGCACGTTCTCGGTGAACATGTAGGTGGTGATGCCGTGGGTGTCGGCGGTCCCGGAGTAGGTGAAGGGCACCGCCCGGTTCAGGGTCGTGTCGAACACCTGGTAGGTCTGCTTCTGGGTGCCCATCGGGAACACGTACCCGACGATCCCGGTCTGGTGGACGGCGTGGTTGCCGTTGACGTTCGCGCCGCAGCAGTTGACCAGGACGGCGGTGCGCCGGTCGAACGCGAAGCGGCGGGTCTGGGTGCTGACCGGCAGGTTGTTGGTGACGTCCCGGACGCTGGCGGTCTGGTTCCACACCGCGGTCGAGGAGGTGCCGGCCGCGGCGTCCCCCTTGATCGTGTAGGTGGCCCGCA
The DNA here is from genome assembly GCA_963849595.1 of uncultured Actinomycetes bacterium. Classification (GTDB taxonomy): domain Bacteria; phylum Actinomycetota; class Actinomycetes; order Streptosporangiales; family Streptosporangiaceae; genus Palsa-504. The sequence continues at coordinate 53,642 of CAWKIB010000010.1, forward strand.
CGCTGACCCCGGTCTTGGGGGTCAGCTTGACCTGGCTGAAGTACGACACCCCGGTGCCGGCCAGGGTCGCGGTGGTGCTCTCGTTCAGCGGGAACTTGACGATCTGGCCGCTGACGTAGGTGGGCACGAGCACGGCCGCCGCGATGAGGATGATCCCGAGCCCGGCAAGGATCAGACCAGTGACCCGACGCATGGCGCCTCCCGGGTAGAACTGTAACAGGTTCTACTTTTTAGCGGGAGCCGTAGTTGTAGGTCGAGGAGTTGCTGGGCGTGCCGTTGCCGTGGCTGGACACGACGTTCACCACCAGGACGGTGCCGCCGATGGCGATGGCCAGGCCCACGGCGATGGCGATGATCAACCGGAGCACGGCGGTGCCTCCCTTCCGCGCGGTTTTCGTAGCAGAGTTTTACGGGATTTTGAACGTTACCTTGGCGGCGGGGCCGGGGCGCTTTTTGAAGTTGACCGGCACCACCTTGGCCAGGTAGCGGCCGGGCTGCAGCCCGGTGATGGTGGCGTCGTCGGCGGATGCGGTGGCCACCGGGGTACCGCCTGGCTCGCCCGGCCCTTGCAGGTAGACGCGATAGCGGAGGCCGAGGCCAGCATCGGGCCAGCTCAGCGTGACCTTACCGGTGCCCGGCGTGGCTTGCACTGACGCCAGGCCGGGCACCGGAGGACAGCCGGTGCCCGGGTAATCCCAGGCGTCGAACCACTGCGACGGGTCCTGCGGCACGATCCGGGGATCGTCCTGCGGTCCGCTGCTCGTCCTCGCTGGGTTGCCGGGCGCGCCCGGGTGATCGCCGAAGGCCGTGAGCGGAACGGTGATGAACCGGGGCAGGGTCACCGTATTGGTGAAGTCGGACATCGGCAGGCAGCCGGCGGTCACCGCCTCGGAGTTGACGTTGTAGCTGATCACCAGCGTGTCTTGGGTGGAAAGCGCGGGTTCGGCCCGCGCCTCGTACATGATGCGGTAGTCATCCGCGGCGTGCAGCCCGATGGTCGGGTCCCGGTACAGCAGCCGTCCTTGGGCGGGGTCGAACGGGCCCCACGGGGTGCTGGCCGGGTAGGCGTTGATGTCCGGGTCGCCCGTTAGCGGGCTGGCCTGGATCAGCCAGTAGCGGCCGCCGGCCTGGATCACGCTGAACCCGGAGGACACGCTGAGGTCGCTGCCCGGCGGCTGTACCGGCTCGGCGTTGCGCTGTCCGGCCGCCCACGCGCCGGCGCCCGTGTAGAACTGCCACGAAGCGAAGGAGGTCAGCTGGGACACCGGGACGCGGGCCAGGTAGAGCCGGTAGCCGGGGACCTGGACGTTCGGGCTCTGGGTGCCGTAGATGTACACCGTGTTCCCGGCTTGCAGCAGCGCGGCGCCCCACAGGATCGGGGAGCCGCCGGACGGCGGGGTGTACGACGACAGCGGGACCAGGTGCGGCCGGGCGACCGCACCGTACTGGTGTCCGCGGCCGGCCGCGCTGAGCTGACTGGCCTGCAGGGTCGCGATCACCGTGCCGACCGGGACGAACGGAAAGCTGCGGGCGCGGTAATGGTTGTAGAACTTGACCACCGTCCCGCCGACCTCGATGCCGTCCTCGTCCCAGTACCGGTCGGACGACCCGCCGGGCACCGCTGACGGCGGCCCGACCACCGGGGCCGCGTTGCCGGGTCCGCCCGGGCCGGTGCAGGCTCCGCCGCCCGTCATGGTGACGAACGTGCTGCCGCTGCCCGGCCCGATCGTGGTCTGGACGACCACCGCGTTGTGCACGAACCCGGACAGGTGCGAGAAACCGGTGGTGGGCCCGGCCGGGCCGATGAAGGTATCGGAGAAGAACCAGGCGAGCTGGGTGTCGTTGAGGCGGATCGCCGAGACCCCGTCGCCGCCGGCCCAGTCGGCGCAGGTGGACTGATCGGAGTAGGCGATCCACTCCCCGTCCAGCGCGGCAGGGTCCGGTTGCCCCGCTGCAGCGGGGACCAGGACGGGGGCGTGGGTGCTCGGCGCGATCGGGACGGACGGGTGGTGGCGCGCCGGGATCAGCCAGGCCAGCGCAATGCTCACCCCGGCGATGATCCCGATGACCAAGCCGCCAAGCTCCAGTCCGCGCCTGCGCCGGCGACGGGCCGGGGCCTGGTCCGCCTCGGTTCCGGTGTCAGACGCCTGCGCCATTGTCGTTTCTATTGCTTCCGGGCGTGGACCAGCAGGATGGACGCGGCCGACGGCCAGCGGCAGAAGGCCCGGTCCAGCGGTTGCATTAGCCGCGGCACGTCGTGGTAGCGCGCCCCGGCCACGCTCACGCAACGGAAGCCGCTGGCGGTCAGGAACTCGGTCAGCGCCCGCCGGGTGAACAGGCGCAGGTGGCCGGCCACCACGCTCCCCGGCCTGCCGAACACTCCGCGCAGGCTCACCTCGGAGAAGACCGGCTGGATCCCGACGGCGAGCAGCCCGCGGTTGTACCAGGCGGCCAGGTTCGGCGTGGACAGCAGCAGGGCGCCGCTGGGCCGGAGCACCCGCCGGGCCTCGGCGACCGCCCGGTCGGGGTCCACCAGGTGCTCGATCAGCTCGCTCATGATCACCACGTCCGCGGCGCCGTCGGCGACCGGCAGGCGCGTTTCCATGGTGCCGCGGACCACGGTCAGGTCGCGGGCCCGGGCCTGGCGCAGGGCGTCGGCGGACCAGTCGATCCCGGCGAATCGGTGTTCTGGATTCTGCTTGGCGGCGACCGCGAGCGCGGCGCCGTCGCCGCAACCCAGGTCGACGATCACCGCGGGGCCGCTCCGGTCGCGCAGGATCCCGGCCAGCATCCGGGCCTGGCGCCGGGCGCGATCAGGGCCCGAGCTGAGCGGGACGCCCGGGGTCTGGTAAAAGGCCTGGAGCGGGTTGCCCGGCGCGTTGCCCGCTGCGTTGCCCGGCGCGTTGCCCGGCGCGTTGCCCGGCGCCGGGGCGGTCACCGCCACGATGGCTCCCTCCCGGCTCGCTTGATCGCTTCCTCGGCGACGTCTTCGAAACCTTCGACCGCGGCCGACCAGTGCAGCTGCAGGGCCCGGGTGCGGGCCGCCCGGCCGAGCGCCTCGCGCCGCCGCCCGTCGATGGCCAGCGAGGCCCAGGCCGACGCGAACTGGCCCTCTTTCGCTACGAGTATCCCGGTTTCGCCGTGAACCACCGAGTCGCGCAGCCCCGGCACGTCGAATGCTACCGCCGGGGTGCCGCGGATCGCCGCCTCGGACACCACGATGCCCCAGCCCTCGATCAGCGCCGGGTGCATCAGCAGCCAAGCCGAGCACAGCAGCCGGTGCTTGTCCTGCTCCGACACCCGCCCGGTGAACACCACGCCGGGTCCGGCCAGCGCCTCCAGGCGCGCGCGTTCCGGCCCGTCGCCGGCGATCACCAGCTTCCCGCCGGTCACCGGGCGGACCCGGTCCCACAGCCGCAGCAGCCGGTCCACGCGCTTGTAGTCGGCGAGCCGGCCGAGCGCCAGGAACAGCGGGTCGTTTGAGCGTGGCGTCGGCGGGTCGGGCCGGACGACGCCGTTGCAGATCTGCCGGATCCGGTCGGGTCCGACGCCCATCGTTTCCAGCGACTCGGCCGTGGACGGAGAGACGGTCAGGAACAGGTTCTGGCGGTGCACCCAGGGCAGGATGGTGTCCTCGATGCGCCGGCCCAGGGTGGAGACCGGCGGGCGGAACCGGATCGGCCACAGCTCGGTGTGCACGTGGTTCACCAGGCAGATCACCGGTTTTTTGGACCACAAGGGCACCAGGAAGGGCATCCCGTTGCAGACCTCGACGATCAGGTCGACGTCCCGGAAGTTTCGCAGGTAGGCCAGGGGCGCGCGGAGGAACTGAGAGTAGGTGCCGCCGTTGCGGCGCACCGGGTAGGGGCGTTCGGCGACCGTCCCGCCTGCTAGGAGCGTCACGCGGTGGCCGCGGGCCAGCAGGCCGGACGCCAGCTGGTCGACCAGCACCTCGGATCCCCCGGCCAGCCGGTTGGCCAGGTCCCGCCACGCGATGAACAGGATGTTCCGGCGCGGGCCGGCCCAGTCCGGTCGCTCTCCCGCGCCGCGCGCTTCTGCGGACAGGCTCGGGTCCGTGGGCAGCGCGCCCGGGTCATCGTTCACGTCGCGTCATCGTTCACGTCGGGTCATCGTCCACGTCGCGGCTCCAGGTCGCTGGCTGACGCTGAGGATCGGCGTTTCCGGTAGCCAGGTCGTCATCTCCGGTGTGAAGATTGCAGCATTATTTTGTGGTTACTAACTGGTAGTCAAGATAATCGTGCCGGTACGGCCCGCCTGGCTCGTGTTCCGTACTGACCTGCTCGTGCTCCGCACCGGCCTGGCGGCGACTAATGAGGACCTGCATGAGCTTGCTGGCACCGTTTCGCCGCCGTCGGGCGGCGTCCTCCGGCGTGCGCCGGTCGGTCCGGCTGTTCCGCCTGTTCCTGGCCGAGCAGAGCGACCCGGAGGCGTTCTACGCGAGCCTGGCCGAGGACGCCGTGCGGCAGGTCGCCGAGCACGGTGACCTGGGCGGCCGGACGGTGGTGGACGTCGGCGGCGGGGGCGGCTGGTTCACCGCGGCGTTCCGGGCTCGCGGCGCGCACTGCTACCTGTTCGAACCCGACCGGGCCGAGCTGGGCCTGCGGACCGAGCTGGGCCTGGGGTCCGAGCTGGGCCTGGGGTCCGAGCTGGGCCTGGGGTCCGAGCTGGGCCTGGGGTCCGAGCTGGGCCTGGGGTCCGGTGCGCCGGCCGGCGCGGTGCTCGCCGACGGTTACTGGCTGCCGGTCCGGGACGGCGGCGCCGACGTGACGTTCTCCTCGAATGTGCTCGAGCATGTCCGCGACCCGATGGGGCTGATCGAGGAGATGATCCGGGTGACCCGGCCGGGCGGGCTGGTCTACCTGTCCTACTGCAACTGGTACTCCCCGTGGGGCGGGCACGAGATGTCGCCCTGGCACTACCTGGGCCCGGGTTACGCCCGGCGCCGGTACCTCCGGCGCCACCGGCGCCAGCCCAAGCACGAATGCGGCGTCAACCTGTTCCCGGTGCACATCGGGCCGGTGCTCCGCGCGCTGCGGGCCCGGCCGGACGTCTCGATCATCGAGGCCGGGCCGCGGTACTACCCGCGCTGGTGCCGGCTGCTGGTCCGGCTGCCCGGCCTGCGTGAGGTCGCCACCTGGAATCTCATGCTGATCATGCGACGCATCGGATGACGGCCCGCGAACGGGTCGCCGGCCCTGTGGTTTCGGCGGGTCTCCCGGCCGGGTCGGCGCGAAGCCCGGTGCTGCGCTGGTCGGCGCTGGTCGGGCTGGGCGCGTTCGTCGTCTTGCTGGCCAACGACCCGGGGCGGATGTTCTTCGACACCAAGCTCAGCGTGGACCTGAACGCGTGGGGCTACTACGCCAGCCTGTGGCACCTGATGGACCCGCTGAACACGTTCGGCGCGCTGAACAACCAGGCTGTCGGGTACGCCCTGCCGATGGCGCCGTTCTACCTGGCCGGCCACCTCGCGCACGTGCCGGTCTGGCTCATCGAACGGCTCTGGCTGGCGCTGATCATCGCGGTCGGGTTCGGCGGTCTGGTCAAGCTGGCCGAGGCGCTTGGCATCGGGTCATCGGCCTCCCGGGTCCTGGCCGGGCTGGTGTTCGCGCTCTGGCCCACGTTCACCATCGTGATCGGGTCCACCTCGTCGGCGGCACTGCCCGGGATGCTCGCGCCGTGGGCGGTCCTGCCGCTGGTGGGCGCCGTCCGCGGGCGCTTGCTCGTATGGTCTTGTTTTCGCTCCGGGGCTGTGGTGCTGTGCATGTCCGGGGTGAACGCCACCGTGACCATCGACGCGCTGCTGCTGCCCGGCCTGTTCATCCTGGTCTACGCCCGCGGGCGGCGGCTGGTCGCGCTGGCGCTGTGCTGGGCGGGCGCGGTGGCGATGGCCACCGCCTGGTGGGCGCTGCCGCTGCTGCTGCAGGGCAGGTACGCGTTCAACTTCCTGCCCTACATCGAGCAGTCGGCCACCACCACGGGCACCATGTCGGCCGCCGCCACGCTGCGCGGCGCGGGCAACTGGACCGCCTACCTCAACCTCGGCACGCCGTGGCTGCCCGCGGGCTGGGCCCTGGTCAGCACCCCGATGGCGATCATCGCCGGCGCCATAGCGGCCGCGAGCGGCCTGTACGGGCTGGCGCAGCGGAACCTGCCGTACGCGGCCTGGCTCCGGCTGTGTTTGGGTGTCGCGGCCGCGGGTGCGCTGGCCGGGTACGGCGGGGCGCTCGGCGGCCCGTTTCACGGGCCGGTCGATCACCTGCTGAACGGCGTGCTGGCCCCGTTCCGCAACGTGTACAAGCTGGAGCCGGTCATCGCGGTCGTGCTGGCGCTGGGGCTGGCGCACGCCGCCGTGCCCTGGCTGGCGCGGTCTCGCGGCACCCGTCAGGCTGGGCGTCTCCAGCGAGTTTTCGCCTTGGAGGGCTGGGCCGCGGCCGGGCTGGTGCTGGTCGGGCTCATGCTGCCGTACCTGTCCGGCCAGGTCCTGAACCCCGGCTCGTTTTCCGCGGTGCCGCGCTACTGGTACCAGGTCGCCGCGTTCCTGGCCGCCCGGTCGCCGCTGAACACGGCGCTGGTGGTGCCCGCGGACGCGCACGGCGACTACCTGTGGGGCGATCCGATCGACGACCCGCTGGTCGCGCTGGCCTCCTCGCCGTGGGCGCAGGCCGGCCTGGTGCCCTACGGCGGGGCGGGAGCCCAGATCCTGCTGGACACCGCGGAAACCGCGATCGAATCGGGTGAGCAGGTCAGCGGGCTGGCCGGTTACCTGCAGCGGGCCGGCGTCCGCTACGTCGTGGTGCGCAACGACCTGGACCCGCGGCAGGTCGGCTACACCTCCGCGGCGCTGGTGCACCAGACCCTGGCGCTGTCCGGGTTCTCCCGGGTCGCCGCGTTCGGGCCGCGGATCGGCGGCGCGCAGCTCGAACCGCGGGCCACCCGGGCCCAGCAGGCGGCGCTGCCCAGCTACCCGGCGGTCGAGGTGTACGCCGCTGCGTCGTCGTCTTTGAGCCCGGTGACGACCCTGCCGGTCTCACAGACAGTGCTGGTTAACGGGGGGCCGGATTCGCTGCTGCAGCTCACCGGGCAGGGGCTGCTCGGACCTGGGCAGCCGGCCGTCATCGCCGGTGATGCCTTGGTCTCGCGGCCCGCGGCGTGGGCGGTGACCGACGGGCAGCGGCGGGAAGACACGCTGTTCGGCCTGGTCAATGCCAACGTCTCGTATACCTATACCGCGACCGAGACCAACCCGGCCGGGGCCGGCCAGCTCGGCCGGGCGGGCGGGCCGCCCCGGCAACTTCTGCCGGTGCCGGCCGCCGGGCACCTGACCGTGGCCGTACTGTCCGGCGCGGCCAGCGTGACCGCGTCGTCCTACGGCTCCTGGATCGCCGACACCCAGCAGGACGACCCGGTGAACGCGTTCGACGGCAACCCGGCGACGGCCTGGGCGGAAGGCAACGAGCGGACGCCGGTCGGACAGTGGATCCAGATCAACTTCGACCGGCCGCTGGACCTGCCGCCCAGCGTCGCGATACGCCTGCTGGACGACAGCACCGACCGGGAGATCGCCAGCGTCCTCCGGGTGTCCACCGCGGCCGGCACCGCCACCACCGACGTCGCCGCGACCGGCGCGGTCCAGCCGCTGCACGTGGTCCCCGGGCGCACCGGCTGGCTGCGCATCACGATCACCGGCGCCGCACGGGTCAGCCTGGCCTACCCGGGAGCGGGAATCTCGGACGTGCTGATCCCCGGGGTCCGGGTGACCCGCCTGCTCCAGCCTGCTGAGGATCCGGCCGGGGTTTCTGCGCCGTCCGTCGCGTTCTCGTTCCACCAGCAGGTACCGTCGCCGTTCGCGAACGCGGACCCGGCGGCCACCGCTCCGATGGCCCGTTCTTTCACCGTGGCCCGTCCGGCGGCGTTCCGGCTGCAGGCCTCCGGTCTGGCCCGGCCCGGCCCCGGGCTGGACACGCTGCTGGGTCGGTTTGATGCTCCCGGGCCGGGCGTGCTTGAGGTCTCGGTGGCCTCCACCCCGGGCGCGGAACCGCCCGGGTTCCCGGCCAGCCTGATTAGCGGATCGGCCCGCACGCCGTGGACCGCCGACAGCACCAGCCCGGTCATCCATCTGCGCTGGCAGGGCCAGCGGCAGATTGGGTCGCTGATCGTGCGCCCGGCCGCGGGCCTGCCGTCCACGCCGCTGACGGTAAAGATCACCAGCCCGGACGGCACCCGGGAGGCGAGCATCGGCGCCGGCGGCCTGGTGCGGTTCGCGACGCCGCTGACCACCGACCGGATCGACGTGTCCTTCCCGCGCGTGCGCCAGGCCACCATCGTCACCTTGACCGGCCAGCTGGAGACGCTCCCGGTCCGGCTGTCGCAGCTCTCGGTGCCGGCCCTGGCGGGCCTGCGCGCGGTCACGCCATCCGCTCAGGCCACCTTTAGCCTGGCCTGCGGACAGGGGCCCGCCCTGACGGTCGACGGGCAGGTGTACCAGACGTCGGTCAGCGGCACGCTCGGTGAGCTGAGCCAGTACCTTCCGCTGCCGGTCCGGGTATGCGCTCCGGGCGGCGCGCTGAGCCTCGGCGCGGGGCGGCACACGCTGACCGCGGCGACGCCCGGCACGTTTGCGGTCACCGACCTCAGCCTGGCCAGCGGCGCCCCTTCCCCAGTCGCGTCTGGCGCGTCCCGCGTGGCGGCCATCCGCAGCTGGCAGCCGGACCAGGACCGACTCAGCATCGGGCGGGGGGCGGCTTCCTATTTGGAGGTCCACGAGAACTACAACCCGGGCTGGGCCGCCTCGCTGAACGGCCAGCCGCTCACGCCGGTGCGCCTGGACGGGTGGCAGCAGGGCTTCGTCGTCCCGGCCGGGGCAGGTGGCACGATCACGCTCACCTTCCGGCCGGCCGCCACGTACCACGTGGCGCTGATCGCGTCCCTGCTCGCCGTGGCCATCCTGCTCGCCCTCACGGCGTGGTCCTTCCTCGCCGTGGGCCAAGGGGGCGGGACGATGATGGGTGCCGGAGGCGAGCGGCGAAGACAAGGCCGCGCGTGGATCGGGGTGGTCAGCGTGACGGCGCTCATTCTTGTGGCGGGCGGGGTGGTGGCGCTCGTCGTTCCGGTGCTGGCCTGGCTGGCCGGGAGGGTGCGGCTGCCGGTGCTCGCCTTCGGGGCCATGGTCGCGTCGGGGCTGCTGGCCGCGGTACGGCCGTTCGGCACGGGGTTGCTCGGTCCGTTCGGCTGGCCGGCGCAGGCGTGCGCGCTCGTCGCGCTGGCCGCCGCGCTGATCGCCGGGAGCGTCGGGGCCCCGCGGAACGCCGAGGCCTCCGGGACTGCTGGGGACCCCGGGCCTTTGGGGGCCCTCGGGACTGGTGAGGCCCCCGGGTCCTCTGGGGAGGATAAATGATCGCCTCGTCCTACACCGGGATCGCGCTGGCGCTGCTGTCCGCGACGTCCTACAACGTCGGGCTGATCCAGGAGAAGCGCGCCCTCGGGCGGATGCCAGCCCTCGATCTTCGCCGGGTGCCGCACGTGATCGCCAGCCTGCTGGCCGATCCGGCCTGGCTGGCCGGGTTCGTGCTCATGCTTCTCGGGCTGGCCTGCCAGATCGTGGTGCTGACCTTCGAGCCGGTCAGCGTGGTGCAGCCGGTGCTCGCCTCCGGGGTCGCGCTGGTGCTAGTGCTGTCCCGGCTGGTCCTGCGGGAGCGCCTGGGCGCCGTGGAGTTCTGGTGCGTGGCCGCGATGGCCGTGTCCGTGATCCTGCTGGCCGCGTCGGCCGGCGGGGCCGGAGGCGGGGCCGGGCACCACGCCAACCCGGGCTGGATGGCGGCGGTCGCGATCCCTTCGGTCGTCATCGGCTTGCTGGTCGGGGCGAGCCCGCTGCGCCGGCGCTCCCGTGCGCTTTCTGCGGGGGTCTGCTTCGGCATCGGCACCGGGCTGCTCTACGGCGTCGCGGCGCTGGCCATCAAGGGGCTATCGGGAGTCCTCGTCGGCCACCACGGCGACGCGCGCATCGTGACCGGTATCGTCTCGTCGCCCTATCTGTACGTGCTGGTGGGCTGCTCGGCGGCGGCCATGCTGCTGTACCAGGTCGCGCTGCAGTCCTGCCGCGCCTCCATCGTGGTTCCGGTGTCCAACGTCACGGGCAGCGTGTACTTCATTATCACGGGCACCTGGCTGTTCCACGAGCACCTGCCGGCCAGCCCGGCCAAGCTCGGCCTGCGCCTGGCCGCGATCGTGGTGGCCGGGTTCGTGCTCGTAATCCTGTCCCGGCAGGCCGCCGAGGAGCCCGAGCCTGGCTCGGCCCCGGTACCCGGCCTCCTGGCCGACCAGGGGAGGCAATGATGGCCCTGGAGGACGCCCTGCTCGACATCCTGGTGTGCCCCATCGACAAGCGCGGCCTGCTGTACTTCGCCGACGAAGCGGTGCTGTACAACCCGCGGTTGCGCTGGCTGTACCGGATCGAGGACGGCATCCCGCTGATGCTGGCCAACCAGGCCGTTGCGGTGGCCGAGCAGGAGCACGAGCGGTTGATGAGGTGCGCGCGGCGCGGCGAGGTCACCGCGATCACGGCGGGCCAGGCCGACATGCTGGCCGGTGACTAGGTGGGCCCGGTTGTTCCGGGCGGGGTGGTTACCCGGGGCGGGGTGGCGGGCTGTGGCTGCGGATGATCTTGCCGTCGGGGCTTTGGACCTGGCTGGTGCCGTCGGGGTGGACGGTCAGGGTCCAGCCGAGTTCGTGCAGGACGACGTGGTGGTGCCACCAACAGTAATCTTTGAGGTTGGTGAGGCTGGTGTGGCCGCCGTCGGATCGGTGGGTGACGTGGTGGGGTTCACAGCCGGACGCGGGCTGGTCGCAGCCGCCGGGGTACTGGCATGTCTGATCCCGCAGCGCGACCAGGCGCCGCAGGTGCAGGGGGATGTCGTCGGTCTGCCCGACATCGAGCGGGAGGGAGGGGCCGGCCAGGGGCTTGCCGAGCAGGTGGCGGCGCAGGAACGACGCGGCGCCGCCGGGGCCGGAGACGACCTGGAGGATCTTGCCCAGGATCTGCTGCTCCATCTCGGCCAGGGCGTCGGCGACAGTGGCGTCATCCTCGGCGTGGCGGGTCGCGGTGCTGGTCAGCCCGGCCGGGACCGGGGCGCCGGCGTCCGGGGCGTCCTGGGAGGCCGTGCAGTCATGGGTGCGGGCGCGACCCTGGGCGGCGGGGGCGGGGGCGGGCTCGGTGCTGCCGGGGTCCGCGGGGGCGGACTGGGTACGGAGCTGGTGGTACTGGACGCACAGCGCGATCAGGTCCTCGACGGCGCCAGGGTCGATGTCGCCGGTGACCACGGGGATGATCATCGCGTCGCAGGCGACCTCGCGGGCGGCGTCGCCTTCCAGCCAGGCGCCGCCATCGCCGGTGCTGACCGAGGTGGCGGCGCGGTGGGCGGCCCACCGGGCCCGGTACTCCGCGATCCATTTGTCTTGGAGGATCCCGTCCTGGTCCCTCTCGCGGAGCTCGGCGAAGTAGATGTGGACCAGGGCCTTGACCGGCTGCCCGGCCCGCTGGGGTAGCAAGTCCGAGGCCAGCAGGCGGCGCATGGCCTCGGCCAGCGCGTCATGGTAGCGCTGCGGGCGGGTGCGCAGGTCGCCGCCGCCCGCCGGGGCGGACAGGGCGTCCAGGACGGCTTGGACCATCGCCGTGCATTCGGGGGTGAGGTCGCCGTGGATGACCCCGGCGCCCTCGAACGTGGTGTCCAGGGACACCCCCCGGTCCAGGCGCGGGTCGTCGTCGTCGTCCGGGTCGCGGCTCGGCGGTGCGGGCCCGGATCTCGGCGCAGATCGCGGCCAGGCCGCGCAGGTCCACCCCGGCCCGGGCGGCGGCAACCAGGAGCTCCTCGGCCTCGGCCCGGTACTGCTCGGGGATGGCCCGGGTCCACCTGGCCAGCTGCAGGGCCTCGGACTTGGTGAGCACCCAGCCCTCGGCCAGCGCCGCGTGCAGCACGCGGTGGCTGCGGGCCAGCGCCTGAACCGCCTGGTACTCGCCGGCCTGGCCCCTGGTCACCCGCAGCGAGTGGACCAGCCAGGTCCGGGTGGTGCGCTGCCCGTCGGCCAGGTGCCCGTCCTGGGCGTCGAAGACCTCCAGCAGCCGCCCGCGGAGGGCGGACCCGACCGCGTCGTTGCGTTCCAAGGCCCGGAGTTGGTCCGCGACGGCCTGGCCGGGCAGGCTCGCCGCGTCCTGGGCCGCCAGGAACCGCAGCACGCACTGTTGCATGCCCAGCGCCGCATCCAGCATCTTCATGGCATCGTCCATGTTCGCCGGGACCATCATGGTGCTCATGACGGGTATGTCACCTCCCTCCGCAGCCGATCGACCAGGTGTTCGATACTGACCTTATCAAGTGGGTCCGACATTTCCGGGTCCGACACGGCTAGCCCGGCAATTGGTACACCGTGAGGCCGGGCAGGTTGATGATCATGACGGATCCGGGGAGGCGGGCGGCGACCTGGGACTGGGGGCCGTCCGCGTCGTCCAGGACGAACCGGACGCCGGCCGCGCGCAGCGTGGCGGTCAGCGGGCCGGTGCCGTCGATGGCGGCGTCCAGGCTGCGGGCGCGGGGGTCGTCGGGGGCGAGGGCCACGGGGCCGACCTGGGTGCCGTCGTTCCAGATCAGCGGGCGGGACAGGAGACGGGTCCAGGGGTCGAGGACTACCTCGCCGTGGTTCCAGGGCGGGGTGCGGTAGGTGGCCCAGGGCAGGAGCAGGACGCTGCCGGGGGCCGGGCTGGCGTCGAGGGTTTGCGCGGCGGACAGCCAGGTGGCCGGGTACCAGGCCGGACGGAGCCGCCCGGCGGCGCCCCAGGCCAGGCCGGGCAGCAGCAGGACCGGAACCAGGAGGGCAAGGACGCCGAGCAGCGTTCCGGCGAGGTCGGCGCGGGCCGGGCGGTCGGGTGCGGCTCCGGCCGGGTCGGCGGGAAGTGGGCGGTCGGGTGCGGCTCCGGCCGGGTCGGCGGGAAGTGGGCGGTCGGGTGCGGCTCCGGCCGGGTCGGCGGGGAGTGGGCGGTCGGGTGCGGTTCCGGCCGGGTCGGCGGGGGACGGGCGGACTGGACGGTCGGATGCGGTTGCGGCCTGGGGGGTGAGGGCAGGGCGTTTGAGGTTCAGGGCTTTTCTTCGGAACGGGGCGGGGTTCAGCGCGGCGGCCACGGCTAGGCCGAAGCCGGCGGACTCGAGGAGGGCGAGGGGGGCGATGAACTGCTGGGCGTCGCGGAGGACGGCGAAGCCTGGGAAGGCGGCGATCAGGGAGCGGAGCAGGTCGCGGCCGGGGGTGGTGATGCCTAGGGCGGCGAGGACCAGGCCGGCCAGGGCGGCTACGGCCAGGCCTGGCCAGCGGGGTTGGGGTCGGGCGAGGAGGAGGTAGGTGGCCAGGGCGACGATGACGGCGGCTAGCCACAGGGCCGACCAGGGGCCGCCGTAGGCCGTGGGGACGGTCTGGGCGTTCCAGGCGCCGCCGAGCATGAGGAGGCTGCCGATGCTGCCGAAGGGGGTGTCGGCGCGGGCGGCGAACGCGGCGACGCTGGCCGGGTCGACGTACACCTGGTGCAGGAGGGACGGGATGAACCAGGGGAGGCTGCCTGCGGCGAGCGCGGCCAGGACCAGGGCGGCGCGGCGGGGGTCTCTGGTGAAGACGGCCGCGGGGACCGCGACCAGGGCGGTGATGGCCAGGGCGGCGAAGCCGCCGATTATGGCGGGGAGGAGGGCCAGGGCCAGGCGGGCGGCGCCGCGGCGGGAGTTCAGGTCGGGGGCGAGCACGGCCCGGAGGACCCAGGGCAGGGCGGCGTAGCCGAGCAGCAGGGCCCAGTGGCCGATGATGAGCCGCTCGGCCACGTAGGGGTTCCAGGCGTAGAAGACTCCGGCCGCCAGGCGGGCCAGGAGGGGCTCGCGGTCGAGCAGGGCGGCGGCGCCGGAGCAGGCCAGGACGAAGATGGCGAGCAGGACGAGCTTTTGCAGGATGTCGGCGGGCAGGATCCGGGACATGGCGGCCACTACCAGGTCGCTGGGGACGGCGCGGGGCGGGGCCAGGCCGGGGAGGGCGGCGGAGAACGGCTCGCGGGGGACGAACAGCATGTCGTAGCTGAGCAGGAAGCCGCGCCGCAGGCCGGGGCCGAGGGCGAGCAGGCCCAGGGCGAGGCCGACGGCGGCGCTGGTGAGGCCGGGTGCGAGGCCGGTGCGGCAGGTACGCAGAGCGCCCAGCCTAATCCCATGTGTGTGGGTGGGGGACGTCTCAGGTGGGCACGCGGGCGATTACGGTGTCGGCGAAGCGGCGCAGCTTGGTGAGCTTGCTGGCCAGTGGTTCTGGGTCGGGGCCGGTGTGGTAGGGCCAGCGGAAGCCGACGATCACGTCGGTGACGCCCTGGTCGGTTAGGCGGGCTATGCCGTCCAGGGTGTAGGCGTCGGCCGAGATCACGTGGAGCTCGAACGGGCGGTGGTCGGTGCCGGCGGCGCGGCGGTGCTCGGCCAGGCGGGTCAGGAGCGCGGGGAGTTCGGCCAGGTCTCCCCCGCCGTGCAGCCAGCCGTCGCCCAGCCGGGCGGCGCGGCGCAGGGCCGCGTCGGAGTGGCCGCCGATGAGGACCGGGATCGGCGCGGTCGGCACCGGGGCGATCTTGACCGGCGGCAGGTCGAAGATCTTCCCGTGATGCTCGAAGTAGCCCCCGGCCGCGAGGCCGCGCAGGATGGCGATCTCCTCGTCCAGGCGCTGACCACGGGTGTCCCAGTCCACCCCGAGCACCTCGTAATCCTCGCGCCAGGGGCTGGTCCCGACGCCCAGCACGAGCCGGTTGCCGGTGAGCACGGCGGTCGAGGTGGCCTGCTTGGCGGCCAGCACCGGGTGGCGGACGGGGAGCTTGAGCACGAAGGTGATGAACCTCAGCTGGCTGGTGACGGCGCCCAGGGCCGGGATGAGCGAGAACGGCTCGAGGAACGGCTTGTCCTCCAGGAACTCGCGGCTGCCGTCGGGATTGAACGGGTACCGGCTGTCGGAGTGCTCGGGGTAGCAGATGCTGTCCGGGACCATCATCGACGCGAACCCGGCTTCCTCGGCGGCGCGGGCCAGCGGGGCGTAGAAGGACGGGTCGGTCATCGACTCGGCGTAGCAGAACCGCATGGCACCATCCTCGGAGCGAAGGGCGTGGTTGCGGGGTGGATTCTTGTGGCGAAAACTAGAACAGGTTCTTGTTCTGGTCAATCGGATGGACCAAGCTGGTGGCCATGGACCTTGTCGCCTTGGAAGAGATCCGCCAGGTGAAATACCGTTACCTGCGCTGCGTGGACCTGAAGCTGTGGGACGACCTGGCCGAGGTGTTCACGCCGGACGCCACGGTGGACTACGGCACGATGGTGTACGGGCAGCCGCTCAAGCTGGCCGGCCGGGACCAGATCGTGGCGTTCCTGCGGGACAAGCTGGGGCCGGACATGATCACCGTGCACTCCGCGGGGCAGCCGGAGATCACCATCGACGGCGGCGAGGCCACCGGGACCTGGTCGTTCGAGGACACCGTGATCGCCACCGCGCACCGGGTGGTGATCAAGGGCGCGGCGTTCTACCAGGACCGCTACCGGCGCGGCGAGGACGGCCGCTGGCGGATCGCGCACACCGGGTACGTGCGCACCTACGAGGCCATGCTGTCCCTGGATGACCTGCCGAGCTTCCGGTTCACGGCGAAGCTGGGGATGGCAAGAGCAGTGCTGACGCGGGCGTTCGCTGAGGCGCTGGCCGAGGCCGAGAAGATCATCGCCGGGGCGCCGCACGTCAGCTCGGAGCAGGACCTGGCCGAGGGGTACGACTACCTGGCGGGCAGCATCCAGGCCTCGCTCCGGCTGGCCTGGGCCTACCAGCGGGACTTTCCGTACTTCGTGTCGTCGACCGGGCCGTACACCAAGATGGGCCTGGACAACCCGGACACCCTGTACTTCCACGCCTACCTGCGCGACGACGCCGAGTACGTGGTCACCGGCCGGCGCGGGAGCGACCGCAGACCTGAGCTTCCAGGTGCTCAAGGGCGACTACTCCCCGGTCGAGGTGCCGGACAGCCTGAGCGCGTTCGACGACCGGGCCATCGACATCGCCGCCGACGGCACGTTCGAGCTGCGCTTCGGGCCCGCGGTGCCGGCCAGCAGTAGTCGGCCCAGCAGTAGTCAGCAGAGTCGGCGCAACTGCTTCCGGCTCGGGCCCGGCTCGTCGATGCTGCTGGTCCGCGAGGTGTACAGCGACTGGGCGGCCGAACGCCGGGGCACGATCGCCATCCGCCGGGCCGACCGGGCGGGCTGCGCGCCGCCCGCCACCGCCGACCCCGACGCGGTGGCCAAGCGGTACGCGGTGGCGGGCAAGATCCTGCTGCAGCCGGCTGCGGACGTTCCTGGCCTTCCCCGAGTGGTTCTACCTGACCGAGCCGGTCAACACGATGACGCCGCCCCGGCCGACGCCGGGCGGGCTGGCCACCCAGTTCTCCTCGGCCGGGCACTACGACCTGGAGGACGACCAGGCGATGATCGTGACCGTGCCCGCCGCGGGCCGGGACGTGGCGCCGTACCAGGGCATCCAGCTCGGCAGCCGGTGGTACGTGTCGCTGGACTACATCAACCACCAGACCAGCCTGACCGCCGACCAGGCCCGCATCGACCCGGACGGGCGGATGCGGTTCGTGATCAGCGAGCGGGACCCGGGCCTGGCCAACTGGCTGGAGCGCACCGGGCACCGGCGCGGCTACGTGCAGATCCGCTGGCAGCGGCTGACCCGCGACCTGACGGCCGAGGACGGGCCCGAGGTGGCGGTGGTGCCACTGGCCGACCTGCCCGGCGTGCTGCCGTACTACGAGAAGGTGTCGCCGGAGGACTGGCGGGCCCGGATCGCGGCGCGCCAGGCCGCGGTCGCGGAAAGGATGCTGGGCTGATGATGCTCCGGGACAAGGTGGTCGTGGTGGCCGGCGTCGGCCCGGGTCTGGGACGGGCCATCGCGCTGGCCAGCGCGCGCGAGGGCGCCGACGTGGTGCTGGCCGCGCGGACCGCATCGCGGCTGGACGACGTGGCCAAGGAGGTGAGCGCGCTCGGCCGGCGGGCGGTGGTCGTGCCGGGCGACCTGACCGACGCCGGGGCCGCGGGGTACCTGGCGGACGCGGCGGCCGAGGAGTTCGGGCGGGTCGACGCGCTGGTCTACAACGCGCTGGCCATGCCGCCGATCAAGGACCTGACCTCGGTGGACCTGGACGCCATCGGCGAGAGCTTCGACGCGAACGTGGTGGCCGCGCTGCGGCTGACCCGGCTGTTCACCGAGGCGCTGGCGGCCAGCCGGGGTTCGGTGGTGATGGTCAACTCGATGGTGGTGCGGTTCTCCCAGCGCCGGATGGGGCCGTACAAGCTGGCCAAGGCCGCGCTGCTGGCCATGGCGCAGAGCCTGGCCACCGAGCTCGGGCCGCGCGGCATCCGGGTCAACTCGGTGGCGCCCGGGCACATCTGGGGCGACTCGCTGAAGTGGTACTTCGGGTACCTGGCCCACAAGCGCGGCGTGGAGATCCAGGACGATCTACGCCGAGACCGCGGCGGCCATCGACCTGGGCCGGCTGCCCGAGCCCGACGAGGTGGCCGACGCGGTGGTGTTCCTGGCCTCGCCGCTGGCCCGCGCGATCACCGGGCAGTGCCTGGACGTCAACTGCGGCGAGTACCACCATTGAGTGCGCTGGACGACCTGCACGCGTCGGCGAGCCGGATCACCGGGCTGGCCGACTTCGGCCCGGACGACTACACCGACGGGCTGGGCGTGCTGCTCGAGTCCTACGAGCGCGACGCCGGGCTGACCCCGCTCGGGGCCAAGGCGACCCGGTCGCTGCTGCGCGGGGCGCTGGTGGCGCGGCTGCTCAGCGAGGCGGGATGGCAGTCGCATCCCGGTTACGCCGAGGTCGCGGTGCAGCGGCCGGTGTTCGTCACCGGGCTGCCGCGGACCGGGACCACCGCGCTGCACCGGCTGCTGGTGGCCGACCCGGCCCACCAGGGCCTGGAGCTGTGGCTCGCCGAGGCGCCGCGGCCCCGGCCGCCCCGGCCGGCCTGGGCCGGCGACCCGGTGTTCCAGCACATCCAGGCCGCCTGCGCCCGGCACCACGTGGAGCATCCGGAGTTCATGGGGGTGCACTACATCGCGGCCGACCAGGTCGAGGAGTGCTGGCAGCTGCTGCGGCAGTCGATGCGTTCGGTCTCGTTCGAGTGCCTGGCCCACCTGCCGGGGTACTCGGCGTGGCTGCGGGACCAGGACTGGGCCGGCGCGTACCGGCGGCACCGCCGCAACCTGCAGCTGATCGGGCTGAACGACGCCGGCCGGCGCTGGGTGCTGAAGAACCCGAGCCACCTGTTCGCGCTGGACGCGCTGCTCGCGGTGTACCCGGACGCGCTGGTCATCCAGACCCACCGGGACCCGCGGACCGCGATCGCGTCGGTGTGCAGCCTGGCCGCGCAGGCCTGCGAGGGCTGGTCGGAGACGTTCCGGGGTTCGGTGATCGGGCGCGATCAGCTGGCCTTGTGGGCGTCCGGGCTTGAGCGGTTCACCGCCGAGCGGGCCCGGCACGATCCGGCGCGGTTCTACGACGTCGGGTACGAGGAGTTCACGGCCGACCCGTTCGGCACCGTGGAGGCGGCGTACGGGTACTTCGGGCTGCCGCTGTCCGGGGCGGCGGCGGACGCGATGCGCTCGCTGATCGTGGCCGACGCCGCGGGCCGGGACGGGGGCACCGGTACACGCTGGCCGACTTCGGCCTGACCGGGGCGGAGGTCGACGAGCGGTTCGCGGCCATCGGTGGGTACGAGCCGAGCAAACGCTAGGTCAACAGGCACCAGGCTGCGATAATGCGCAGGTGAGCAGTACTGGTCAGGGTAGCGGGAGGACGGTCCGTTCGGCATCCAAAAAAGAGCCGAGCCGGGGCGGCGCCCGCTGGCCGTGCGGGGCCAGCCGGAGCGGGAGGGGGTGGCCCCGCGGGGCGCCGGCGGGCCGACGTGGTGCGGCTGGCGGGCGAGTTGTTCGCGCAGAAGGGGTTCCGGGCGACGACCGTGCGCGAGATCGCGGACGCGGCGGGCATCCTGTCCGGCAGCCTGTACCACCACTTCGACTCCAAGGAGTCGATCGGGGACGAGATCTTGTCCAGCTTCATCAACGACGTGCTGGCCGACTACCGGGCCGCGGTGGCGTCGGGCGGTTCGGCGCGGGACGTGCTGGAGCAGATCGTGCGGTCGACCAGCCGGACCCTGGCCCGGCACCGGCCCGCGCTGGCCATGCTGCAGAACGACTGGAGCTACTTCGCCGCGCAGGCCCGGTTCAGCTACATCCGCAAGGCGGTGAGCGAGATCGAGCGGACCTGGGTCACGCAGCTCGAACGCGGCCAGGAGGCCGGGATCTTCCGCGCCGACCTGGACCCGAAGCTCACCTACCGGCTGCTGCGCGACGTGCTGTGGATCCCGTCGCAGTGGCGGCTGGCGGGCGGGTACAGCACCGATCAGGTGGCCGAGGGGCTGCTGCAGCTGCTGTTCAACGGGATCGCCAACCCGGCGTCATGAGGGAGGCGGGTCCCATGGGGGCGGCGGGGGGTACGGGTCTGGCGGCGGGTACGGACTGGCGGCGGGTACTGGGCTGGGGCGGGTACTGGGACTGGGGGTCGGGTACTGGTACGGGGGGTAGGGGTACTGCGGGCGGGTACGGGAGCTGGCGCTGGGCCTCGGCCGCCTTGACCGCCTGGGTCTTGGGCAGGCAGGCGAGGATGAGCAGGCCGACCAGGCCGAGGAGGATGGTCAGGGTCAGGCCCGCGGTCTCGCGGCCCTTGTACTTGCCCACGTGGTAGCCGGCGGTGACGATCAGCGCCCAGCCGATGAGGGCCACCAATACCTGCGCTGGCTCCATCCCGGTCCCCTTCCATCGCACCGTTAGACGCCCTCGGCGACGCGGGGGTTGACCCCTTCAGCTTACGATCCCGCGGTCATGAGGTGAGCCCGGATGAGGCTGGCCCCCCATGAGGCTGGCCCCCATGAGGCTGGCACAGTGCTCGCCGATCATCATGGCCGGGGCGTTCGTGTTGCCGCCGGGGATGGCGGGCATGATCGAGGCGTCGGCGACCCGGAGCCCGTCGATGCCGCGGACCCGCAGGGCGGGATCCACCACGGCGCGTTCGTCGGTGCCCATCCGGCAGGTGCCGACCGCGTGGTACACCGACGTGGCGCGGTTGGGCAGCTCCTCGGCGAGCGCGGCCCGGTCCGGGTAGCCGGGGCCGGGGCTCAGCTCCAGGCTGACCTGGCCGGCGATGACCTTGCTGGCCATGACCGCGCGGACGAGCTCCATGCCGTCCAGGAGGAGGCGGGTGTCGTCGGGTTCGGTCAGGTAGCCGGGGTCGATGAGGGGCGCGGTGTGCCGGGTCGGCGGAGGCGAGGCGGAGGGTGCCGCGGCTCTTGGGGTAGATGAGGGTGGGCATGATGGTCAGCGCGCTGCGCTTGTCGACCTTGTGCCGGGCCGGGGAGTCCTGGTTGGGGAACGGGTAGGACCACGGGAGCACGTGGATCTGGAGGTCGGGGACGTTGGTCGCGTGCGGGCTGCGGACGAAGCCGAGGACCTCGAACACGGTGCGGCCCATCCAGCTGTTGTGTTGCGGATTGCCTCCTTGAGGATGCCGCCGACGAAGTACGGCGTCGTGCCGCGGTTGCGGGCCGAGGTCATGCAGTAGGTCATGGGCACGAACAGGTGGTCGTGCAGGTTGTCCCCGACCGGCAGGTCCGCTTGTACGGTGATGCCGTGCTGGCGCAGGTGGGCGGCGGGGCCGACGCCGGAGAGCATGAGGAGCTGAGGGGAGCCGTAGACGCCTGCGCACAGGATGACCTCGCGGGTGGCGTGGATTTCTGTGAGGCCTTTGTCCGTGACGACCTCGACGCCGGTGGCGCGGGCCTGGTCGATGACGATCCTGGTGATGCGGGTGTTGGTGATGACGGTCAGGTTGGGCAGGCCGTGGTGGTCCAGGTAGCCGATCGAGGAGCTGTAGCGCAGGCCGCCGGCGGCGTTCTGCTGGCAGACGGCCACGCCTTCCTGGGCCTCGCCGTTGTAGTCGTCGATCTGCTTGACGCCCGCGGTCGCGGCCAGGGCCTCGATGAAGGCCTGGGAGGCGGGGGTCAGGTCCTGCTGCCGGGTCACCTTCACCGGGCCGCCGGCCCCGCGCACGGCGGTGGCGCCGTCCTCCCAGTCCTCGAAGCGCTTGAAGCTGGGCAGGACGTCGGCGTAGCTCCAGCCGGGGCAGCCCGCAGCCGCCCAGTCGTCGTAGTTCTGCCGGTTCCCGCGGACGAACACCATGCCGTTGATCGACCCGGAGCCGCCCAGCACCCGGCCGCGGGGCTGCGGGATCCGGCGGCCGAGCGCGCTGGGCTGCGGGGCGGTGTAGTACCCCCAGTCCAGGCGCTTCTTGAGCGCGGGCACGTTGTGGAAGATGGCGATCATGCCCGGCTGGCGGACCAGCCGGGTGCGGTCCGGGCCGCCCGCCTCGAGCAGGATGACGCTGGCGCCCGTTTCGGCCAGCCGCCGGGCCAGGATGCAGCCGGCGCTGCCCGGCTCCGGCCACGATGTAGTCAGCACTGTGTTTGTCGCCAGCACTGTGTTCCATCCGGCCCTCCGGCAAAACAGTAACACGTTCTAGTTTTGGAGGGGGAGGCGGCGGTAGGCTCGGGGCCATGGGACGGCTGGACGGGAAGGTCGCGCTGATCACCGGCGGCGCCCGGGGCATGGGCAAATCCCACGTGCGGCACTTCGTGGCCGAGGGCGCGCGGGTGGTGTTCGGCGACGTGCTGGACGATCGGGGCGCGGCGGTGGCGGCCGGACTCGGGCGAGGAGTCCTGCCGGTACCTGCACCACGACGTGACCAGCGAGGACGACTGGGCGGCGGCGGTGGCGCTGGCGGTGGAGGCGTTCGGCCAGCTCGACGTGCTGGTCAACAACGCCGGGATCCTGCAGTTCGCGGCGATCGCGGACATGCCGCTGGCCGACTTCCGGCGGGTGCTGGAGGTGAACGCGGTGGGCTGCTGGCTCGGCATGAAGGCGGTGATCGACCCGATGACCAAGGCGGGCGGCGGCTCGATCGTCAACATCTCCTCGATCGAGGGGTTCACCGGGGCGGAGGGCCTGTCGGCCTACAGCGCGAGCAAGTTCGCCATCCGCGGCATGACCAAGGTCGCGGCGCGGGAACTGGCGAGGTTCGGGATCCGGGTCAACTCGGTGCATCCCGGCGGGGTGATCACGCGGATGATCATCGACTCTTTGGGTGTGCGTGATGCCGAGCAGGGTGAGGCGTTCCTGCGGGCCATGCCGCTGGCCCGGTTCGCCGAGCCGGTCGAGATCTCGCGGCTGGTGGCGTACCTGGCCTGCGACGAGTCGTCCTACTCGACGGGCAGCGAGTTCGTGGCCGACGGCGGCCTGCTGTCCGGGCCGGGGTACTGACCGTGTCCGGCGTGGTCTCGGCGTCTTGGACGGGCGGGTGGCGGTCGTGACCGGGGCGGCCAACGGGCTGGGCCGGGCCGAGGCGCGGGCGCTGGCGCAGGCGGGGGCGTCTTTGGTGCTCAACGACCTGCCGGGGTCGGATCTTGACGCGGTGTGCCGGGAGGCCGGGGCGTGCGTGGCCGTGGCGGGGGACGTCGGGGAGTGGTCGACGGGCGAGCGGCTGGTCGCGGCGGCGCTCGAGGCGTACGGGCGGCTGGACATCCTGGTCAACAACGCCGGGGTGCTGCGGGACCGGATGATCTTCTCGATGTCGGCGCGAGGAGTGGGACACGGTGCTGCGGGTGCACCTGCGCGGGCACTTCGTGACCACGCGCTTCGCGACCGCGTACTGGCGGGAGGCTCAGCAAGCAGGCGGGCGGGCCGGTGTACGGGCGGATCGTGAACACCTCGTCCGAGGCGTTCCTGCTGGGCTCGTCGGGGCAGCCCAACTACGCGGCGGCCAAGGCCGGGATCGCGGCGCTGACCGTGACGACGGCGCGCAGTTGCGCGCGGTACGGGGTGCGGGCCAACGCGATCTGCCCGCGGGCCCGGACCGCGATGACGGCCGAGCTGATGGGGCCGCCGCCCGCTGGTTCCGTGGACCCGCTGGCGCCGGAGCACGTGGCGCCGCTGGTGGTGTACCTGGCCAGCCCGGCCGGGGAGGCGATCAACGGCGAGGTGTTCGTGGTGCACGGCGGGGTGGCGGCGGTGATGGAGCCGCCGCGGGTGCGTGCCGTGTTTCGTTCCGATGCTCCCGGACGGGATGTGGACGCTGGAGTCGGTGGGGCGGGCGCTGGCCGGGCTGTCGTCCGGGGCGGGCTTCATGTGCGAGGACACGCTGGGGCTGGCCAGCGAGACGATCGGGTTCCCGGGTTCTGGTGTGTTACGCCGGGTCGGGGAACAGGGCGATCGAGGCGGTGAAGGTGTGCAGGAAGTTCTGCCCGCCGACCGGGCCGAGTTCGCCGGCGCAGAAGAACCCGGCCAGCGGGATGTCGCCCAGCGTGGCCGCGATGAGCCCGGCGTCGTGGTCGGGCTCGGTGAACAGCCGCGATCCGCGGCCGTTGCAGGTGAACAGCAGCGCCCCGGCGGGACGGCGGCCGCCCAGGGCGGCCGACTCGCGCTCCAGGGCGCGGCGCAGGTCCTCATCGGCCGACTGCGCGTCCCGGACGTGGAACTGGACGGTCTGGCCGACCTGGATCTGATCGCCCACCGCGATGGCCCCCGAGTCGGGGTCGGCGCCGACCACGCCGCGGATCAGGAAGTCGCCCTGGCCGGGCTCGGCCCGGTACTCGTCGATGACCACGCCCAGCTGCAGGCCCTGGGCCAGCAGTTCTTGGTCCCGGCTGGGCAGCGCGGCGGCCATCTCGCGCAGCCGGACCAGGGGCGGGCGCCCGCCGAGCTCGTGGATCAGGTTGCCGTCGGCGCGGGTGATGATGTAGGCGTCCCCGATCGGACGGCAGCCCTGGGCGACCAGCGGATGGACCTCGGCGTTCGGCAGGTGGACGCCGACGGCGCCGGCGGACAGCACCCGGTCGTCGAGGAACAGCCGGCTCTGCCGCGGCGCGCAGCGCGGCGCTGGCCATCCCGCCCATGACCACCGCGCCGGGCACCTGCTCGTTCAGGTGAGTCAGCAGGCCGTCGGCCGGGAACGTGAACGGGTCGCAGATCAGCAGGTGCGCGCCGTTAGGTTCGCGCGGGAACAGGTAGCCGCCGTAGGCGCCGCCGCTGGGCGTTCGGATGTACTCCATGGCGAAGGTCTCGACCGGGCCGAGGCCGGCTCCGAGCCACAGCGAGACCGCGGGCTCGGACTCGACCTCGCGGGCCCCGCCGGCCACCGCCTCCCCCACGCAGCCGATGAGGGGCAGCTTGCCTAGTGCGTTGCTTATCGCGGCCACCAGCGCCTCGGCCACGCCGAGGAAGTGGGCCGAGGCGAACAGCACGGCCAGCGACGGGGACGCGTCCCCGAGCGCTTCGGCGGCCTGTGCGACGGCCCGGGTCGCCGCCTCGCCGGGGTCCGCGGTCAGGACCAGGGCTCCTCCCGCTTTCACCGGCCCAGGTTATCCCGCTACCGTGGGGGCCAGCCCCGTCTGGGAGTGAGGGTCATGAAGTACATGCTGTTGTTCTGGGTCGATGAGTCCGGCGAGATTACGGCGGACGAGGACGCGGCCCAGATCGTGGCGGTCAAGTCGTGGGTAGAAGAGATGACCGAGCGCGGGATCACGCTGAGCGGCGGATCGCTGCGCTCGGCCCGCGAGGCCAAGATCGCACGCGTGCGGGACGGCGAGCTGCTCATCACCGACGGGCCCTTCGCCGAGACGAAGGAGCAGATCGGCGGGTACGTCGTCATCGAGTGCGCCGACCTGGACGCGGCCCTGCGGGTCGCGGCGGAGCATCCGCTGGCGCGTACCGCGCAGGTGGAGGTGCGGCCGTTCTGGGATGCGCCCTGGGACCACTGATCAGCCCGTTCAGATGGTGACGAGCAGGATGCCGATCGCGGCGAGCCCGAGGCCGACCCGCTGGATCCACCGCAGCCTCTCGCCGAGCACCACCCGGGCCAGCAGCACGGTGACCCCGGGGTAGAGCGAGGCCAGCACGACGGCCAGGCCGAACGAGCCGGTCCGGGTGGCCGCCACGTAGCAGAGGTTCGCGACCACGTCGATTACGCCCGCGCTGGCCGCGGCCAGCGGAATGCCGCCGCGGAACCCGCGCAGGCCGGGCCGCAGCACGGCCGCGGCGGCCAGCACGACGGCCAGTTCGCCGATCCGCCCGGCCGCCACCGGCCAGACTTCGCCGGACTGCCCGGCGTTGCGGATGAGCAGGAAGAACAGGCCGAACGAGACGCCCGACGCGGTGCCGTAGGCGATGGCCCGGCCCAGGCGGCGCGGCGGGTGCGCGAGGCCGGTGCGGCCGGAGCTGCTTGGGTCGCCGGCCTCGTCGGTTTCGCTGGCCGAGCTGGCCAGCACGATCGCGACCAGGCACAGCAGCGCGCCCGCGTAGACGCCGGCGCCGGGACGCTCGCCCTCGGCCAGCGCCACCGCGACCGGCAGGACCGTGGCTACCAGTCCGGACACCGGCGCGACCACGCTCATCGGCCCGGCGGCCAGGCCCACGTAGAAGATGATCAGGCCGAGCCCGCCGATCGCGCCGGCGCTGAAGCCCCAGGCTAGCCCGGGCAGGCTGGCCGGGCCGCCGGACATCACCGCGACAGCGACCGCGACGATCACCGCGGCCGTTTCGACCAGCATGAGCACGGTCAGCACGTGGGCCCGGCGGGTCGCCATGCCCCCGAGGAAGTCGCCGCCGCCGTAGAGCACAGCGGCCGCGAGCCCGAGGAGAACCACCATGACCCGCACCTCCGATCTCCGTGACCAGTAAAACCATTTTACTAGTCACGACGAGACCGGTCAAAGGGTTTAAATGGTCACGGTAGGAGTGCTGACGCGATCGTGGCTGGTGAGCCGGGCGTACCGGCTACGCCTAAAGCCGCACCTGGGCGGCGAACCAGGCGGCCTGGGCCACGGCGCTGTCGGCGGCGGCGAGCAGGCCGGGCTGCAGGACGAAGTCGTGCCACAGGCGCGGCCAGCTGGTGTAGGTCACGTCCACCCCGGCGGCCGAGGCGCGGGCGGCGAGCAGTGCGGCGTCCGGGGCCAGTAGCTCGTGGGTGCCGGCCTGGATCAGCAGCGGCGGCAGGCCAGCGTGCGCGGCGTGCAGCGGCGAGACGGACGGGTCGGGCCAGGCGGCCGGGGCGGCGTAGGCGCGGGCGCAGGCCTCCAGCCAGTCCGGGGTGAGGATCACGTCCTGGCGCACCAGGTCCGGGACGGCGCGGCGGTCGCGGCCGAGGTCGAGCCAGGGCGAGAGCAGGATGGCGCCGGCCGGGAGGTCCTGGCCCTCGTCGCGCAGGGACAGGAGCAGGGCCAGGGCCAGGCCGCCGCCCGCCGAGTCGCCCGACACGATGACCGAGCCCGGGCCGGCGTCGGCGGACAGCTCGGCCAGGACCGCGCGGGCGTCGTCGAGGGCGGCCGGGTGGGGGTGCTCGGGGGCCAGGCGGTACTCCGGGAGCACGACGCGGCAGCCGGCCTGGGCGCTCAGGTGCGCCGCCCACGACCGGGGCGTGAACGCCGAGCCGACGCAGTACCCGCCGCCGTGGAAGTGGAGCACGGTGGGCTGGCCGCGCGCGGCCGGAGCCGCGATCACCTCGGCGCGCAGCCCGGCGATGGTCTGCTCGGTGATCGTGGTGCCGCGCGGGAGCAGGGAGGTGCGGGTGAGCTGGTCGAGGCGGGTGCGCTGCACCGGCCAGGGCAGCGCCGGGTCCAGGCAGCGACGGCCGAGTTGCCGCGCGCCGAGGCGCAGGACGGCGGGCGGCACGTGCGGCACCCGGCGGGTGCGGCGGGCGTGGCGGGCGGTCATGCGGCGGGCATGACGCGGTAGGCGGCCAGGTCGAAGTGGCGGACCCGGCGGCGGTACAGGAACGTGTGGTCGGGCCAGTTGTTGGTGTTGCGCCCGGACACGGTGTACCAGCTGTGGCAGCCGCTCTCCCACACCGAGGAGCGGCTGGCCGACTGGACCCAGTCGTTGAACGAGTCCTGGATGTCGGGGCGCACGTCGAGCCAGGCCAGGCGGTGAGCCCGCAGGGCCTGCAGGGCGCCGAGCACGTAGCCGATCTGGCCTTCGAGCATGTAGATGATCGAGTTGCCGCCGAGGTTGGTGTTCGGCCCGTAGAGCATGAAGAAGTTCGGGAACCCGGCCACGGTGATGCCGAGGTAGGCCTGAGCCCCGTCCCGCCAGGCCTGCCGCAGCGACCCGCCGCCGCGGCCGGATACCTGCATCGGGGTGAGGAACTGCGTGGCACCGAAGCCGGTGCCGTAGATGATCACGTCGGCGGGGTGGGTCGCGCCGTCGGCGGTGACCACGCCGTCCGGGACGATCCGCTCGATCCGCTCGGTGACCAGCTCCACGTCCGGGCGGGCCAGAGCCGGGTACCAGTCGTTGGAGAACACCACCCGCTTGCAGCCCATCACGTAGTCAGGAACGCACCGGGCGCGCAGCTCGGGGTCGGTGATCGCGGTCCGGAGCTGGCGCCGCCACATCGCCATCGGCGCGGCCAGCAGCTTGGGCGACAGGACGAAGCCGCTGGTGAGCAGCTCGCCGTAGAGGAAGACGCGCAGCCGGTCGGCCTTGCGCACGGCCGGCACCCGGTCGAACAGGGCCAGCTCGCCGTCCCGGTAGGGCCGGTCGGCCTTGGGCAGCACGTACGGGGCGCTGCGCTGGTAGACGTCGACGTGGGCGGCCACCTTGGCGATCTCGGGCACGAACTGGATGGCGCTGGCCCCGGTGCCGACCACGGCCACCCGCAGGCCGGCCAGGTCGACCTCGTGGTTCCACCGCGCCGAGTGCCACGAAGGGCCGGCGAAGTCGTCCCGGCCGGGGATATCGGGCAGCACGGGGTGACCGAGCTGGCCGACGGCGCAGACGACCGCGGTCGCCTGCAGGGTTTCGCCGTCGCCGAGGGTGAGGGTCCACAGCGCCTGGTCCTGGTCGAACTCGGCGTCCGCGACCCCGGCGCCGAAGCGCAGGTGCGGGCGCAGGCCGTGCTCGGCGACCAGCGCGTGCAGGTAGGCCAGGATCTCATCGCGCGCCGGGAAGCGCCGGGTCCAGGGCCAGGGCCGGAACGAGAACGAGTAGAGCTGCGACGGTATGTCGCAGGTCAGGCCGGGATAGCTGTTGTCGCGCCAGGTCCCGCCCAGGTCGTCGGCCCGGTCCAGGACCACGAAGTCCTCCAGGCCGGCCCGCTTGAGCGCGATCGCCATGCCGATCCCGCCGAAGCCGGCGCCGATGATGACCACCTGGTGCGACATGAGCCCTCCTTAGGGCTTACATCATCTCCCCGGTGAAGGGCAGCAGGACAGTCTTGAGTTCGGTGTAAGACTCGATGGCGGCCCGGCCGCCCTCGCGCCCCAGGCCGGACTGCCGGTAGCCGCCGAACGGCCAGTTCGGCTCGAGCTGGAACCCGTTCACGCCGACCGTGCCGGCCCGCAGCGCCTTGGTCACCCGCATGGCCCGGCTCACGTCCGCGGTCCACACCGTGGCGGCCAGGCCGTATTCGGTGTCGTTGGCCAGCCGGACCGCCTCGTCCTCGTCGCCGAACGGGATGACCGACAGCACCGGCCCGAAGATCTCCTCCCGGGCGATGCTCATCTCGTTGGACACGTCGGCGAACAGCGTCGGCACGACGAAGTTGCCCGCGGCCAGGTCACCATCGGCGCGGGCGCCGCCGCACACCAGGCGGGCGCCCTCCGCCTGCCCGCGGGCGATCAGGCCGAGGACCCGGTCCAGCTGGCGGGTGTTGATCAGCGGCGCGGACGTGACCTCCGGGTCGAACGGGTTCCCGTAGCTGACCATGGTGCCGATCATCTCGGCGGCGCCCAGGAACTCCTCCATCGCGTCCCGCTGGACCAGGGCCCGGGTCTGCGCCGCGCACACCTGCCCGGACAGGCCCAGGGTCACCGTGCCCATGGTCACCGCGGCGGCGGTGCCCGCGTCCGCGTCGGCGAACACGACCGACGGGCTCTTGCCGCCCAGTTCCAGGCTGACCCGCTTGCACCCGGCGGCCGCGGCCTCCATGACCTTGCGGCCCACCGCCCGGCTGCCGGTGAAGGACAGCTTGTCGAGCATCGAGTGGCTGATCAGCGCCTGCCCGGTCGGCTCGCCGGGCCCGGTGATCACGTTGAGCACGCCGTCGGGCAGGCCGGACTCCTCGGCGATCAGCCGGGCCAGCCGCAGCACCGCGAACGTGGCGTACTCCGACGGCTTGAGCACGATCGTGCAGCCCGCCGCGAGCGCGGGCGCCACCTTCTGGGCGAACAGGGCCAGCGGCGCGTTCCACGGGATCACCGCGCCCACCACCCCGACCGGCTCGCGCAGCGTCATGACCAGGTGGTCGCCGCCCTGGTACGGCGGCAGCGTCTCACCCGCCAGCTTGTCGGCCCAGCCGGCGTGATGGTCGAACACGTCGGCCACGAAGTCCGAGGACATGGCGTAGATCTCGCCGAAGCTGAGCGGCACGCTGTTGTCGAGCGCCTGCAGTTTCAGCAGCTCATCGCCGTGCGCCCGGACCAGGTCGGCGATCGTGCGCAGCACCCGGAGCCGCTCGCCGGCCCGGGCCCGCGGCCACGGCCCCTCGTCGAAGGCCCGGCGCGCCGCCCGCACGGCCAGGTCCACGTCGGCCGGGCCGGCCACCGGGAACGAGGCGACCTCCTCGCCGGTGGCGGGATGCAGGTGGCTCCAGGTGGCTTCGCCGGCGGCCGCGACCCAGCGGCCGTCGATGAGCATGCGGCCGTCGGCGAGACCGAGCTCGTCGCGATGCGGCTTGATTGATGCGACCATGCCCGTCTCCCTGGCCACGCCCGGTGAATAGAACACGTTCTAGTTCTTCTCTCGGAGCGTACACCGAGGGCCGCCAGGATCGTAGATCTTGACGAGACGCGGGCGAACCGGTCGAATGAAGTGCAGAGTTACTTCCTAGTAACCTGTCACGGCGGTAAGGGGGCCGGTATGACCGAACGCAAGAGCCCGACCGCGGTCCTGCGGGAGGGCCCGCGCGCGCTCAGCGACGACCAGGTGCGCGAGATCGAGGATTCCGCCCTCGCCGAGGTGCTCCACGTCGACATCGACGACGTCATCGAGTACGTCCACAAGGACCTGAAGTCGCTACCGGACTTCACCACGCTGTACCGCAAGTACCTCAAGCAGCGGTGGGACGTCTACGACCTTGACTTCAGCCAGGACGTGGTGGACTGGCGGGAGAAGATGACCGAGGAGGAACGGCAGTCGTTCATCGCCGTGGCCTCCGGCTTCCACCACGGCGAACGGCAGGTGGAGATCGAGCTGCCGGTGTTCATGATCGGCGCCAGCGAGGAGGAAAAGCTCCACATCGCCGCGCAGATCGAGGACGAGGCCCGGCACACCGTCTTCTTCGACCGGTTCTACCGGGAGGTCGTCGGGCTCAAGGGCGACGACATCATGGCCATACTGGACGCGTCGTTCCCCTGGGTGTCCGAGACGTTCGTCGCGCCGTTCGGGTTGCTCGCCTACCAGGCGGACGAGCTCCGGCTCCATCCGTACGACGAGCGGGCGCGGGTGCGCTACGGCACCACCTACTTCCTGTGGATCGAGGGCGTGCTGGCGCTGTCGGTCATGAAGGTGACGCTGTCCTACGCCCGCTGGCGCGGGTTCCTGCCCGCCTACTACACCGGCTTCACCGCGACCTGCCGGGATGAGTCGCGGCACGTGCAGGGCGGCATGCGCTACCTGCAGGACGCGGTGCGCAAGGACCCGACGATGATCAACGAGATCCACGACACGCTGCGGACGATCCTGTCGGTGTCTGGCGTGGTCAGCAGGCGGGTCTACTACGAGCCCCTGGGCTGGACCGACGACGAGGTGCGGGTGCTGTTCTTCCAGCAGCTCCGGCGCAAGCTGAACGACGTGGGCATCGGGCTCTCGCCCGACCTCGAGGACCTGCTGCAGAAGGTGCAGCCGGTGCTGGCGGGGGGGTGAGCCGATGTCCGACTTCTTCAGCCCGTCGTGGGCCTCCTCGGTCCGGGCGGCACTGGCGGCCGGGCCTTCGGAGCAGGTACGGGCGGGCAAGCTGCAGGAGTACTGGGACTTCTTCGAGTTGATCAAGAGCGTGTACCCGGCGTCCTGGGCGCTGGGCTGCCGGGACCTGCCCGGCCTTAGTGGCGCCGCGTATCTGTTCGTGCGGTGGGGCGGCGGCACGGTGACCGACTGCCGGATCATCGGCCCGGACGAGCCGCTCGGGGCGACCTACGTGCTCGGCATGGATTACCAGGACTGGAAGGCGCTGCACGAGGGGTACGACGCGCAGCGCACGGTCATGTACCGCAAGATCCTGCTCGAGGAGGGTAACCTGCTCGAGTTCTTCAAGGCGATCTACTTCTTCGTGGAGTCCCTGGCCGTCATCGGCTCCGTGCCGGGCGTCTATCCGGAGACGCTCCGCTGGAAGGCTGGGGACTCGCCGCCGCCGTGGAGGGTCAGGGTCGCGCCGCTGACGTAGGCGGCGCGGGGGGAGGCCAGGAACAGGCACGCGTCGGCCACGTCGTCCGGGGTGGCCATCCGGCGCAGGGGCACGGTGGCGGCGACCGCCGCCACGCCGTCCTCGTCGCCGTAGTGCGCGGCGGCCGATTCGGTGGCCACGAAGCCGGGGACCACGGTGTTCAGCCGGACCTGGGGCGCCCACTCGATGGCCAGGCTGGTCACCAGGTGGTGCAGGCCGGCCTTGGCCGCACCGTAGGCGGCGGTGCCCGGGGACGGCCGGGTGCCGCTCACGCTGCCGATCATGATGATCGACCCGCCGTCGGGCTGGGCCTGCATGACCTCGTTGGCGGCCTGCGCGACGTGCAGCGGCGCGATCAGGTTCAGTTCGATGATCCGGGCGTGGAAGCGCGGGGAGGCGGTGGCGGCCGGCGCGGGCGGGGACCCGCCGGCGTTGCTGACCACCACGTCCACACCGCCGAACAGGTCCAGGGCGGTCGCGACCAGCTGCCGGGCCTGCTCGGGGTCCCGGACGTCCGCGCGGGTGAACTGCGCGGTCCGGCCGCCCGCGGCAGGCAGGGCGGCGAGGCAGCGCGGCGCCGTCGGCGGGCTCGTGGCGGGCGCAGACCAGGACCCGCGCGCCGGAGCGCAGGAACCCGCGCGCGATGCCCGCGCCGATGCCCTTGGTCCCGCCGGTGACGATCACCCGGCAGCCGTCCAGGCCGGGAAAGGGTTGGTCGACGGGCCGCATGGCGTCATGTTAGGCTCGCGCCCAAGCAAACGCTAGGTCAAGCTCGGGCGCGGGTGATGCGGCGATGAGCGTGCGGGTGCGCAGCGCCGACGGGATCGCCGAGGTGGTCATCGACGTCCCGCCGGTCAACGCGCTGCCGGTGGCGGGCTGGCACGAACTGGCGGACGCGGTGACCGCGGCGGGCGCCGATCCGGCGACCCGGGCGGTGATCCTGGCCGCGGACGGCCGCGGGTTCTGCGCCGGGGTGGACATCAAGGAGATGCAGCGTACCGAGGGGCACGAGGCGCTGCTCGGGGCCAACCGGGGCTGTTTCGCGGCGTTCGCCGCGGTGTACGACTGCCCGGTGCCGGTGATCGCCGCGGTGCACGGCTTCTGCCTGGGCGGCGGGGTCGGGCTGGCGGGCAACGCGGACATCGTGATCGCGGCGCAGGACACCACGTTCGGGCTGCCGGAGGTGGACCGCGGCGCGCTGGGCGCGGCCACGCACCTGGCCCGGCTGGTGCCGCAGCCGCTCATGCGGGCCATGGTCTACACGTGCCGGACGGTCACCGCGCGCGAGCTGCTGGCCTTCGGCACCGTGCTCGACGTGGTGCCCGGAGCGGCGCTGCGCGGGACCGCGCGGGAGCTCGCGGAGGAGATCGCGGCCAAGGACCCGGCCGTGATCCGGCTGGCCAAGCAGTCGCTGAACGGCATCGACCCGGTCGACGTCAAGCGCTCCTACCGGTACGAGCAGGGGTTCACCTTCGAGCTGAACCTGGCCGGCGCCGGGGAGCGGGCGCGCCAGGCGTTCGTCGACGGGAAGGGTTCGTGACGCCGGGGCGCGGCCCCGCCTGGACTGAGGAGCGAGGAACGAGCGACGAGGGAAGGCGGGGCCTAGGAGCGCCCCGGCAGCGGGGGGTTCCGGGGGTCGTCCCCCCGGGCTAACACTGACCCCGGATGAGATCGTCGCGGAGCTGCGCGACGGGATGACGATCGGGATCGGCGGGTGGGGGTCGCGACGCAAGCCGATGGCGCTGGTCCGGGCCATCCTGCGCGCGCCGCTGCGGGACTTGACCGTCGTCTCCTACGCCGGGCCCGACGTCGGGCTGCTGGTCTCGTCCGGCCAGGCCACCCGGGTCGTGACCGGGTTCGCGTCGCTGGACTCGATCGCCCTCGAGCCGCACTTCCGGCGGGCCCGGCAGGCCGGGACGGTCGAGCTGACCGAGCTGGACGAGGGCATGCTGCACTGGGGCCTGCTGGCCGCCGCGCACCGGCTGCCGTTCCTGCCCATCCGGGCCGGGCTCGGCTCGGACGTGCTCGAGGTCAACCCGGAGCTGCGCACGGTCCGCTCGCCGTACGCCGACCCGTTCGGCATCGGGGAGGAGCTGGTGGCCATGCCGGCGCTGCGGCTGGACGCCGCGCTGGTGCACATGAACCGGGCCGACGCCGCGGGCAACGGCCAGTACCTGGGGCCCGACCCGTACTTCGACGACCTGTTCTGCCTGGCTGCCGAGCGCGCCTACGTGTCGTGCGAGCGGATCGTCGCCTCGTTCGACGGGCCGCCGCAGACCCTGCTGCTCAACCGGGCCATGGTGCACGGCGTCGCGGAAACCCCGAACGGCGCGCACTTCACCAGCTGCGTCCCGGACTACGGCCGCGACGAGGCGTTCCAGGCCCGCTACGCGGCGGCCGCCGCCGATCCCGGGGCATGGGAGAAGTTCCGGGCCGCGTACCTGGACGGTGAC
Source organism: uncultured Actinomycetes bacterium (assembly GCA_963849595.1). Lineage (GTDB taxonomy): Bacteria > Actinomycetota > Actinomycetes > Streptosporangiales > Streptosporangiaceae > Palsa-504. Next base: position 87,692 of record CAWKIB010000010.1, read on the forward strand.
GAGGCTGCCTACCAGGAGGCAGCGGGGTGACCGGCCCGACGCGGGCCGAGGTGTGCGTGGTGGCGTGCGCCGAGGCGTGGCGCGGCGACGGCGCGATCCTGGCCAGCCCGATGGGGCTCATCCCGTCGCTGGGCGCGCGGCTGGCCCGGCTCACCTTCGCGCCCGGCCTGCTGCTGACCGACGGGGAGGCGTACCTGGTCGACGCCGAGGGCGGGATCGAGGGGTGGCTGCCGTACGCGAAGGTGTTCACCATGCTGGCCGCCGGCCGGCGGCACGTGATGATGGGCGCGGCCCAGATCGACCGGTCCGGGAACCAGAACATCTCGGTCATCGGGGACTGGAAGCGTCCCAAGGCCCAGCTGCTCGGGGTGCGGGGCGCGCCGGGCAACACGGTCAACCACCCGGTCAGTTACTGGGTCCCGCGGCACTCGCTCCGGGTGTTCGTCGACCGGGTGGACATGGTGTGCGGGGTGGGCTACGACCGCGGCGCGCACGAGCTGCGCGTGGTGGTGACCAACCTGGCCGTGCTGGACTTCGGCACGCCGGAGCGGACCATGCGGCTGCGTTCGGTGCATCCGGGGGTCCAGGTGGACGACGTGGTGGCGGCCACCGGCTTCCCGCTCGCGATCCCGGACCAGGTGCCGGTGACCCGGTGGCCGACGGATGAGGAGCTCGACCTGATCCGGGTCCGGCTCGACCCGGACGGGGCGCGCGAGGCGGAGCTGCGGTGATAGCCACCCGGCTGACTGAGCTCCTGGGCATCCGGCACCCCATTGTGCAAGCCGCCATGGGGTACGTGTCGGGGCCGCGGCTGGCCGCGGCGACGTCGAACGCCGGGGGCCTCGGGCTGATCGCGTCGGCCACCATGAGCCTGGCCGAGCTGGAGGCGGCCATCGCCGAGACGGCCGGGCGGACCAGCGCGCCGTTCGGGGTGAACCTGCGCGCGGACGCGCCCGACGCCGCCGAGCGGGTCAAGCTGATCATCGCCGGGCGGGTCCCGGTCGCGTCGTTCGCCCAGGCGCCGAAGCCGGAGCTGATCGCGGCGCTGAAGGAGGCCGGGGTGGTCACGATCGCCTCGGTGGGCGCGCGGCGGCACGCGGAGAAGGCGGCCGGGTGGGGCATCGACGCGGTGATCGCGACCGGCAGCGAGGGCGGCGGGCACGTCGGCGCGGTGCCGACCAGTCTGCTCATCCCCCAGGTGGCGGCGGCGGTGGACGTCCCGGTCATCGCGGCGGGCGGGTTCTTCGACGGCCGGGGCCTGGTCGCGGCGCTGGCCTGGGGCGCGGCCGGGATCGCGATGGGCACCCGGTTCCTGCTGACCAGCGACAGCCCGGTGCCCGACGCGGTCAAGCGGTCTACCTGGCGGCCGGCCTGGACGGCACGGTGGTCACGACCCGGGTCGACGGAGTGCCGCATCGTGTACTACGGACGAGAATGGTCGACCATCTCCTTGTGCGGGCCAGGGCGGTGCGGTCGGTGCGGTCGGTGCGGAGCGCGGCGCGGTACCGGGGGCTGGCGGGGGTGAGCTGGCGGGAGATGGTGCGGCAGGGGCGGGGCATGCGGCGGGAAGGCGGGCTGAGCTGGGGGCAGGTGCTGATGGCGGCGAACACGCCGGTGCTGCTGCGGGCGGCGATGGTGGACGGGCGGACGGACCTGGGGCTGATGTCGTCGGGGCAGGTGGCCGGGCTGATCGAGGACCTGCCGTCGTGCGGCGAGCTGATCGGGGCGATCATGCGGGACGCTGAGACATGCCTGGACAGGATGGCCACGCTCCGTTCGGCATCCAAAGATTTTTAGTCCGAACGGTCCGTGGTGTCAGCCGGCGGTATGGATCACAGGCGCTCGACGATCGTGACGTTGGCCTGGCCGCCGCCTTCGCACATGGTCAGGAGGCCGTAGCGGCCGCCGGTGCGCTCCAGCGCGTGGACCAGGGTGGTGAGCAGGCGGGCGCCGGTGGCGCCGAGCGGGTGGCCGAGGGCGATCGCGCCGCCGCACACGTTGACCTGGCCGAGGTCGGCGCCGGTCTCGCGCTGCCAGGCCAGGACCACCGAGGCGAACGCCTCGTTGATCTCGATCAGGTCGATCCCGGCCAGGGACATCCCGGCCTGGTGCAGGGCGTACGCGGTGGCCGGGATCGGCGCGGTGAGCATCAGGACCGGGTCGTCGCCGCGGGCGGACAGGTGGGCGATCCGGGCCTTGGGGGTCAGGCCGTGCTCGCGGACGGCGCGGCTGGACGCGATGAGCAGGGCGGCGGCGCCGTCGGCGATCTGGCTGGACAGGGCGGCGGTGATCCGGCCGCCTTCGCGCAATGGCTTGAGGGCGGCCATCTTGTCCAGGGTGGTGTCGCGGCGGGGGCCCTCGTCCTGGGTCACGTCTTGGTACGGGACGATCTCGGCGCCGAACGCGCCGTGGTCGATCGCGCGGACCGCTCGCTGGTGGCTGGCCAGGGCGTAGCGTTCCATCTCGGGGCGGCCGATCCCCCACTTGTCCGCGATCAGGTCCGCGGCGCGGAACTGGGAGATCTCCTCGGTGCCGTACCGCTCCCGCCAGCCGTTTGAGCTGCTGAAGGGGCCTTCTGGGCCCATGGCGCTGCCGATCGGGACCTGGCTCATGTTCTGCACGCCGCCCGCCACGACCAGGCCGGCGGTGCCGCTGAGCACGGCCTGGGCGGCGAAGTGCACGGCCTGCTGGGACGAGCCGCACTGCCGGTCGACGGTGACGCCGGGTACCGCCTCGGGCAGGCCCGCGGCCAGCCACGCGGTGCGGGCGATGTCGCCGGCCTGCGGGCCCACTGCATCTACGCAGCCGAATATGACGTCGTCCACGGCGCCCGGGTCGGCCCGGGCGCGGGTCAGCAGTTCGCTGATGACGTGCGCGCCGAGATCGGCTGGGTGAGCGCCGGCCAGGCCGCCGCCGCGACGGGTGACGGGAGTGCGCACGGCGTCGACAATGAAGGCCTCGGGCATGGGCGCCTGTCCCTGGTAAAATGCTAGAACACGTTCTATTTTAGGGGTTCGTGATGCGGATCGCCTACACCCCGGAGCAGGAACGGCTGCGGCGGGAGCTGCGTGGGTACTTCGGCGAGCTGATGACGCCTGCGGTGCGTTCCGCTTTGTCCGGGGGGGACGGCGATTACGGGGACGGGCAGGCGTACCGGTCGGTGGTGCGGCAGCTGGGGCGCGACGGGTGGCTGGCGCTGGGCTGGCCAGCCGAGTACGGCGGGCGCGGCGGGACCATGCTCGACCAGCTCATCTTCACCGACGAGGCGGCGGTGGCGCGGGTGCCGGTGCCGTTCCTGACCATCAACACGGTGGGACCGACCATCATGCGGTTCGGGTCGGCGGAGCAGAAGGCGTTTTTCCTGCCGCAGATCGCGGCGGGCGAGATCCACTTCTCGATCGGGTACTCCGAGCCGGAGGCGGGCACCGACCTGGCCTCGCTGCGCACCACGGCGGTGCGGGACGGGGACGGAGTACGTGATCGACGGGCAGAAGATGTGGACCAGCCTGATCCAGCACGCCGACTACGTGTGGCTGGCCTGCCGGACCGATCCGTCGGCGGACCGGCACCGGGGGCTGTCGATCATCATCGTGCCGGTTTCGGCGGCCGGGTTCTCCTGGACGCCGGTGCGGACGGTCGCGGGGGTGACGACGTCGGCTACCTACTACTCCTCCGTGCGGGTGCCGGTGTCGTCGCTGGTGGGCGAGGAGAACCGAGGGTGGGCGCTGATCACCAACCAGCTCAACCACGAGCGGGTCGCGCTGACCTCGGCGGCGCCGGTGCTGTCGGCGCTGGCCGAGGTGCGGGAGTGGGCGGCCTCGACCAAGTTGGCCTCCGGGCAGCGGGTCATCGACGCCGAGTGGGTGCAGCTCAACCTGGCCCGGGTGTACGCCAAGGCCGAGTTCCTCAAGCTGATGAACTGGCGGGTGGCGTCCTCGGCGGGGCCGTTGGCTCCGGCTGATGCTTCGGTGACGAAGGTGTTCGGGACCGAGTTCGCGGTCGAGGCGTACCGGCTGCTGATGGAGGTGCTCGGCGCTTGCGGTGTCGTGCGCTCGGGGTCGGCCGGGGAGGTGCTGGCCGGTCGGATCGAGCGGGCGCACCGGGCCGCGCTCATCTTGACCTTCGGCGGCGGGACCAACGAGGTGCAGCGGGACATCATCGCGGCGGCGGCGCTGGGGCTGCCCCTTCTCTCGTAGGTAGGTCTTGATGGATTTCACGGTGAGCGAGGAGCAGGCCGAGCTGGGCGGGCTGGCCCGGAAGATCCTGGCCGAGCGGGACCGCGCCGTGGGCTGACCTGGCGGCGGCGGGGGTGCTGGCGGCGGGGCTGCCCGCGTCCCTGGATGGGGCCGGGCTGGGGCTGCTGGAGGAGTGCTCGGTGCTGGTGGAGA
>CAWKIB010000011.1:0-50192 GCA_963849595.1 uncultured Actinomycetes bacterium
CCGGTGGTCATCGGCGGGTGGCCAGGGCCCAGGCGACGCCGGCGAGCTGGCGGGCCCGGTGCAGCTGGGCGCGCAGCCCGGTGCCGGTCGCGCGGTGCGCGAGCTCGACCTGCACCTCGGTAACCCGCAGTCCCTTACGGAGCAAGTCGATGGTCAGGGCGTCTCCACTCCCCAGCCCGGGGCGAGCGGGCGGGCGGCCTCGAAGGCCGAGCGGGTCAGGCAGCGCTGGCCGTTCAGCGGCTGTGCCGGGCGCCATCCGGTAGCCCGGGGGATGCCGGCGCCGGACAGCCCGACGACCAGGCCGTGCCCGCCGAGCTTGACGGTGGTGCTGAAGACGGCGATCGTCATGTCCGCCGCGCCGGCCAGGACCGGCTCGATCAGCGGCCCGGCCGCGGCGGCCGTGCCGCCCAGGTCGGCGTCCAGGAACAGCAGGTGCCGGGGGCGGTCGCGCCGCTCGCGCTGGTCCAGCAGGGCCACCGCCTCGGCACCGGTCTCCATCGCGGCACCCTTGCCCCGGTTCCTGGCGTGCCGCGCCACCACCGCGCCCGCCGACCGCGCGGCAGCGGCGGTGCCGTCCTTCGAGCCGTCGTCGACCACGATGACCACGGCGACCGCGGGCAACCCGAGCGCCGCCGTCACCGTGGCCTGGATGCGGTCCGCCTCGTTCCGCGCCGGGATGACCACCGCGACTTCGTCCGGGGCAGGCCCTGCTGACATGCGCCCGATCCTAGGTCAACGAGCCGGCGCCGCGGTCCCCGTTTTACTGCGGGACGGCGGGCTTGGGCCGGCTGAGCACTCGCGGATCGGTGTCCTCGACCAGCGTGAACACCGAGTCGAGCCCGGTGACCTGGAGGATCTTGCGCACCGCGGGCTTGGGCGCGGCGATCTCCAGCTCGCCGCCGCGCTCGCGGGCCCGGCGCAGGCAGGACAACAGGACGTTCATGCCGGTCGAGTCGCAGAACTCCACGCCGGACATGTCGATGATCACCCGGGGCGGCATGCCCTCGGCCAGCAGGCCGACCAGCTCGCTGTGCAGCCGCGGAGCGGTGTAGAGATCGATCTCCCCGCAAATGGTCACAATCGTGTGATCATCATGAAATCGACTCGAGACATTAAGCTCCACGAGCCGAACCTTACCGCGCCGCGCGCCCGGAAGCCAGGTGGCTACGTTGAGCGCATGCTGAGAGTTGGCTGACCGGCGGCGGATCCCGTCTGCTAAACCGCTCTCGGCCGCGGCGGCGCGCACCGCCACCGTCTCCAGCGGCATGACCAGGACTTCTGCCCATACCGTGGTGCCTTCGTCGTCGCAGAGCGTCCCCCAGCGGCGCGACAGCCGGGCCACGATCCGCAGGCCGCGGCCACCGGTCGTGGTCAGGGTCGGCTCGCCGAGCTCAGGCCGGGTGGACCCGCCGCCGTCGCTCACCGAGACTCGGACGCTGCCGTCCTCCAGCTCCCAGGCCACGCGGATAGCCGAGCCGGGCAGCGGCGCCGCGTGCCGCAGGGCATTGCTGAGCAGTTCGCTGATCACCAGGGCCGCGTCGGTCACCGCGGATGCGCACACGCCGGCCTCGATGAGGTCGGACACCAAGTGCCGCCGGGCCACACCGACGCTTGACGCGGTGAACGGGAGCTGCAGGACGCTCAACTCAGTCACCTCCACATCAGCCCGGCTGTGCTGTCCCACCGTGCGCGAACCTGGTACGAGCGGGAAATGCCCCGTTCGGCCGTCCTGGAAACACGCGAACACCGCTGATATCACAGCTGTAACGGCACCTCAGGCAAACCTTGAGGGTGGGTTAGCGGGAGAAACGGAGTGGGTTCGCGGGAAAGGCGGAGCGGGTTAGCGGGAGAAGCGGAGCAGCACCGGTCGCTGTCGCGGGCACGGTAACGTCTGGAGTATGTCCACGGGCAACGGGTCCGAGCCGACCGTCATCGTCGACGACTTGCACGTCGTCTATCGGGTGTTCGGCGCGGGCGGCGACAAGGGCACCGCGGCGACCGCGCTCATGCGGGTGGTCAAGCGCCAGCGGCGCCCGTCGGTCCGCGAGGTGCACGCCATCCGGGGCATCTCATTCGTGGTCAACCACGGCGACGCGGTCGGGGTCATCGGCCGGAACGGGTCGGGCAAGTCGACCCTGCTGCAGGCCGTCGCCGGCCTGCTGCCGCCCGAGAAGGGCTGCGTTTATACCAGCGGGCAGGCCGCCCTGCTCGGCGTCAACGCCGCGCTGCTCGACGACCTGACCGGGGAGCGGAACGTGGTCCTCGGTGGCCTGGCCATGGGCATGACCCCGCAGGAGGTCAAGGACCGCTACGAGTCCATCGTGGAGTTCTCCGGGGTCGGCAACTTCATCGACTACCCGATGCGCACCTACTCCACCGGGATGGCCCAGCGGCTGCGGTTCTCGATCGCCGCGGCCAAGACCCACGAGATCTTGATGATCGACGAGGCACTGGCCACCGGGGACGCGAATTTCCGGGCCAAGAGCCACGAGAAGATCATGCAGCTGCGGGGGGAGGCGGGCACGGTGTTCCTCGTCGCGCACAACCTGGGCGAGATCGAGGCCAGCTGCAACCGGGTCATCTGGCTGGAGAAGGGCCAGATCATGATGCAGGGCTCCGACGTGCCGGGGATCATCGACGCCTACCTGGAAGCCACCGGCGGCGAGCCGCGCCGGCGTGACCGGGCTGAAGTCGACCACACCGCCGGGTGATCAGGCCGGATGATCAGCCCGGATAATCAGCACGGCGCGGGGCGCAGCCGCAGTCGCATGACCGTGCCCCCCGCGGGGCCCGAGTTCGCCGTGACCTCGCCGTGCTGGGCCTCGGCCAGGCGGCGCACGATGAACAGGCCGATGCCCACGCCGCCGAATCGGCGCCGGTCGCCCGTCTCGCCCTGGTAGAACCGGTCGAAGATGCGTTCGTGATCCCCGGCGGCGATGCCGATCCCCTCGTCTTCCACCGTCACCTCGATCCAGGCTTCGCTCACTTGGGCCCGAACCACCACGGTGCCGCCGTCGGGTGAGTACTTGAACGCGTTCTCCAGCAGCTGCCCGACGATGATGTCGGTGGCCATCGTGTCGCCACTGGCGGCCGGCAGGTCGTCGGGGATGTCGGCCACGACCGTGTGCTTGTCCGAGAGCGGCCGGAACGCGGTCGCGGCGGCGTGCAGCACCGCGCCCAGGTCGAACGGGCCGTTGCTGACCGGAAGCTGGTCGGCCCCGACCCGCGAGCCGAGCAGCAGCTGCTCCACCAGCCGGCCCAGCGCAGGCCCGCTCGGCGATGATCCGCACCGCGGCCCGGCGTTCGGGGTCGGGGAGCTGATCCCACCGGCTGGCCAGCGTGCTGGCGAAGCCCTGCACCACGGTGATCGGCGTGCGCAGCTCGTGGCTGGTCGTCGCCAGGAACAGGTCCTTGGCCTCCTCGAGCTCCTTGGCCGCGGTCACGTCACGGAAGTCGATGACCAGCTCATCGTCGTCGGCCAGCGCGGTGCACAGCACGTCGAGCCAGCGTCCGTTGGGCAGCTTGTGGGTGAGCATGGCGTCCGGCTCGGGCAGCGGGAACGGCGGTGGCTTGCCGATCGCGTCCGGCCCGGCCATGCCGGTGATCCGGTGCGCGGCCGGGTTCCACTGCCGCACCAGGCCCGCCTCGTCCAGCACGGCGATGCCGTCCGCGCTGCCGTCGATGACCGCCCGCTCGTGGGCCCGCTGCCGGACGACCTCTTCGAACGCCATCGCGTTGGTGAGCGCCACCCCGGCGTGCCCGGCCAGCAGCTCGAGCAACTCCAGCTCGACGTGGCTCAGCTTGCGCCGGCTGTACAGCGCGTACAGCGCGCCGTAGGGCTTGCCCGCCACGTGGGACAGGCTGAGCGCGATGGTGTGCAGGCCGGGCAGCGCGGACCAGATCAGGTCGTCGAAGCCGCCCGATTCCCCGGTGGCCATCATGACCGTCTTGCCCGATCTCATGAGCTCGCCGACCAGGCTGGCGGACAGCGTCGCGGTCCGGCCGCGCAGCCGGGCGGGCAGCCCGGCCGTGCTGACCAGCCGCAGCGTGTCCTCTTCGATGATCACGAAGCCGCCGGCGTCGGCGCTGGTCAGCTCGCGCAGGCTAGCCGCGATGCGGTCGAGGACCGATTCCAGGTCGCGCTGGGCGTTCATGTCGGCGACCACGTCGCCGAGCCGACGCACGACCCGGGCGCGCTCGGCCATGTAGTGCCGGGCCAGGTCGTCTTCGCCGCTCTGATGGCAGACGTTGACCCAGCCGGTCACCTCGCCCGCGCCGTCGGTCAGCGCGCTGGTGTCGATCCGCAGGTCGATGACCGTGGTGTCCTTGCGGATCCGGCGGGTGGCGAAGGATATCTGGCCGCCGCCGCGGACCCGTTCCAGGACCGCGTTGTGCTCGGCCTTCAGCTCCTCGGGGATGATCTGCGGCTCCAGGCCGACGACCTCAGCCGCGGCCCAGCCGAACATCCGCTCGGCGGCCGGGTTCCACAGCATCACGTTGCGGTCGGTGCCGAATGCGATGATCGCGTCGGCTGCGCACTGGATCACGGCCCGCGCCATCGCGTCGGGCCTGGCACTGTTTTCGTGCTTCCTCGCGGGCGCTTCGCTTTGTCGCGCCGGAGGCGCGCCAGAAGATTGAGCGGAAGGCACCGCTGGCTCGGCGGTCACCTGAACATCGTGCCACGCGGGAGAGATCAAGATACGAAGAGTACGCCAGGGTTGAGCAGCCCGGCCGGGTCGAACGCAAACTTAACCGCCCGCATCGCCCCGATCTCGGCCGCGGACCGGGACAGGTGCAGCACGCCCGCCTTGGCCCGGCCGATGCCGTGCTCGGCCGAGATCGTCCCGCCGTGCTCGGCGGCCAGCCGCAGCACCGCGTCGTCCACGCTGTCGTCGTCCGGGGCCGGGCCGAGCACGTTCACGTGCAGGTTGCCCGCGCCGATATGCCCGAACACGATCGCGCGGGCGTCCGCCTTGGCGATCACCTCGTCCAGATCGGCCCGGAACGCGGCCAGCCGGGCGAGCGGCAGCGCCACGTCCAGCTTGTGCGGGATGCCCGCCGCGCTGATCGACTCGGTGTGCCGCTCCCGGTACGCCCACAGGCCCGCCCGGGCCGGCGCATCCATGGCCACCGCCGCGTCCTGGAGCGGGGCGAGAACCACGATCCGTTCGGCCTCATCCTCTGAAGCAGCCGCGTCCACAAGCAGGTAAGCGGGATGCTCGCGGCCCAGTGGGGCGGGCAGCCCGGTGTGCGCGCGCACCAGGGCCAGGCCCGGTGCCTCGAAGTACTCGGCGGCCCTGACGCCGGGCAGCAGCGACCTGATCTCGGCCTGCAGCGCGGCCGCGGCCTCGATGCCGGGCACCCCGGCCAGCACGGTCAGGGTGGGCGGCTCGGCGGGCCACAGCCGGAGCCGGGCCGCGGTGATGACCCCGAGGGTGCCCTCGCTGCCCGCCAGCAGCTGGGTCAGGTCGTAGCCGGTGTTGTCGGCCTGAATGCCGCCGAGCCTGCTGATCACGCCGCCGTCGGCGAGCACCGCTTCCAGCCCGAGCAGCTGAGCCCGGGTCGGGCCGTACCTGATGGTCTGGATGCCGCCCGCGTTGGTGGCGATCGTGCCGCCCACCGTGGCCGAGTCCCGGGCGGCCAGGTCCACGCCGTACTCCAGCCCGGCCCGGGCGGCGTGCGCCCGCAGTTCCGCGATCGTCACCCCCGCGCCGGCGGTGACCTGGCCGGACAGGGTGTCCACCGGGTCGAGCCGGCGCAGCCGGCGGGTGGACAGGACCACGGCGCCGCCGGTCACCGGCACGCCCCCGCCGACCAGCCCGGTGTTCCCGCCCTGCGGCACCACCGGGGCGCCGTGCCGGGCGCAGGCCCGCAGGACCGCGGCGACCTCGGCCGCGTCAGCGGGGCGGACCACGCCGCGGGCCACGCCGCTGAACCGGCGCGTCCAGTCCGTCGTGTACCCGGCGACCAGGTCGGGATCGGTGAGCACGTGCTCCGGGCCGGCGATCGCGGTCAGCTCGGCGAGCAGGGCATCCATGAGTACTCACCATATGGCGCTCCGCTGATCTATAGTGCTTTTCAAATACGAGTAAGGCCGTTGATCCGGGGCAATCATCACGGTATGACCGGAGAGATGGCCTTCCGCTAGGACGCGGACCATGGACCAGGCAGAGTCAAGCCCGTCACCGGGCCAACCGGAACCAGGCCAGCCAGCCCCGGGTCAGCCGGGCCGGCGGCCCCAGGCATGACCGTCGCGCGGAGCGTGAGATACCCGCGCTCCGGCTCGAGCATCCGGTGGTGGCCGGCTACGACGGTTCGGCATCCAGTCGCAACGCCTTGGCCTACGCGGCCGGGCTGTCCATCCGGCTCGGCCGGCCGCTGCTCATCGTGTACGTGTGCTCGTCCGGGGTCTACTGCGAGCCGCTGACCGGGCAGGTGGTGGGGGTGCCGCGCGACGCGGACGCGCTGGAGCGCTGGCTGCTGTCCGAGCTCGACCAGGTCACCGGGTGCGCCGAGGTCGACGTGCACGTCCGCACCCGGCGTGGCAGCCCGGCCCGGGAGCTCGCGGCCGCGGCCGAGGAATTCAGCGCCGACGCGCTGGTGATCGGCGCCCCCGCGCACTTCTGGCACCGGATCGCGGGCTCGGTTTCCGGGTGGCTGGCCCGCCACGCTCGCTGCCCGGTCATCGTGGTGCCGTTACGGTGCGCTTACGTACGGTGCGCTTACGTCCGAAGACGCGCATCCGACACAGATATAGAGGTAGTAAGTAGTAATGAGTGGGCGAGGAGGGATTTGAACCCTCACGTCCTTTCGGACACACGGACCTGAACCGTGCGCGTCTGCCGTTCCGCCACCCGCCCCGGGCAACGAGTAGGTTAGCACGACCCCGAGCGCTCCTGCGCCACAGATACGATCGGGTGATGAGACGGGAAGGGAGGTGGCACGTTGGGAGTTCTGCAGCGCTTCGAGCGCCGGCTGGAAGGAATGGTTGAAGGTGCCTTCGCCCGTGCCTTCAGGTCTGAACTGCAGCCCGTCGAGGTGGCCAGCGCGGTACAGCGTGAAATGGACGACCGCGCCGCCATCGTGGCGAAGGGCCGCACCCTGGTGCCGAATGATTTCGTCGTCGAGCTCGCCGAGAGCGACCACGACCGTCTCGATGTGTACGCCGAGAGCCTGGGCGTCGAACTCGCCAACCTGGCCCGGGACTACGCCAAGGAACAGGGCTACTCCTTCGTGGGCCCGGTGCGGATGCGGTTCGAGGGCGTATCCGACATGACCACCGGCACGTTCCGGATCCGCTCCGGCGTGATCCGCGGCTCGACCATAGAGGGCGGAGAGATCCGGCTGCCCGCCAGCGACCTGCCGCGCGACGGCGGCCGGGGCTTCCCCGGCCACCCGCGGCTGCTAGTCTCCGCGCCGCGGACGCCCGAGGGCGACGGCGGCCAGCACACCTACGAACTGCAGACCCCGGTGACGCTACTGGGCCGCGGGACAGACTGCGACCTGCGCCTGGTGGATCCCGGAGTCTCCCGGCACCACGCCGAGTTGCGCGTCGAACACGACCAGGTCGTGCTGGTTGACCTAGGCTCGACCAACGGCACCTTCGTCAACGGCCAGCCGGTCCGGCGGGTCGCGCTCAGCGACGGCACCCACGTCTCGCTGGGCCGGACCACGCTGGTCTTCCGCCAGGACCCGCTGGATCGCCAGGATGGCCAGGGCAGTGCGTACCCCGGCAGCAGCTACTAAGGTCCAAGGACGTGGCCACAGATGAGCGAGCTTTCCCTCACCATCATCAGGGTGGCTTTCCTGGCCGTGCTGTGGCTGTTCGTCATCGCCGCGATCGGCGTGGTGCGCACTGACCTGCTCGGCGGGCCGTCCACGTCGCCCCGGCGGAGCCGGGGGCGGCAGACCCAGAACCTGCGGCCGCCACGTCAGGCCCGGCCGCAGCGGCCCGGCCGGGGTTCACCGCGTTTCCTGGTGGTGACGGCGGGCGCGCTGAAGGGTACGAGCCTGGATCTCGCCCAGCAGCAGATCACGCTGGGGCGGGCGAATGATGCCACGCTAGTGCTGAACGACGACTACGCTTCAAGCCGACATGCCCGAATTTTCCCGCAGGACGGCCAGTGGATCGTGGAGGACCTCGGCTCGACCAACGGCACCTACCTGGACCGGCAGAAGGTGACGCGGCCGATGCCCGTTCCGCTGGGCGTGCCGATCCGAATCGGTAAGACCGTTCTGGAACTGCGCAGATGACACTTGAACTCCGCTACGCGGTACGTTCGGACGTCGGCCTCCTCCGCGAAGGAAACGAGGACTCGGCGTACGCGGGGCCGCGCCTGCTCGCGGTGGCCGACGGGATGGGCGGCCACGCGGCCGGCGAGGTGGCCAGCGCGCTGACCATCGCGTCGATGGCGGAACTCGACGCCGAGCAGGCCAGCGGCGACATGCTGAAGGTGCTGGCCATGGCGGTCGCCATGGCCAACGCCCGGCTGCAGGAGAAGATCATCGCCAACCCGGCCGTCGAGGGCATGGGCACCACGCTGACCGCACTGCTGTGGTCCGACGGGCACGCGGCGGTCTGCCACATCGGCGACTCCCGCGGCTACCTGCTGCGCGAAGGCGAGCTCTACCAGATCACCCACGACCACACGCTGGTGCAGTCGCTGGTCGACGAGGGCCGGATCAGCGCCGACGACGTCTCCACCCACCCGCAGCGCTCGCTGCTGCTGCGGGCCCTGGACGGCCGGTCGGTCGCCGAGCCCGACCTGTCGGTGCACGAGAGCCTGCCCGGCGACCGTTACCTGCTGTGCTCGGACGGCCTGTCCGGCGTGGTCAGCGACGAGACGCTGCGGGATACGCTGTCGAGCTTCGAGGACCCCGAGACCGCCGCCCGCCAGCTGATCGACCTGGCCATCCACGGCGGCGGCCCGGACAACATCACCTGCATCGTGGCCGACGTGGTGGACACGGCCACCACCCGGCTGCCGCTGACCACCGCGCCGGTGCTGGCCGGGGCGGCCGCCTCGCTGGGCGACCTCAGGCTGGCCGACGGCACGGGGCCGTTCGGCATTTTCGAGGACCATGTACAGGCAGCCCGGACCGCGCCGCAGCCGGCCGTGGACGACCTGGACCCGATGATGACCGCCGCGGTCATTCCGGTGCCGGTGAGCGAGAACGGCGCCGACCCGCGGGGAACGCAGGCCCGGCGCAGCCACCGCGCGCAGCCGCGGCGCTCCCGGGGCTCGCTGCCGCGCCGCCGCCGCTGGCCGATCGTGACCACCGCGCTCGTGGTCCTGCTAGCGGTGGTCGTCGGCGGCGGTTACATCTTCTACCGGGTGAGCCAGGAGCAGTACTACGTCGCGGCCAACAGCAGCGGCCAGGTCGTCATCTACCGCGGCATCAGCCAGCACATCGCCGGGTTCAGCTGGTCCAGCCCCTACGAGCCGACCGGGATCGAGCTGTCCCAGGTGCCGTCGAACTACCAGCAGACGGTGAAGACCGCCTACAGCACGGGCAGCCTGACCCAGGTCCGCTCGACGGTGACGAATATCCGCACCGCCGTCGATACCTGCCGCAACGCGTACGCCGCGCTGCAAAACTGGGCGACCGCGGTGAACAACTACAACGCCGAACTGGCCCTGGCCCACAAGGCGAAGAAACCGACCAACAAGATCCCCAAGCCGCCCGCGCAGCCGACCGGCGCGGGGGCGATGTGCCCGTCGTCGGCGGCGTTCGGCATCCCGGCCAGTGCCCTGGCGCCGACCGGCTCGGGGTCGCTCTTGACCGGGGGCGCGGGCTCGCGAGACGCCGTGAGGCCCTGGTGAGCAGCATCACCGCCCCGTCACCGGCGCTCGACCCGGACAGCCCGCTGATCCCCGCGTCGCGGGGCCGGCGGCGCACCGAGCTGATCATGCTCATCTTCGGCTTCGCGCTGGTCGCGTTCGCCTTCGCGAACGTGGGCTACACCTTGAAGGGCAAGCTGCCCTCGTCGATGGTGGAGTACCTGGGCGCCTTCGTGGTCATCACCGTGCTCGGCCACGTGGCGGTGCGCAGGCTGGCCCCGTGGGCGGACCCGCTGCTGCTCCCGCTGGCCGCCCTGCTCAACGGCCTGGGCATCGTCATGACCTACCGGCTGGCGCAGCAGGGCAACCTGCTCAGCGCCCCCCTCAGCTCGTCCGCGACGGGCATCCAGGTGCTCTACACCGCCATCGGCGTCGGGTGCTTCGTGGCGGTCCTGGCCCTGATCCGCGAGCCGCGCGTGCTGCAGCGCTACACCTACACGCTCGGCGCCGTCGGGCTGGCGCTGCTCGCGCTGCCCGCGCTGCTGCCGTCGTCGATCAGCGAGGTGGCCGACACCGGGGCCAAGATCCAGATCCGGCTCGGCTCGTTCACGATCCAGCCCGAGGAGTTCGCCAAGCTGGCGCTGGCCGTCTCGTTCGCCGGCTACCTGGTGGCCAAGCGGGACGTGCTGGCCCTGGCCGGCCGCCGGGTGCTGGGCATCGACCTGCCCCGGGCCCGCGACCTCGGCCCGATCCTGGTCATCTGGGCGGCCAGCCTGCTGCTGCTGGTCTTCGAGAGCGACATCGGCACCAGCGCGGTGTTCATGGGCCTGTTCGTCGCGATGCTGTACATCGCCACGTCCCGGACATCCTGGCTGCTGCTCGGCTTCGTCATGTTCGTGGCGGGCGCGTTCGCCGCGAGCAGGCTGTTCTCCCACGTCGCCCTGCGGTTCAACATCTGGCTGCATCCGTTCAGCGGGCCAGAACCCCAGCGACAACGCCTACCAGCTGGTCCAGGGCCTGTACGGGATGGCGAGCGGCGGGCTGCTCGGCAAGGGCCTGGGCGGCGGCCAGCCGTACATCACGCCGCTGGTGCAGAGCGACTTCGTGTTCACCGCGTTCGGCGAGGAGCTCGGCCTGGCCGGGCTGATGGCCCTCCTGCTCATCTACGGGCTGATCGTGCAGCGCGGGCTGCGCGCCGCGATGTCGGTCAAGGACCCGTTCTCCAAGCTGCTGGCGGGCGGCCTGTCGTTCATGCTCGCGCTGCAGGTGTTCGTGATCGTGGGCGGCGTGACCCGGCTCATCCCGCTGACCGGCATCACCACGCCGTTCCTGTCCCAGGGCGGATCCTCGCTGGTGGCGAGCTGGATACTCATCGCGCTGCTGATCCGGATCAGTGACGCCGCGCGGCGCCCGCCGCCCCGGCCGATCCAAGAGGAGGGGCTGACGCAGGTCGTGACGCTCAATTGAACCGCGCGCTGCGCCGGATATCGATCGCCGTGCTGGTGATGTTCGTGCTGCTGCTGATCAACGTCAACTACCTGCAGGGCTTCGCAGCCGGCCAGCCTGGCCACCAAGCCGAACAACGCGCGCGCCTTCGAGGCGCAGTTCCAGTACCAGCGCGGCAGCATCGTCACCTCGGACGGGGTGACGATCGCCGAGTCCGCGCCGAGCAGCGACGTCTACAAGTTCCAGCGGAAGTACCCGCACGGCGCCGAATACGCCCCGGTGACCGGCTACGACACGCTGTACAGCCAGAGCGGCATCGAGTACTACAAGAACTCGGTGCTGAACGGCAGCGACTCCTCGCTCACGGTCAGGAACTTCATCGACCTGCTCACCGGCAAGCCGCGCAAGGGCGCCAACGTCACCGTCACGATCAACTCCAAGGCCCAGGACGCGGCCTGGAACGCGCTGCAGGCCGACACCGGCGGCAAGCCGGGCGCCGTGGTCGCGCTGGATCCGCAGAACGGCGCGATCCTGGCCATGGCCTCCTATCCGAGCTTCGACCCCAACGTGCTGGCCACCCACAACAGCAAGCAGCTCATCGCGGCCGACAACGCCCTGCTCAAGCAGGCCAGCAACCCGCTGCTGAACCGGGCCATCAACTTCACCTGGCCGCCCGGCTCCACGTTCAAGATCGTGACCAGCTCGGCGTACCTCACCCAGAACCCGAACAGCACCCCGCAGACCAACGTCAACTCGCCCACCCAGCTGAAGCTGCCGCAGACGACGCACATCCTGACCAACAACGACGGCGAGGTCTGCGGGAACGGCAGCGGCCAGGCGCCGCTGCTGACCGCCTTCGCGCAGTCGTGCGACACGACGTTCGGCAGCCTGGGCATGACCCTCGGGGGACCGACGCTCAACAACTTCGCCGAGCTGTTCGGCATGAACAGCAAGACGCTGCGGATCCCGATGCCGGTGACCCCGAGCAACTACGTCATCCCGCCCAGCCAGGCGCTGACCGCGTTCTCGGCCATCGGGCAGTACAGCGACACGGTGACCCCGCTGCAGGAGGCCATGTTCGCGGCGAGCCATCGCCAACGGCGGCAAGCTGATGACGCCGTACCTGGTCAAGCAGGTCACCGCCAGCGACCTGAGCACGGTGGAAACCACCAACTCGACCCAGCTGAGCCAGCCGGTCTCGCCCACCGTCGCCACCGACCTGGGTCAGATGATGCTCGCCGTGGTCCAGGACTCCGACGGCACGGCGAACGCGTACAACACCGCGGCGGTGGGCTTCACCATGGCCGGCAAGACCGGTACCGCGCAGAACGGGCGCGAACAACACCGGCCTCGATGACGCCGTCTTCACCTGCTTACGCGCCCTACGACAACCCGAAGATCGCCGTGGGCGTCATAATTCAAGGCGGAGGGTACGGGGCAACCGCAGCCGCCCCCATCGCTGTCCAGGTCATCAAGGCCTACCTGGCATCCCTGGGGAAGTAGTAGTGACCGATTACCTGCTCGCGGGCCGTTACCGGCTGACCGACCGTATCGCGGCCGGCGGCATGGGCGAGGTCTGGCGCGGTGAGGATGTGCTGCTCAACCGCGCCGTCGCGGTGAAGCTGCTGCCCACCGGGCGGGCGGGCGACGAGTCCTTCCTGGCCCGGTTCCGCGCCGAGGCCCGGTACGCGGCCAGCCTGTCCCATCCGGGCATCGCCCGGGTCTACGACTACGGCGAGTCGGCCGAGTTCGGCGGCGCGTACCTGATCATGGAGCTGGTCAAGGGCGAGCCGCTGTCCGCGATCCTGGCCCGGGCCGGGCGGCTCTCGCCCGACGCCACCCTGGACATCGTCGGCCAGGCGGCCCGGGCGCTCGACGCGGCGCACCAGGCTGGCATCGTGCACCGCGACATCAAGCCCGGCAACCTGCTGGTGGCCGCAGGCGGCACGACCAAGATCACGGACTTCGGGATCGCCACCGCGGTGCGCGCGGCGCAGGCCTCGCACCTGACCGAGACCGGCATGGTCATGGGCACGGCCATGTACGTCTCACCCGAGCAGGCCACCGGCGCGCCGGTGGACGCCTCCTCCGACATCTACTCACTCGGGGTGGTGGCGTACGAGTGCCTGGCCGGGCACGTGCCGTTCACGGCCAGCGAGCCGCTGGCCATCGCGTACGCGCACAAGCACGCGCCGGTGCCCGCGCTGCCGCCGGACGTGCCGCAGCCCGTGGCCGACCTGGTCTACGACATGCTGGCCAAGACCCCGGCCGGGCGCCCGGTCAGCGCCCGGGTGGTGGCGGACCGGGCCGACATGCTGCGCGAGGCCCTATTTCTTGGTGGCGGGGCCCTGGGCGCGTCCGGCCGGACCGACGAGTTCCCCGGGGTGACCAGAGCGGACCTGCCCGCCGCCCCCACCGGGACGCTGCGCCCGGACGACTATGACCCAGCCGGTTATGAACAGGGCCCCGGCCCGCGCCCGCCCGGCAACCGGCGCCGCTGGATGACGGCGGGCCTGACCGCGGTGCTGTGCGCCGCGGCCGCCGCCACCGGCCTGTACCTCAGCGGCCACCTCCACGGCCAGACCAGCGGAGACGTGGGCAACACGGTGCAGCACCTGAGCTCGTCGGCCGTCCCGTCGTCCGCGTCCAACAGTCAGCCCGTCACGACCAGCCCGACTCCTAGTACGGTGGAGCGGTCAACGGTGCCCGCCACCTCGGTGAGCCCGAAGCCCCGTAAGTCAACTAAACCGACATCATCTCCCAAGATCTCACCATCGTCGTCGAGCCCCGTCTCGTCGGCGAGCAGCTCCACATCGGCAAGTGCTTCGTCATCATCTTCGTCGTCGGCGTCGGCGAGTTCCTCTTCCTCAACGTCGCCGCCGGCGGGTTAGATACTGGCAATAACGCAGGGTGGTTTGGCAGAGTGCGAGACATGACACAGCCCCGTCTACTCGGCGGCCGCTATGAGCTCGACGGCGTCGTTGGCCGCGGCGGCATGGCGGAGGTGTACCGGGCCCGCGACATCCGGCTGGACCGGATCGTCGCGATCAAGACGCTGCGCGCCGACCTGGCCCGGGACCAGATATTCCAGGCCCGGTTCCGCCGCGAGGCGCAATCCGCCGCCTCGCTGAACCACCCGTCGATCGTGGCGGTCTACGACACCGGCGAGGACATGGCGACCGGGCTCCCGGTGCCGTACATCGTGATGGAGTACGTCGACGGCCGCACGGTACGTGACCTGCTGCAAGACGGCCACCGGCTGCTGCCGGAACGGTCGCTGGAGATCATCGACGGCGTGCTGCGGGCCCTGGACTACAGCCACCAGGCCGGCATCGTGCACCGGGACATCAAGCCGGGCAACGTGATGGTGACCCGCAACGGCGACGTCAAGGTCATGGACTTCGGCATCGCCCGCGCGATGAGCGACGCGCAGGCCACCATGACCCAGACGGCCCAGGTGATCGGCACCGCCCAGTACCTGTCGCCCGAGCAGGCCCGGGGCGAGCGGGTCGACTCCCGCAGCGACCTGTACTCCACCGGCTGCCTGCTGTACGAGCTGCTCACCGGCCGGCCGCCGTTCACCGGCGACTCGCCGGTGGCGATCGCGTACCAGCACGTCCGGGAGAACCCGATCCCGCCGTCCCGGGTAGATCCGGACGTCCCGGCCTGGGCCGACGCGATCGTGCTGAAGGCGATGGCCAAGTCTCCCGCCGACCGGTACCAGACCGCCGGCGACATGCGCGCCGACCTGCAGCGCGCCGCGTCCGGCCTGCCGGTGGCGGCCGCGCCACCGACCCGGGTGGACATGTACCAGAACACCCAGCGGATGGGCTCGGACCCGATGACGGGCGGGACGTCCGCGATCCCGCCGGTGGCCGACTACGACTACGCCGGCCAGGGCTACGACCGCGGCCGCGGGGGCGGGCACCGGTGGATCCCGTGGGTGCTCGGGCTGGTGCTCGTGCTCGGCGTCGTCATCGGCGTGGCCTACTACCTGCTGGCCGGGGGCAAGACGTACTCCGTGCCGCTGGTGAACAACCAGACAGTGGCCGTGGCGGAGCAGGAGATCTCCCACCAGCATCTGCGTTCGACCGTGGTCGACCAGGCCAACAGCAACGTCGGCAAGGGCCTGGTGATCAGCTCCAACCCGCCGCAGGGCAACAACGTGGCCGCGAACACCCTGGTGACGCTGTACGTCTCCACCGGGGCGGCGCCGGTCGCGGTTCCCTCCGTGGTCGGCCAGCAGGAAACCGCCGCTCAGAGCCAGCTTCAGGCCAAGGGCTTCCAGGTCTCGGTCAAGCCCGACCCCACCTCGACACAGCCATCGGGCACCGTGATCAGCCAGAGTCCGAGCGGCGGTACGGCCCCGCCGGGCTCCACGGTGACGATCACCGTCTCCGGCGGCGGCGTGTCCGTGCCGTCAGTCGTCGGTGACTCCCAGCAGACGGCCAACCAGATCCTGACCACGGCCGGGTTCGCGGTCAGCGTCCAGCAGGGATCCGGTCCGTCCCAGTACGCGAACGGCACGGTCTTCTCCCAGCAGCCCGGCGGCCAACAGTACGGGGCCGAAGGGCACCACCATCACCATCTTCGTCCAGAACGGGGCCTCGCCGTCCCCGTCCGTGACCCCCTCGTCGACCTCCCCCACCCCGAACCCGAGCGGCAGCGGCGGCATCCTCCCCGGCTTCTGACCCCTGGTGGCTGCGGGCGAGCCGGCGGCCCGGCCGCGCTCTAGCCGCTCAGTGTCAGCGGCTGATCGTTACTAAGCGAAACTGAATGATATCCATTTGTAACCAGCTTCGCCCGGAGAACGCGACCACCGCGGAGACCGCTACGCTTAGGTTCCGCACCGCTGTGCTAGCCCGGGGGACGGCCCCCCGGACCCTTGCGGGGTTTGCCATGCAGGAGGCCATCGTGCCCAAGTCGCGCGTCCGGAAGAGGACGGTCTACACGCCGCCGCCGCCGAAGTCGGCCCGGCGGAAGGTCAGCGCGCCGTGGGTCGGACCGACCATCGTGGTCTGCCTGATCGTCGGCCTGGCCTGGATCGTGGCGTACTACATCACCAACGGCTAGTTCCCCGGCATGTCGGCCCTGGGCGCGTGGAACCTGGTGGTGGGCTTCGCCTTCATCATCGCCGGCGTCACCCTGTCCACCCGCTGGCGCTGAGTCAACCGCTGGCCTCGCGCCTTAGCCGCCCGCCCCGGTCAGCTGCCCGTTCCTGACCACGATGGCGATCACCAGCAGCACCACGACCGCGACGGTCGCGAGCACCTGCAGCGCGACGCGGTGCTTGCGCGGCGCGTACGCGTAGGCCGCGGTGAGGACCGCGCCGGTGAGCAGCCCGCCGATGTGGGCCTGCCAGGCGATGGTGTTGTGCCAGAAGAAGCTGAGCGCCAGGTTGATGGCGATCAGCGCGACGATCCCGCGAGTGTCCAGGCGGAGCCGCCTGGACACCACGAACCACGCGCCGAACAAGCCGAAGATGGCGCCCGAGGCGCCCACCGCGGGGGCGTTCGGCGCCGCGAGGAAGTAGTACATCACCCCGCCGCCGACCGCGCTGAGCAGGTACACCGCCAGGAAGCGCAGCCGGCCGAGCAGGCCCTCCAGGGCCGGGCCGACGAAGATCAGGGCCCACATGTTGAACACGATGTCCAGGATGCCCAGGCCGCCCTGGCCGGTGGCCGGGGCCAGGAACGCGGACGTGATCAGCCGGTACCACTCGCCCGCGGCGACGCCGTGCAGCGGGCCGCCGAATCCGTACGTGGCGTACCCGACCATCTCCAGGTCGGTGACGATGTTCGGGCGGACCCAGGTGACCAGGAAGACCACCACGTTGATCGCGACCAGCGTCCAGGTGACGACGGCGCCGGCGGCCGGGCGGCCGCCGAACGCGGTGCTGGCCTGCCGGGTGCTCCGCGCGCCCTGACCGACGCAATCCACGCACTGCTGGCCCACCGAGGCCGATCGCATGCAGTCAGGGCACGCGTGGCGCCCGCACCGGACGCACGAGACGTAGGTCTCCCGGCCAGGGTGCCGGTAACAGGTGGGGACCTGCGATCCGGTCTGCTCCCCCTGGTCCGGCTGGCCTGGCTGGTCCCATTGACCCGGTGCGCCCGATCCGGGGTCGCTGGGCGTGCTCACGATTGAAGGTCCGATCAGCTGGCGGAGCGGTCCACGGTGACCGACTCGAGGACGACGTCCTCCACCGGCCGGTCCTGGCTGCCGGTCTTCAGCCGGGTGATCGCGTCCACCACGTCGGCGCCCTCGATGACCTCACCGAAGATGGTGTGCTTGCCGTTGAGCCAGGGGGTGGGGACGACGGTGATGAAGAACTGCGAGCCGTTGGTGCCGGGCCCGGCGTTGGCCATGGCCAGCAGGTAGGGCCGGTCGAAGCGCAGGTCGGGATGGATCTCGTCGGCGAACTTGTAGCCGGGTCCGCCGCGGCCGCTGCCGAGCGGGTCGCCGCCCTGGACCATGAAGTCGGGAATGACCCGGTGGAAGATGGTCCCGTCATACAGTTTGGCCGTGGTCTCGCGGCCCGTGTTCGGGTCGGTCCACTGCTTGCCGCCCTCGGCCAGTTCCACGAAGTTGCGCACGGTTTTCGGTGCGTGATCAGGGAAGAGGCGGACGACCACCCGGCCCTGGTTAGTCTGCAACGTCGCCGTCAGCGTTTCTGCCATGCGTGTGACTCCATCCGATGGCCTAATATTTCGTCGGCGTAAACATCCTTCACTCATCACCGTACCGGTAGCACGCGATGGTTGAAGACAGCCGGGACGGGAAGTCTGTGATAACGGGATTACGCTCGGGAGGTTTACTGTGTCCCTTATCAAGACCAACCGCACTACCGACGAGACGGCGACGATCGGCGCGCGCGCGAAGGACGCCGCCGCTCAGGCCGTCCCGCTGGGAAAGCGCGCGGGAACGACAGCGGTCCTGGGAGTACGCCAAGGCGCTGTCGGCGCGAAGGAATGGGCCGCCCCGCGCGTGCAGGTCGCCGTCCGGGGCGCCCGGGAATGGGCCGCGCCCCGGCTCGAGGACGCCGCGGACGCGGTGACCACCGCGGTCGCGCCGAAGGTCTCTTCGACGCTGCGCTCCACCGCCAGCTAGGTCCGGCCGCCCACGCCCACGCCCCCGGCCAAGACCGGCGTGCGCCGGCTGCTCGACTGGCGCTGGATGCTCGGCCTGGGCGCCGTGCTGGCCGCGGCCGGCACCACGGCGGCCGTCGCCATGCGGCGCCGGTACGCCCGGGCCACCGCCGACGCCAAGGACGCCACCGAACCGGACGCCACCGAGCAGGCGGCGGCCGACGACCCCGCGGCCGAGGCCTCCTCGGTCAACGGACGGGTCACCACGCCCGGGAACTGACGGGAAGTAACAAGCACGCCGGACAGGCGCGGCGTCCAGGCCGGACGCCGCGCCTGTCCGCGCCTGATCCGGTACCGTCTAGTGACGGACCCAAGGATCATGACCGGCAGGCAGGCAAAGCGGTGAGCGAGCACGACGGGGACGAAAGGACCACCCGGTCCGCCTCGCCCGGACTGACCCGCCTGCTCGGCTGGCTGGCCGCGGCCGCCATCGCCGTCTCGACGCTCATCATCATCGCGGTCTCGGCCGCGGGACCGAACGTCTCCGTCCCGGTCATGCGCAAGCCGTCGGTCGGTAGCCCGGGTGGCCGCCCTGGTGGCACGCGCTGCACCTGACCGCCACGTTCGTGACCGTGTCGCTGTGGGCCGCGATGGTGCTGGGCTGCGCCGGGGTGATCGCCGGGCTGGTCGCCGTGGCGCGCGGCGCGCGGCCGCCGGTGCGCGCGGTCATGGCGGCCGCGTTCCTGGCCGTCGCGGTGGTGACCGTGCTGCCCTCGGCCGGCTCGACCGACGCCATCTCCTACGCCGCCAACGGGCGGATGGCGGTCATCGGGCACAGCCCCTACGTCATGACCCCGCTGCAGCTGCAGCGCAGCGGCGACCCGATCGGCCGGCAGATCCCGTTCAACGAGATCCCGTCCACCTGGCTGACCACGGTGTCGGTGTACGGCCCGGTGGCCACCGGGGCCGAGTGGGCCGCCGCCGAGCTGGGCGGGTCGTCGCTGGCCCGGATCACGTTCTGGCTGAAGCTGGAGGAGGCGCTGGCCTTCGGCGCGGTGATCGTGGCCCTGGACCGGATGCTCCGGGCCGATCCCGCGCAGCGCCTGCGCGCCCACCTGCTCTGGTCGGTGAACCCGCTGCTGCTCTGGGAGATCGTGGCCAGCGGCCACATCGACGGGCTCGCCGCGCTGTTCGGCCTGCTGGGCGTGGCCGCGCTGCGCCTGCGCCCCAGCCAGACCAGCAGCAGCCAGACCAGCTAGCAGCCAGACCAGCCGCACCCCGAACGGCGATCGCGGGCAGATCGGGCTGCGCGACGCGGCCCTGGCCGGGCTGGCGATCGGCGTGGCCACCGGCATCAAGGCCGAGTACGCGCTGTTCGGCCTGGCCGTGGCCTGGGCCTGCCGCCGGTCGGTCAAGCCGCTGGCCGCCGCCGCGGCCGGCTTCGTGCTGGTCGTGGTCCCGGCCTACCTGGCGGCGGGCACCCCGGCGATCAAGGTCCTGATCACCCGCAGCCCCGGGATCACCTGGGACACCATGTACCAGCTGTTCTGGCGGCCGGTGCTCGGCTATACCCAGTTCAGCGTGACCAGCGTCCCGCCGCACCTGGAGCTGGTCGCGTACCTGCTGTTCGCGGCCGTGGCGGTGCTGGCCGTGCTGCGCCTCCCCGACCGGCTGCCGGACCTGCCCGCCGTGACCCCGGCGCTGGCCCTGAGCCTGGCCTGGCTGTTCGTCACCGCCTTCCAGCGGCCCTGGTACGACGTGATGGCGCTCAGCCTGCTCGCGCTGTACTCGGCCTCCCGGCTGGACTGGGTGGTGCTGATCCGCCTGCTGGCCGGCGCGACCGTCTACGTCCAGGCCGTGCAGAGCCCGGTCCAGCCGCACTGGCTCGCTGATCTGGGCCAGTTCGACGGCGCGTGGCTGACGCCCGGCGTTCGCCTGCTGGCCACCGTGGCGTTGGTCTGGCTCTGCCTGTCCGGGCGCTGGGGCTGGCGGTCGGCGTCGGCGGTGTCCCCCGGCAGGCTTCCCGAGCTGCTGCCGACCACCTGACCGGCGTTCTCCACAAGCACGCACTGTGGATAACTCAGAACGTAACGTCCCAGGATGCGTAGGGGCCTGGCAACTGAATGCACATGTCTGTGGATTAAATTGTGGACAACGCGGGGCTACAGGGGCTGATCCGGAGGATCTCCGAGGGCGTCTCCGGTCAGGTAAAGCCGAGGCCAACGGCAGTCGACGAACTGGTCGAGGTACCCGGTGAGCCGTTCCTCGAAGTCGTCGTCTTCCGCGGCGGCCCCGGCGGCCCGTTCGACGGCCGACGGGCTGTCCACGCCGAACGCCACCGCCCGCACCTCCCAGGCATCGCGTTGCGCTCCGTCGTACCAGCGCTGGACCGTCCCGACCTGCCGGGCACAGGTGTCGCCGGCAATGGCTTGCCCGTACGTCCGCTCCCATTCCGCGCTGCGCGGGTGCGGGCCCGCTCCGGGGTTCTTCCGGTCGGCGGTCTTGAGCGCGTCCAGCACGAGCGTCCACTGGTAGGCGGGCGCGAGCCAGCGCGGCTCCTCCCGCTGGCATAGCCAGCTGCCCCGCGACACCCGGGCCCGGATCGCGGTGCTGACGTGCGCGGCCAGCCCGACCGGGCTGACCCGCCGGGCGATGACCGGCACCCGGGCGCTCACCGCGGCGTCCACGCCGTGCGAGATGGCGCAGTCCCGCAGCCGGGACGGCATCATCTCCAGCAGGGACAGCAGCGCGGTCCTGGGCACCGGCATGGGCCAGCCGGTCAGGTGCCCGAGGACCGACAGCTCGGCCCACAGCCGGATGGCCGGGTACTCCTCCAGGGCCCGCTGGGCGACCCGCATGTCGCGCAGCGTGCACGGGCGCGCGGTGCAGTCCGCGCCGCACGTCGTGCTGCGCGACCGGACCACCCCGGCCGGGGTCGCGGTGGCCGCCTCGGCCGCCGCCTCCCGGCCGGTGCCGTCGGGCATCCGGGCCAGCAGCGGGTAGTCCATCCCGTCGGCGAAGACCGCGGCCTCGCCGGGCCGCAGGGTGACCAGGAAGCGGTTCTGCGCCCGGGTCATGTTCATCGTGGCGCCCACGGCCTCGCGGTCGCCGGCCGCCGGGAGGCGGTGGGTGATCTTCACCGCCGTGTTCTTGATCACGTCCGGGACCAGCCGCTCGGGGATCTGCTCGGCGATGATGACCCCCTCGCCGTAGGCGCGGATCTCGGCCAGCAGGCCGGCGAACTGCTCGACCGCGTGCGCGGCCGCGCTGCCGGGGGCGTCCGGGCGGCGCAGCAGCCGGTGGGCTTCCTCGATGACGGTCAGGTGGCGCAGCCGGACCTGGCCGGACGGCTGGGCCCGGTGCTCCATCCGCAGGTGCTCGGCCAGCCGGATCAGCACCGTGCCCATGAGGAACGCCTTGTCGCCGTCGTCGCCCACGTCCTCGAGCTCGAGCACGGCGTTGGTCCGCAGCAGCCGGCCGAAGTCGAGCTGATGGCCGCCCTCCAGGAACCGGCCGGTGGTGCCCAGGCGCAGGCTGGACAGCCGCACCTTGACGAACCCGAGCACGTCGTCGGTGATCCGCTCGCTGTAGCCGACCTCCCGCAGGATCCTGACCGCGGCCCGTTGCAGGTCGGCCAGGCGCGGGTAGCCGGGGTTGGGGTCGGCCGCGATCGTCTCGCCCAGCGCCATATCCCACCCGGCGTCCTCGTAGACCCGGGTCAGCGCCGCGCTGAGCACCTGCCCGAACGGCTCCTGCGACCGGAACGACGCGATGAACAGCGCCGTGACCAGGTCCGCGTGGGTCTGCAGCGGAAACCGGCGGCCCGCGGCGTCCGGGGCCGGCTCCAGCGGGTTCAGCCCGGCCGCGATCGCGTCCGAGTCCCCCGGCCGGATCCGCACCACCTCGGCGGCCCCGGCCAGGCGCCCGGAAATGCGCCCGGAAATGCGCCCGGAAATGCGCGCGCCATCAGCCGGTACTCGGCCTTGGCCGGCTCCACCACCAGCCACGGGATCCCGGCCCGGGTGGCGGACTCGAGCAGGGCGCGCACCGTCTGCGACTTGCCGGCCCCGGTGGCGCCGCAGACGAACACGTGCCGGTTCACCGAGTCGAGCGGCAGCAGCAGCGGCCCGGCGGGCCGGCGGCTGCGGTCCAGTACCTCACCCACCGCGATCGCGTCCCGCCCGGCCGCGGCGGGCTCCTGGGTCACGTCGAAGTCGGGGGGCAGCGCCAGCCGTACCCCGGGGATCTCGCGCTCGGGCGGGCGGGCCAGCGCCGCGACCAGCTCGGTGCTGGCGTACCAGGGGTAGCCCGTCGCCGCGTCCCCGCCGGCCGGCGCCGGGCCGGTGTCCTGCATGAGCTCGGGCAGGCCGCGGGCGCCGCCGTCGGCCGGGGCCACCGCATAGGGCAGTTCGGCCAGGTCGGCGGACGCGCAGACCAGCCCGGCCACCCGGGCCGCGGCATCGGCGTCGGCGCCGCCCGCGGCCAGCCGGACCCGCCACAGCCCGGTCGACAGGCCCTGGCGCAGTTCGGCGTGCCGCAGCCGGAGCCGGTGCGCCTCGCCGGGCAAGCGACTCGGCCTGCCGGGCCACCTGCTCGGCCATCGCGCCGATCTCGGCGCTCCCCACGGGCTCGGCCACCAGCAGCCAGCCGAACGCCCCGGGCCACACCGCCAGCAGGCACTCTTCCAGCGACGGCGGGGGCCGCTGCCCGGTGCGCCGCTCGGCCTCCAGCCGGAGCCCGCCGATGGCCCGCCAGCTCGGCAGCTCGGCCATGAGGGTGGCCAGGGCGCCGCGGGCCAGCGGCTCGGCCCGGGCGCCGCCGGGCAGGGTGAGCAGGACCTCGCGGTCGTCCTGGCTGCCGACCAGGCCGGGACCGGCCGCGAGGAACTGGACCGGGCCGCCGGCCCGGTGCCGCACCCAGCCCAGGGCCAGCGCGCCCGGGTCGCTGTCCTTGACGTCGCTGTCCTTGGCGTCGTTGTCCTTGGCGCCGACGCCGGCGTGGTAGGCCGCGATCAGCGCGGCCAGCCGCTGCGTGCGGCCGGGGTCGTTCGGCAGGCCGGCGGACGCTCCGGTCTCACCCGGGCCGGGCCGCCGCGGTATCTCGGTAATCCGGTACGCGTCAAGCGCGGTCAGCTCGGGCCAGCCTAAGGTCACGACGCGCCTTTCCACACGTTTGCTACGTCCTGACACAAATACCTTAAACAGGGCGGGTCACGCAGTGAAAGACCGCCGCTGCCCGTCGTCGCGGCCACGGCGCGCCTCCGGCACGATCCCTTTGCGCGCCTCCGGCCCGATCCCGTTGCGCGCCTCCGGCCCGATCCCTTTGCGCGCCTCCGGCACGATCCCTTGCGCGCCTCCGGCACACGCCGCTGCCGCGCCCGTGACCGGGCAGGAACCCGTATCCCGGCCGGTAGGCGGAGCCTTCGTGCTGGCCGGCCACCGGGTCACCGCGGCCGGCCCAGGGGTCGAAGCCGGGCGGCCAGGTCCGCCAGTCGGCAAAGGCCGACCAGCGACGCCGCTG
The DNA here is from genome assembly GCA_963849595.1 of uncultured Actinomycetes bacterium. Lineage (GTDB taxonomy): Bacteria > Actinomycetota > Actinomycetes > Streptosporangiales > Streptosporangiaceae > Palsa-504. Next base: position 23,837 of record CAWKIB010000011.1, read on the forward strand.
CGACCGCGCGATGACCTGCAGGACAACAAAGGCGCCTACCGCCAGCACCGCGATGGCGATCAGCGTGATCCGCTCCACCGCCGAACCCCCGCCGTGCCCCGGCGGCAGGCTCACCGAGCTCGCGGTGGGCTGGGCCTGGACCGCGGGGCCGGACACGCACAGCACGGCCAGCGCGGTGAGCCCGGCCACGGCCAGCGCCTGCAGGACGCGCATGCGGGCCGCCGTCGCGCGCCGGGCCGCGCACGGGCACGGCAGCCGCGTGCCGCCCGGATCACCCTCTGACATCCCGCCACCCACTTCCCAGACATCGGCCACCTGGACCGGTGCCGCGGCCGCACGAGCGAAAGAAGGCGGTGATCATCGGCCCGGCGATCACCGCGCAAGATGAGCGACGGGCCGTGACCTTTCGCGGCGGCCGCGAGCACTGGCCACTAACCCGGACTACGGCCGGCCGGCCCAGGGCGGTTCGGGGCCCGCCGCCACCCGTCATCAACCGGTAATGGATCATCCCGCCGGGCCGAACACCCGGCCGAGGTACGCGTTGCCGAACCGGTCCTCGGGGTCGACCTCGGCCCGGACCCGGCGGAAATCCTCGAAGCGCGGGTAGAGCGGGCCCAGCCGCGCGGCGTCCAGGGTGTGCATCTTGCCCCAGTGCGGCCGGCCCGCCACCGTGGCCACGACCGACTCGAACAGGTCGAAGTAGGCCCGGTAGGGCAGCCCGGTGTACTGGTGGATGGCGATGTAGGCGGTGTCCCGGCCGTACGCGGTGGACAGCCAGATGTCGTCGGCCGCGGCCACCCGCACCTCGACCGGGAACATGACCGGATCGGCCAGCCGGGGGACGGCGCGGCGCAGTTCGGCGAGCACGCCGGGCAGTGATTCACGTGGAACGGCGTATTCGGACTCGACGAAGCGGACCCGCCGGGGCGTGACGAACACCCGGTACGACGCGTCGGTGTAGGACCGCGCGGACAGCGCGGCCGAGGAGAGCCGGTTGAGCGCCGGGATGAGCCGGGGCGCGGTCCGCCCGACCCGGCACAGCGTCCCGAACGCGGCGTTCTCCATCACCTCGAACTCCCAGAACCGGCGCCACCCCGGCATCGGCGCCGCGGCCGGCTCCCCGGACGGGACCCGGTTGTTCCGCTTGACCAGGGCCTGGCGGCCGTAGGGGAACCAGTAGAACTCGAAGTGGTCGTTGGCCGCCGCGAGCGCGTCGAACTCCTCGATGACCTGCTCGACCGGCATCGGGCGCTCGTCCGCGGCCAGCGTGAACGACGGCACGCAGCGCAGCGTGACGGCGCTGACCACGCCCAGCGCGCCGAGCCCGACGCGCGCGGCCGCGAACAACTCGGGCCGGGCCGAGGCCGAGCAGGTGACCAGCGAGCCGTCGGCCAGGACCAGGTCGAGCGCCTCGATCTGGGTGGCCAGCCCGCCGAGCCGGGCGCCGGTGCCGTGGGTTCCGGTGGCCAGCGCGCCCGCGATCGTCTGCGCGTCGATGTCGCCCAGGTTGGCCAGGGCCAGCCCGAATTCGGCCAGCGCCGCGTTGAGCGCCCGCAGGGTGGTGCCGGCCCGCACCGTGACCAGGCCGGTCCGGGTGTCCGCGGCCGTGACGCCGGTCCACCGGGACAGGTCCAGGGCCAGGCCGGTCGTCGCCGCGGCCGGGGTGAACGAGTGCCCGCTGCCGAGCGCCCGGACCGGGAGCCCGGCCGCGGCCGCGTCCTTGACCGCGGCGGAGATCTCGGCCTCGGTCTTCGGCTGAGCCCGCCGGGCGGGCGTCGCGGTCGCCGTTCCCGCCCAGTTCCGCCACTCGCCAGGCCCGAGAGCTTGCTTCATTACCCGAGGGTATTCATATTTACCGGGCTTCCGCATACTGTGCGAGCATGTCAGTCGCCCAGGGCACGCGCACCCAGCCGCCGGGCGGTACCTCGCCGGCCGAGGCGCTGCGCAGACGGTACGACCGCGCCACCGCGGAGCTCGACCCGCCGCTGGCCCTGGTCGACCTGGACGCGTTCGACGCGAACGCCGCCGACCTGACCCGCCGGGCCGCGGGCCGCCCGATCCGGGTCGCCACCAAGTCGCTGCGCTGCCGCTACCTGATCGAGCGCGCCCTGGCCCAGCCCGGCTACCAGGGCGTGATGTGCTACTCGCTGCCCGAAGCCCTCTGGCTCTACGCCGCGGGTACCAGCGACGATCTGCTGGTCGCCTACCCCACGGTGAACCGGGCGGCGCTGCGGGCGCTGGCCGCGGACGAGGGGGCCCGGCGGCATATCACGATCATGGTCGACTCGGCCGCGCACCTGGACGTGGTGGACCAGGCCCTGGGCGACGGCCACCCCGAGATCCGGGTCTGCCTCGAGCTCGACGTCTCCTGGCGGCCGCTGGCCGGGCAGCCGCTGGTGCACATCGGCACCCGGCGCTCCCCGGTGTTCACGCCCCGGCAGGCCGCGGACGTGGCCCGCGCCATCACCGGCCGGCCCGGCTTCGCTCTGGTGGGCCTGATGGGCTACGAGGGCCAGATCGCGGGCCTGGGCGACGCCCCGCCCGGGCAGCCGGTCCGGGCCCGGCTGATCCGCGGCATCCAGGACCGTTCGGCCGCCGAGCTGCGCGGGCGCCGGACCGAGGCGGTCCGCCTGATCCAGGCCCTGACCAGCCTGGAGTTCGTGAACGGCGGCGGCACCGGCAGCCTGGAGACGACCGCCGGGGACGAGTCGGTGACCGAGCTGACCGCGGGCTCGGGGCTGGTCGGCCCGACCCTGTTCGACGCCTACCGCCGCTTCACCCCCGACCCCGCGCTGCTGTTCGCCCTGCCCGTGGTGCGCCGGCCCGGCCCGCACATCGCCACCTTGTTCTCCGGCGGGTACGTCGCCTCCGGGACCGGCACCCGGAACCGGCTGCCGCGGCCGTACCTGCCGGCCGGCCTGACCCTGACCGGCGTCGAGGGCGCCGGCGAGGTCCAGACCCCGGTGCGCGGCGCCGCCGCCGACCTGCTGCGCCCCGGCGACCGCGTCTGGCTGCGCCACGCCAAGGCCGGCGAGCTGGCCGAGCGCTTCACCGACTACTACGTGCTCCGCGGCGACCAGGTCACGGCCGTCCCGACCTACCGGGGCGAGGGCCAGTGCTTCGGCTGAGGCCGTAACGATCCTTTTTATTCCGAACGGACCGTGGTTCCCGCCCCTGCGCAGCGGTTCTCCAACCCGAGCGGGGCGGGTTAGAAACCGGCCCAGCGGACCAGCCGGAACTGGTACGACGCCCCGTCGACCCTGCTCCGCTGCGGCAGGTGGGGCAGGTAGAGCGTCAGGTGGTCTCGGCGGTGAGCTGACCGGCGATGGCGGCCATGGCGGCGGCCAGGCCGGCCGGGGAGGGGGCCCGCTCGGGGTCGATCAGCCACTGGACCAGGACGCCGCTGACCAGCGCCTGGTGCAGGGAGCCGACCGCGCGGGCCTGCTGCTGGTCGGCGGGGTCGACGCCGTATAGCGCCTGCGCCCAGAACGCCCGGGCGTCCTCGATCCCGTCGGCCACCGCGGCGCGTACCTCGGGGTCCCGCTGGGCCACGGTGAAGATGTCGAAGGTGGCCAGCCATACCTGGCGGTTGGTGGCGAACGAGTCGATGACCGCGGCCCAGAACCGCTCGAAGCGCTCCAGCGTGGTCTCGCCCGCGACCGCGCCGGTCCCCATGGCCTGCGCCATCTGCTCGCCGAACTCGTCCAGGGCCTTGAGCACCGCCGCGTTGAGCAGCGCCTTGGTCGAGCCGTAGTGGTAGCCGATGGAGGCCAGGTTGGTCCCGGACGCCGCGACGATGTCGCGGGCGGTGGTGTGCGCGTAGCCCTTCTCCCGCAGGCACGCGACCGCCCCGGCGAGCAGATCCTCCTTGTGGCTCATGACCCGAGCTTACCAAGAAATCTATACAAACGTCCTATACATTTGTCTTATACGTTTGTATGATCCGAGGCATGGAGAACCAGAACATCCTCATCTCGGGCGCGAGCGTGGCCGGGCCCGCCCTGGCGTACTGGCTGCGGCGGCGGGGGTTCAACCCGACCGTGGTGGAGCGGGCGCCGTCGCTGCGCGGCGGCGGGTACGCGGTGGACTTCCGCGGCGCCGCGCACCTGTCCGTGCTGGCCAAGATGGGCCTGCTGGACCAGGTCCGGGATCAGCAGACCCACCTGGACACGACCACCTACGTGGACGCGGACGGCCGGCGGGTGGCCTCGATGCCGGCCGGGATCTTCGCCGGCGACGTGGAGATCCTGCGCGGCGACCTGGGCCGGATCCTGTACCAGGCGACCAGGGACGGGACCGAGTACCTGTTCGGCGACACGATCACCGGCCTGGACCAGCGCGCCGACGGCGTGCACGTGACCTTCTCCGGCGCCGCCCCGCGGGTGTTCGACCTGGTGATCGGGGCCGACGGGCTGCACTCGGCGGTCCGCCGGCTGGCCTTCGGTGACGTGGCGGGCGCACGGGACGACCTCGGCCTGTACGTGTCGATCTTCAGCGTGGCCAACTCCTTCGGCCTGGACCATTCCGGGCTGCTGTACAGCGTGCCGGGCCGGACCGCCGCGGTGTTCAGCGCGCGGCAGACCGGGCGGGCCGTGGCGCAGTTCTTCTTCGCCGCCCCGGACGGCGCCCCGGTCAGCTACGACTACCGCGACACCGGCCGGCAGCAGGAGATCGTGGCCCGGGCCTTCGACGGCGTGGGCTGGCACGTGCCGGCCCTGCTGGGCCAGATGGCCGCGGCGGACGACTTCTACTTCGACTCGGTCAGCCAGGTGCGGCTGGACCGGTGGTCGGCCGGGCGGGTGGCCCTCATCGGCGACGCCGGCTACGCGGCGGGTCCGGGCGGGAACGGCACCGGCACCGCGGTGGTCGCGGCCTACGTGCTGGCCGGCGAGCTGGCCGCGGCCGACGGCGACTACCGCGTCGCGTATGACCGGTACGAGCGGCTGCTCCGTCCCTACGTCGCACGGGGCCAGAAGCAGGCCCGCGGCGGCCGTGACTTCCTGGCCCCGGCGACCGCCAAGAAGATACGCCAGCGAGACCGGTTCTTCCGGATGCTGCCCTACCTGCCGGCCAAGGGCCTGATCAGGTACCTGTCCACCAGGACCGCGGCGGCCATCACGCTTCCCGGCTACCCGTGACCTATTCCGATGGCCGGTGCGGGCCGGCTCGGCGAGGCCCAGCCGGGGCCCTGGCCGCGGTCGAGGACGCTCTCGACCGCTTGGACGTGCGGCGCAGCCCCCGGTACGCCTGGCCGCTGCTGGTCGCCGGCGTCCGGGCGTGCACCGCCGCGGCGCCCGGACGCGACGCGGCGGTCACGGCGAGAGCCGCGGCGCTCCGCGATCGCCTCGCCGCCGAGGCGGGCCACCTGACCGCAGACGGGCTGGCCCAGCGGGCTCACCAGCTGACCTTCGCCGCCGAAGCCGGGCCCGCCGACCGCACCGGTTGGGACGAGGCGGCGCGGGCCTGGGAGGCGATGGGCGAGCCCTACCCGCTGGCGGTGGTCCTGCTCCGGTTCGCCGAGGCCGCCCTGGGCGAAGGCGACCGTGACGGCGGCACCACCACGCTGCGCCGCGCCGCCGAACTGGCCCGGCGGCTCGGCGCCCGGCCGCTGAGCGACGACATCGCCCTGCTCGCACGGCGCGCCAGGGTCTGGATCGAGCGGCCCGGCGACGAAGCCGGCCGCGCTCCGGCCGAGGAGCCGGAACGGCTCGGGCTGACCGCCCGGGAGTTCGACGTGCTGCGGCTGGTGGCGGCGGGGCGCAGCAACCGCGAGATCGCGGGCGAACTGTTCATCTCCGCGAAGACCGCCAGCGTGCACGTGTCCAACATCTTGGCCAAGCTCGGCGTGACCACCCGCGGCGAGGCCGCCGCCACCGCCCACCGGCTCCGCCTGTTCGACTCGCTTCTGCCCGGCAGCCCGACGGGGCCTTAGCCGACCGGGGATCCTAAGCCGGGATCGGCCGGAATCTAAAGCATCTCCCCGCCCGAATACCGGGCAATCGCCCGATCCGCGCCGCACCGCCTTAGAAGCATCCTCGGAATAGAGCACACCTGCCCCACCGAGGAGACCGCGATGAACCCCACCATCAGCTACGAACTGGCCCGGACCCGGATCGATGACCTGCGTCGCCGAGCCGCGCGTGAGCGCCTGGCCCGCGCCGCCGCGCCGTCGACCGCGCCGCGACCGCACAGGAACCGGGTCCCGGTGAGCCTGCGCCTACGCCGGGCCTATAGGGCAACGACCCCTACCGCGTAGTCACGGTAGCCACCAGCCGAGGAGCCCTCGATGTCGTACCACCTCAGCCTCAGCGCCACCCGGGTCGATGCGCTGTTCGCCTCGCCGCTGCAGCGTTCCGGCGATCCCAGCGCCTGGCAGGTCCAGCAGGCGATCGCCGTAGCCGTCGCGGCCTACGGCGGCCCGGGCTGCGCGGCCCGGGTCGCGCAGTCCTTCGGCGAGCACCCGGAGACCGCGGTCACCCGGATGCGCTGGGCACGCGCGATGGTGGCAGGTGCCTTCGGCGGCGCCCAGCCCGTCCTGGCCTGCGCCGCGTGAGCCACCCTGGTTCAGGACGCCGGGCGCAGCGCCCTCGTCTCGATGACGGCGAAGGCGGCCGACGGGATCTCGACCGTGTCCTGCTGGATCGTCACGCCCGGGCTGGACGCCGCGAGCACCCCGGTGCCGGGCTGGCCGAGCGCGAGCCGGGCCGGCTCGGGGCCGAGGTTGGCCGCGATGCGCAGCCGTCCCCGCCGGACCATGATCCAGCGCGCGTCCTCGTCGAAGTCGGCCGTCACCCGGTCCAGCCGGGGGTCGGTCAGCTCGGGCCGGGCCCGGCGCAGCGCGATCAGCTCCCGGTACCAGGCCAGCAGGCCGAGGTAGGGCTCGCGGTCGAGCTGGGTCCAGTCGAGCTTGGAGCGCAGGAAGGTCGCCTCGTCCTGCGGGTCGGGCACGTCGGCCGCGGCCCAGCCGTGCGCCGCGAACTCGGCCTTGCGGCCCTCGGCCACGGCCTTGGCCAGCCCCGGGTCGATGTGGTCGGTGAAGTACTGCCACGGGGTGTCGGCGCCCCACTCCTCGCCCATGAACAGCATCGGCGTGTAGGGCGCGGTGAGCACCAGGCCGGCGCCCACCTTGACCAGGTCCGGCGGCAGCGTGGCGGCGATCCGGTCGCCGATGGCCCGGTTCCCGATCTGGTCGTGGTCCTGCAGGTAGCCCAGGAACCGGTGCGCGGGAATGCGGAACACGTCCACCTGCCGCCCGTGCGTCCGGCCGCGGAAGGAGGACCAGATGCCGTCGTGGAAGAACACCTTGGTGTAGGTCTTGGCCAGCGCGGCCATGGACCCGAAGTCGCCGTAGTAGCCCTGCCGCTCGCCGGTGATCGCGGCGTGCACGGCGTGGTGGAAGTCGTCGCTCCACTGGGCGGTCAGCCCGTAGCCGCCCGCCTCCCGGGAGGTGACCAGCCGGGGGTCGTTGGCGTCGGACTCGGCGACCAGGACCAGCTCGCGGTTCAGCAGCGCCGCGAGCGCCAGCACCTGCGCCGCGAGCTCTTCCAGGAAGTTCAGCGCCCGGTGGTCTTCCAGCGCGTGCACCGCGTCCAGCCGCAGCCCGTCCAGGTGGTAGTCGCGCAGCCACATCAGCGCGTTGCCGATCAGGAACGCGCGGACCTCGTCCGACCCGGGCTGGTCCAGGTTCACCGCGGGTCCCCACGGGGTCACGTGCGCGGTGGTGAAGTACGGCCCGAAGTCGGCGAGCCGGTTGCCGATGCCGACGTGGTTGTACACCACGTCCAAGATGACGGCCAGGCCGCGCGCGTGGCAGGCGTCCACGAACCGCTTCAGCCCGTCCGGGCCGCCGTAGGGCTCGTGCACCGCCCACAGGTTGACCCGTCGTAGCCCCAGCCGTGCCGGCCGGGGAACGCCGCGACCGGCATCAGCTCGACCGTCTGCACGCCGAGCTGGCGCAGGTGATCCAGCCGGCCGACGGCCGCGTCGAACGTCCCCTCGGGGGTGAACGTGCCGACGTGCAGCTCGTAGATCACCGACCCGTGCAGCGGCCCGCCGCGCCAGCTCCGGTCGGTCCAGGTGAACGCCGTGTGGTCGTAGGTGCGGCTCGGCCCGTTGATGCCGAACGGCTGCCGCGGCGACCGGGGGTCGGGCAGCAGCTCGCCGTCGTCGAGCCGGAACCCGTAGTCGATGCCGGCCGCCACGTCGGGCACGTCCGCGCTCCACCACCCGGAGCTGCTGCCCGCGTCGTCCTGGCTCATCGGGTAGCGCTGGCCCGCGACCTCCACCTCGGCCCGGGCCGCGGCCGGGGCCCAGACGCTGAACGTGGTCACCGGGCGCTCTCGCCGGCCAGCCGTTCCTGCTCGGCCAGGTAGATCTCCTCCGGGATCAGCAGCGCCACCGGGAGCCGCCAGGTCAGCTCGGCCAGCGGCGGCCGCAGGCCGGCGTGCCGGGTCCCGGTCAGCACGTCCCGCCAGTGCAGCCCGGGCAGCGGCAGGACGGTATCGGCCCAGCCGCCGCGCCGGCGCAGCCCGGCGGGCAGCCGGGTGACGACGGTGACCGCGTGCTCGCCGCGGACGAACGCGACGGCGTGCTCGGCGGCCGGGCCCTCGCAGGCCAGCGGGGTGTAGCCGCCGGCGAACCACGCGGGGTGGTCCCGGCGCAGCTCCAGCGCGCGGTTGGTGAGCAGCATTTTCTCCGCATCGAGGCCCACCACCTCGTGGCCGGCCCGCAGCGCGGCCAGCAGCCGCCGGCGCCGCTGGAAGTCGACCGGCCGCCGGTTGTCCGGATCCACCAGCGACAGGCCGGTGAGCTCGCAGCCCTGGTAGAGGTCGGGCACCCCCGGCATGGTGAGCTGGACGAGCTTGGCGCCGAGCGAGTTCACCCGGGCGTCCGGCGCGATGCGGGCCACGAACTCCGCGATCCCGGCCACCAGCTCCGGGTCGGCCAGCACGGCGTCGGCCAGGCCGAGCACCGCCGCCTCGTAGCCCGGGTCGCGCACGGTCCAGGAGGTCCGCGTCTTGGCCTCGTGCATGGCCTTCCCCAGGTACTCGCGCAGCCGCTCGCCGCCCAGCAGCCAGGCGCCGACCAGGGTCTGCCACATCAGGTACTCCAGGTCGGGATCCGGGGCCCGCTCGGTGGCCTGGGCCGCGGCTCCGTCGGTGAGCCAGCTGACCAGGCCGTGCCACTCGGCGACCTTGTGCGCCCAGTCTTCCGGCCACTCGGCGAGCACGGCCAGCCGGGCCCGCACGTCCTCCTGCCGCTTGGTGTCGTGGGTGGACAGCGTGGTCATGGTGGCCGGCCACCGGGCCACGAGGCGCCCGGCGGCGGCGTGGAACTCGGCCGGGCTGACGCCGAAGATGTCCGGGTCGCCGCCCACCTCGTTCAGGCTGGCCAGCCGCGGCCAGCGGTAGAAGGCGGTGTCCTCCACCCCCTTGGCCAGCACCGGCCCCGTGGTCTGCCCGAACCGGACGACCAGCTCGTCGCGGGCGGCCTGCCGCACCTCGTCGCCCGCCACGCCGCCCAGGCCCAGCACCCCCGCGCACACCGCGTCCAGCGCCGGGTGCAGCCGGGGCTCCAGGACCTCGCGGGCCGCGGCCGCGGCGGCGGACACGACGGCCGCCGAGACCTCGGGCGGCGGCTCGCCCGGCTGCACGTAGGCCCGGTATACGCCGAACGCGGCCAGCAGCTCGACCAGCACGTCGTGCAGGTCGGCCTCGCCGAGCCCGGCCAGGGCCGGGAAGTCGGCCCGGGCGAACACCCGGGTCAGCCGGTACAGCTCGGCGCTGAACGTGGCGTCGGCGATGCCGCGCTTGGCGTCCCTGGCCACCTCGGCGAAGTCCGGCTTCCCGCCGGTCAACCGGACGTAGTCCTCGGTCAGGCGGGGCGCGCCGTCCGGGTCCACGAACAGCCCGTCGACCAGGGCCAGCGCGTCGTAGCCGGTGGTGCCCGCGCAGTCCCAGGCCGGCAGCTCCTCGCCGCGGGCCAGGATCTTCTCCACCACGACCCACATGCCGCCGGTCGCGCCGGCCAGCCGCCGCAGGTAGCCGCCCGGGTCGGCCAGCCCGTCCGGATGGTCCACCCGCAGGCCGTCGATCAGGCCCTCGGCGGCCAGCCGCAGCGGCACCCGGTGGGTGGCCTCGAACACGTCAGGGTCCTCGGCCCGGACGGCGATGAGCGTGTCGATGTCGAAGAACCGGCGCCAGTTGAGCTGGGTGGCCGCGTCGTGCCAGTCGGCCAGCAGGTAGTGCTGCTCGGCGAGCAGCATGCCCAGCGGCAGGTCGGCGACGCCGTCCCGCAGCGGCAGCACGTGGTCGAAGTAGCGCAGCACCGGACCGCGGTGCTCGGCGTTCTCCGGGGTCCTGGGCGCGGTGTCGATGATGAGGTCGTCCAGGCACTTCTCCAGCGGCCCGGCCAGGATCGGCATGAGCAGCTTGCCGTCCTGCGCCGCCCAGTCGATGTCGAACCAGTGCGCGTACGGCGAGGCCTGGCCCTGGTACAGCACCGACCACAGCTGCTTGTTGCGTGACTCGGGCGTGGGCCGGGCCATGTGGTTGGGCACGATGTCGACCACCACCCCGAGGTGATGGCGGTGGAACCGGTCCGCCATGGCCCGGAAGGCGTCCTCGCCGCCCAGGTCGGCCGAGACCCGCGAGTGGTCCACCACGTCGTAGCCGTGCGGGGAACCCGGGTTGGCCTGCAGGATCGGTGACAGGTAGACGTGCGTCACGCCCAGGTCGGCCAGGTAGTCGGCCAGTTCGCCCGCCTCGGCGAAACCGAACCCCGTCCGGAGCTGCAGCCGGTACGTGGACAGCGGAGCCCAGGGCTGGCCCGGGTCCCAGCCGGCCAGCTCAGCCACGGGACAGCACCTGCAGGGAGTAGTTGATCACCGTGATCACGTCTCCTGGCTTGACGGCAGTGTCATGTTCAAAATCCGCCATGGGCATCGCCGTGTCCAGCGCTTTGGCCCAGCGCTGGCCGTAGCGGCGCGGCGGGATGGTGAAGACCAGGTCCTGTTCGCTGGCGTTGAACAGCAGCAGGAAGGAGTCGTCGGCGACCCGCTCGCCGCGCCGGTCCGGCTCGCTGATGGCCCGGCCGTTGAGGAACACGGTGAGGGACTTGGCGAAGCCGGCGTCCCAGTCGTGGTCGGTCATCTCTTCCCCGGCCAGCGTGAACCAGGCGATGTCGCCCAGCCGCTGCCGTCCGCCGCGGATGGCCTGGCCGCGGAAGAACCGCCGCCGCCGGAACACGGCGTGCTCGGCGCGCAGCCTGGTCAGCCTGCGCACGTAGTCAAGCAATTCCTGGTCCGATTCGGCGCGGACCGCCCAGTCGACCCAGGAGATCTCGTTGTCCTGGCAGTACGCGTTGTTGTTGCCCTGCTGGGTGCGCCCCATCTCGTCGCCCGCGAGCAGCATGGGAACGCCCTGGGACAGCAGCAGCGTGGTCAGGAAGTTGCGCTTCTGCCGGGCGCGCAGGGCCAGGATGGCCCGGTCGTCGGTGGGGCCTTCGACGCCGCAGTTCCAGGACCGGTTGTCGTCGCTGCCGTCCCGGTTGTCCTCGCCGTTGGCCTCGTTGTGCTTGTGGTCGTAGGAGACCAGGTCCTGCAGGGTGAAGCCGTCGTGCGCGGTGACGAAGTTGACCGAGGCCACCGGGCGCCTGCTGTCCTGCTTATACAGGTCGCTGGACCCGGTGAGCCGGGAGGCGAACTCCGGCAGCGTGGCGGGCTGGCCGCGCCACAAGTCCCGGATGGTGTCCCGGTACTTGCCGTTCCATTCGCTCCACAGCGGGGGGAAGTTACCCACGTGATAGCCGCCGTCACCCACGTCCCACGGTTCGGCGATGAGCTTGACCTGGGAGACCACCGGGTCCTGCTGAACCAGGTCGAAGAACGCGGACAGCCGGTCGACCTCGTGGAACTGCCGGGCCAGGGCGGCGGCCAGGTCGAACCGGAACCCGTCCACGTGCATGTCGAGCACCCAGTAGCGCAGCGAGTCCATGATCATCTGCAGCACGTGCGGGTGCCGCATGAGCAGGCTGTTCCCGGTGCCGGTGGTGTCCATGTAGTAGCGCTTGTCGTCGTCCACGAGCCGGTAGTAGGCGGCGTTGTCGATGCCCCGGAAGGACAGCGTCGGCCCCAGGTCGTTGCCCTCGGCGGTGTGGTTGTACACCACGTCGAGGATCACCTCGATGCCGGCCTCGTGCAGGGCGCGGACCATCGTCTTGAATTCCTGCACCTGCTCGCCGCGCCGGCCGCTCGCGGCGTAGCCGTTGTGCGGGGCGAAGAAGCCGATCGTGTTGTAGCCCCAGTAGTTGTGCAGGCCGCGGTCGTTCAGGTGGCTGTCGGTGACGTACTGGTGTACCGGCATCAGCTCGATCGCGGTGACACCCAGCCGGTGCAGGTGCGAGATGATCGCCGGGTGGGCCAGGCCGAGGTAGGTCCCGCGCTGCTCCTCGGGCACGACCGGGTGCAGTTTGGTCAGCCCGCGGACGTGCGCCTCGTAGATAACGGTCTCGTGGTACGGGGTCCGCGGCGGCCGGTCCAGGCCCCAGTCGAAGTACGGGTTGACCACCGCCGAGCGCGGGACGTAGGGCGCGGAGTCGGTGTTGTTGCGCCGGTCCGGATGCCCGAAGGGGTAGGAGAACACCGGCTGGCCCCAGGTGACGTGGCCGTCGATGGCCTTGGCGTACGGGTCAAGCAGCAGCTTGGAGGGATTGCAGCGCTGTCCGGCGGCCGGGTTGTAGGGCCCGTGCACCCGGTACCCGTAGCGCTGGCCGGGGCTGACGCCGGGCAGGTAGCCGTGCCAGACGAACCCGTCCACCTCGCGCAGCTCGACCCGGCTCTCGGTCCCGTCGTCGTCGAACAGGCACAGCTCGACCCGCTGTGCTACCTCGGAGAACAGCCCGAAGTTGGTCCCGGCCCCGTCGTAGGTGGCCCCGAGCGGATAGCTGTCGCCAGGCCATACGGCAATCGCCGCCAAAAGTTCCCCATTCCTCGCACTAAACATGCGTTCCGGTCATCACCACTTTCCCATTCTTGCGCCGATCACGCCGACAGTCCCGCCCACTGGCCCGGACACCGCCCCGACGACCCGCGTCCGGACGCAGGTGGGAGCGGGTTAAGTGGTGTCGGGTAAGGTCGTGATCTGTCGTCGCCCAGCGAGACCACCCGCCAGACCCGGCCATCCAGATGGTGCGCCCGGACGGTCAGCGGGAACGCAGCGCGCTGACCAGGGCGGGGATCACCTGGTGCAGGTCGCCGATGACGGCGTAGTCGGCGTGGGCCAGGATCGGGGCGCCGGGGTCGGTGTTGATCGCGATGATGTGCTTGGCCCCCGCGCAGCCCGCGATGTGCTGGATGGCGCCGCTGATCCCGCAGGCCAGGTAGAGCTCCGGGGTGATCTTGGTGCCGGTCTGGCCGACCTGCTGCTTGTGCGGCCGCCAGCCCTCCGAGGTGACCACCCGGGACACGCCGACCACCCCGCCGAGCAGCCCGGCCAGCTCCTCCAGCGGGGCGAAGCCGTCCGGCCCGCCGACGCCGCGGCCGCCGCCGACCACGACCCGCGCGGTGGCCAGGGACGCGCCGCCCGCGCCGGCCGGCGACTCCACCGCCCGGACCCGCAGGTCGTCCTCGCCCAGCTCGGGCTTGTGCAGGTGCACCTGGATGGCCGAGGGCGCCTGCGCGGGCACCGGGCGCCACCGCGTCGGTGGCCACGGTGAACAGCGCGACCGGGGCCTCCATCACCGCCTCTTCCAGCAGGAGCCCGGCCCAGCGGTGCCGGACGAGCCGGTGCGTCTGCCCGCCGTCCGGGGTGACGAGCGTGCAGTTGGCCGCCATCGGCAGCCCGGTGATCGCGCCGAGGTGCGCGAGCACCTCGTTGCCCCGGTCGGTCCCGGCGGCCAGCACGGCGGTCGCCCCGGTCTCTTCCGCCAGCCCGGCCAGCACCCGGGCCCAGGCCTGCGGGGCATACCCGTCAACCGCCGACGGCTCGACCACGTACACGTCGCTGGCGCCGTAGTCGGACAGGTCGGCCCCGATCAGCTCCGCCGCGTCGGTGAACACAACTGTCCGGACAGAAGTGTCCCCCAGGGACCGGGCCAGGGTCAGGGCCCGCAGCGAGGCGTCGGCCGGCGCCCGTGCCGTCGAGCTCGACCAAAACGAGCACGCGTCACGGCAGGACCCCCAGTTCGTCCAGGACGCGGACCAGTTCCGGCACCGCGTCGGGGCCGTGGCCGAGCACGGTGGCCTGGTGCTTGCTCGACGCGGGCACCCGGAGCGCCTCCTTGCGCAGGCCCTCGGCGGCCCAGGCCGGGGCGGACCGCTCGACGGCGGCCCGCTTGGCCCGCAGCCGACCGGGCAGCGACGGGTACCGCGGCAGGTTGATGCCTTCCTTGACCGTGACCACGGCGGGCAGCGGCAGCGAGTAGGCCTCCTCGACACCCCGGTACTCCCGGCGCGCGACGACGCCGTCGGAGGACACGGTCAGGTTCTTGATCCCGGTGGCGACCGGCCAGCCGAGCTCGTGCGCGAGCCGGATGCCGACCTGGTAGTCGCCGGTGTCGGCCGCCTCGTTGCCGAGCAGCACCAGGTCGTAGGGATGGGCCCGGACCTCGGCGGCGATGGCGGCCGCGGTCGCGATCGGGCCGAACTCCCGGCCGTCGGTCTCCAGCAGCACCGCGCGCTGCGCCCCCAGGGCCAGCGCGTCCCTGAGCTGCTCGATCGCGACCTCGGGACCCAGGGTCAGCACCGAGGTCGTGCCGCCCAGGCGCTCGGTGATCTGCACCGCCTCCTCGACCGCGCACTCCTCGTGCGGGCTGATCGAGAACCCGGACGCCCGGGTGTCGACCTCCTGCCCGTCCGGGGTCACCGCGATCTTGCCGCCCACGGTGGGGACGCGCTTGACGCAGACGAGAATCTCCACGACGACTAGCTCCTGATCCGGGCGTTCGAAGGGTCGAACAGCGGGGTGGCCCCGGCCACCGCGACCGTGACCGGGTACGCCTCGCCCATGTACTCCACCAGCAGCGAGCTGCCCTCGACCGCGTGCGAGGCGGGCAGGTAGGCCATCAGCAGGTGCTTGCCCACCGACGGGCCCGAACCCGCGCTGGTCACGTACGACGGCCGGCCCTTGGCGTCGACCAGGCGCTCGCCCGCCGGGGTCAGGATCGGCTCGCCGCCCAGCATGTACCGCGGGGTGCCGTCCGCCGACTCGACCGAGTCCACGGTCAGCGTGCACAGCACCGCGCACGGCGCCTCGGCCCGCTGCCGCAGGTAGGCGTCCTTGCCGACGAACGGCTGCTCCTTGACCTTGGGCCGGGTCATGCCCGCTTCGACCACGGTGTAGTCGGGGGTGAGCTCGGCGCCGAACGCCCGGTACCCCTTCTCCAGCCGCCCGGTGGTCCCGTACACGCCGATGCCGACCGGGACCAGCCCGTGCGGCCGGCCCGCCTCCCACAGGGTGTCCCACAGCCGGGCGCCCTCCTCGATGGGCGCGTGCAGCTCCCAGCCGAGCTCGCCGACGTAGGAGATCCGCGAGGCGAGCACCACGATGCCGCCGATCTCGATCTCCCGGCAGGTGCCGAAGCCGAACCCCGCGTGCGACACGTCGTCGCCCGTCACCGAGGCCAGCACGTCCCGGGCCCGCGGGCCCCACAGCCCGATCGTGGTCCAGGCCGAGGTGAGGTCGGCCAGCGCCGCCCCCGCGGGCAGGTGGTCGGCGATCCACTTGGCGTCGGACATCCCGGTCGCGCCGCCGGTCACCACGCGGAACCGGTCCGGGCCCAGCCGCATCACGGTCAGGTCGGCCCGGAACCCGCCGTCCTCGTCCAGCCACGAGGTGTACACCACGCGCCCGGCGGCCACGTTCAGCTGGGCCACCGACAGGTTCTGCACGGCGTCCAGCGCGGCGGGGCCATACACATCCAGCACGGCGAAGGCGGACAGGTCGACCAGGCCGCAGGCGTCCCGCATGGCCAGGTGCTCGGCGTTGATGACCGGCGACCACCAGCGCGACTCCCACTCGGCCGGGCGCTCCATCAGCCGCCCCGCGTACCGCTCCAGCAGGTCCTCGTTCGAGGAGTACCAGAACGGCCGCTCCCAGCCGACGGTCTCGTAGAAGAAGGCCCCGAGCGACCGTTCCCGGTCGTAGACCGGGCTGACCCGGACCGGCCGCCCGGATTCCCACTGCTCGGCCGGGTGCACGATGCCGTACATCTTGTTGAAGCCCTCGCGGGCCCGGGCCCGGACGTGCGCGACGGTGCGCTGGTGCGGGTAGAACCGGGCGGCGTCGGCCTCGTGCACGTCGACGGTGGTGACCTTCCCGGACATGAGCTCGGCCACCGCGCGCCCGCAGCCCGGGCCCTCCTTGATCCAGCTGGCCGCGGCCGCCCACAGCCCCCTGGCCTCGGGCATCTCGCCCAGCAGCGGGTGCCCGTCCGGGGTCATCGAGATCAGCCCGTTGATCGCGTACCGGATGCCGGCCCGCTCGTCGCCGAGGAGTTCGGGCATCAGCTCGAGGGCCTGCTCCAGCTGCGGGTCGAAGTCCTCCTGGGTGAACGGCATCTCGGTCGGCGAGAGCACCGAGGACTCGATGGACGGGATCTCGTCCGGCGCGACGATGATCGGGCGGTGCGCGTAGGAGCCGACCTCCATGTCGCCGCCGTGCTGGCGCTCGTACATGTTGGTGTCCACGTCGCGGACGATCGGGTAGGAGATCTCGCCCGGGCGTGTCGGCGAACAGGGCGATGGGGCCGACGCTGATCATCTGGTGCACGGTCGGGGTCAGCGCCAGCCGGGCCCCGGCCATCCGGGCGATCCGCGGCGACCACACCCCGCAGCAGATCACCACGTTATCGGTGGCAATCTCGCCCGCGCTGGTCGAGACGCCCCGCACCTGGCCATCGGTCCACCGTGATGCCGTGCACCTCGGTGCCGGCCAGCACGGTGAGCGCGCCGGACCGCTGCGCGCCCTCGCGCATCAGCGTGCCCGCCCGCAGCGAGTCGACCACGCCCACGGTGGGGAAGTGCGCGCCGCCCAGGATGACCGACTCGTCCAGGTAGGGCACCAGCTTGTTCACCTCACCGGGCGAGAGGATCTCGGCCGGGATGCCCCACGACTTGGCCTGGGAGCACCGCCGGCGCAGCTCGATCATCCGCTCCGGGGTGCGGGCCACCTCGATGCCGCCGCTCTGGGTGAACACGCCCAGGTCCTGGTACTGCTCGGTGCTGTCCGTGGTCAGGTCGAACATCATCTTGGAGTACTCGATGGGGAAGATGAAGTTCGAGGCGTGGCCGGTGGAGCCGCCCGGGTTGGGCATCGGGCCCTTGTCCACCAGGACCAGATCCCGCCAGCCGAGCAGGGCCAGGTGGTGGACGAGGCTGTTGCCGACGATGCCGGCCCCGATGATGACGGCGCTGGCCCGCGCCGGAGTAGCCGGAGTTTCAGTCATGAATCTTATCCCGCCAGTCGCTGTGGGTTGTCGATTCCGGTGCGCTCCAGGGCGGCCCGCCGCCACTGCTCGGCCTGCTGGAGCTGGTTGAAGGTGAACAGGTGCAGTCCGGCCACGCCCGCGTCCGGCGCGGTGATCACCGGGGCCGCGCGGTCCAGCAGCCGGTCCGGGCTGTAACCGCCGGGGACCCAGAAGCGCAGGATCCAGCCGGGGTGCCGGGTGATGAACCGGGCCGATTCCGACGCGCCGGCCACCGCGGCCATCCGGAGCAGGCGGGTCCGCTCGGCCGGCCCGGCCAGCCCCACGTACAGCGGCAGGGTGACGCCGCGGGCCCGGATCCGCTGGATCCACCGGCCCAGCCCGGCCGCGTCGAAGCACACGTTGCTCACGATGTAGGTCGCGTACTTGCGCTTGTCCCACATGGCCTGGATGGTGACGTCGTCGTGGATCTTGGGGTGGCTCTCCGGGTAGCCGGTGATCCCGATCCGGCCGAACGGGCCGCCCATCTCGGCCAGCCGTTCCAGCAGCGGCAGCGCGCCCTCGAACGGCCCGGCCGGGTGCGACGCGTCCCCGCCCGGCACGAACACGTCGTCCACGCCGCACGCCCGCAGCCGCTCGACGATCTCCGCCAGGTGCGCGTCGCTGGCCACCGACCGGGCGGCCAGGTGCGGGACCACCCGGTAGCCGCGGCCGGCCAGCTTCTCGGCGAGCTCGATGGTCGGCTCCAGCCCCTTGACCGGCGACGCGGTGACGGTCACCGTCATCCCGGCCGGCACCCACTCGGCCACGGCCTGTTCGGTCCCCTTGCGCCGGGATCACCTCGAACCGGGGCCGGGAAACGAAACCGTGCAGCAACTCGGTCACGCCGCCCACGGGACCGCCTCCGCAGACCAGCGCGGCCAGCGCCCGCTCCAGCCGCGATACCCCGGTATCGACCCGGGTCAGCGGCAGGCCGAACATCCCCGCCACCCGCTCCGCCTCCGCCGCCAGCGCCGGGGTCGGCTCCTGGGCCAGCCAGACCAGCCGCCGGTAGTGCCCGAAGTAGTCCGGCCACAGCTCCGGGTACCGGTCCAAGCCCAGCTCGGCCAGCACCAGCCGGTCGAAGCCGCGCAGCAGGAAGTCGGTCAGCACGTAGGTGCCCGGCTCGGCCTCGAACATCGCGGCCAGCCGGGACGCCCCGGCGAACACGTCGTAGCAGTGCAGCCCGGGCAGCCGGCGCAGCCCGTACCGGGCGCACAGCTCGTCCAGGGCGCCGTAGGTGCCGCAGTCGGCGTAGGCCACGGCCACCGTGCGGCCGGCGTCCAGGGCACGCACCACGTACCGTTCGGCCAAAATAGTGATCTTTTGCGGCCGGTTGTGCAGGACCGCGGGCAGGGACCGTACGGCGACCGGCCAGCCGCGGCGCGCCACGATCTCCCGGACGTGCCCGGCCAGCGCCCCGCAGGCGAGGACGTCAGCTTGCGGGAAAGTTGAGCTGGGCGACGAAGCGGTCGTTGAAGTCGGCGCGGTCGGAGAGCTCGACATACCTCACCTCCTCCAGCAGGGCCAGGCCGCCCGCCCGCTCGCGCAGGCTGAGCAGCGCCATCTTCGCCCCCTCGCCCGCCACGTTGCCGGCCGGCACCACGCGCTGCACGGGCACGTCGGGCACCAGGCCGATCCGGATCGCGGCGGCCGGGGACAGGAAGCTGCCGAACGACCCGGCCAGCAGGACCTGCTTGACGTCGGCCTGGGTCAGGCCGGCCTCCTCGAGCAGGATGTGCCAGCCGGTCGCGATCGCGGCCTTGGCGAACTGGAGCTCGCGGACGTCGCGCTGGGACAGGTAGATGCTGTCCTCGGCCGCGTTCTTGGCCCCCGCCAGTGCAGGACGAACACCCGTTCCTTCCCGATGGTGGTCAGCCGGCCCGCCAGTCCGGGTGCCTTGGCTCGGCCGCCTGCTTCGGCGACGAGCCGGCCGGATTCGTCGAGCAGGCCCAGCTTGACCAGGCCGGTCACCGCGTCGACCAGGCCGGACCCGCACAGGCCCTGCGGTTCGGCGTCGCCGATGACCTTCATGGTCAGCTCGTCCGGGGTCATCGTGACCACCTCGATCGCGCCGTCGGCGGCGCGCATGCCGCACCGGATCGCGGCCCCCTCGAACGCGGGCCCGGCCGGCGCGGCAGTGGCCAGCAGCCACTCCCGGTTGCCCAGGACGATCTCGCAGTTGGTCCCGATGTCGACGAACAGCCGGACCCGGGCGTCCCGGTCCATGCCGCTGGCCAGCAGGCCCGCCGTGATGTCGCCGCCCACGTAGGCGCCGAACGAGGGGAAGACCACCGCGCGGGCCCGGGGGTGCACGGGCAGCCCCAGGTCGGCCGCGAGCACCTCGGGGTACAGCCGGGTGGCCAGGATGAACGGCGCCATGCCGAGCGGCTCGGGGTCGATGCCCAGGACGAGGTGGGTCATGGTCGCGTTGCCGGCCAGCGCGACCTCGTACACCTCGTCCGGCTCGACCCCGCCCTCCGCGCACACCGCCGCGGCCAGTTCGGCCAGCGTCTCCTGGGCCAGGGCCTGGAGCTTGTCCAGCGCGCCGGGGTCCATCATGGTGGCGCTGATCCTGGTGATCACGTCCGCGCCGAACGGCTGCTGCTTGTTCAGCGTGGAGGCCACCGCGGCCGGGGTGCCGGTGCCCAGGTCGAGCAGGGTGGCCACCACGGTGGTGGTGCCCAGGTCGAAGGCGATGCCGAACCGGCGGTCGGTGGTGTCGCCCGGCTCGACGGCGATCAGCACGTCGTCCACCACCACCGCGGTGACGTGATAGTCCGCCGCGCGCAGGGTCCGGCCGAGGGTCCGCAGCACCGCGAGGTCGGCCCGGGGCTCCAGGTCATCGAGCTGGGCCAGCACCCGCTCCAGGTCGCTGGCCTGGTCGGACAGGTCCGGCTCGGTCAGTTCCAGGTACCGCTTCTGCACCGCCGGGCGCAAGATGACCTGCCGCCCGACGCCGACCGTGGCCGCCTTGGGCCGGGTGGTCAGCGGCGGCACCTCGACGGTGGTGTCACGGGTGGCCGGGGTGCGGCAGGCCAGCCGCCAGCCGTCCTTGAGTTCGGCGGCGGTGTACGCCCTGATGTCCAGGCTGGTCGGCGCGGGGGCGTCGTCGGCGATCCTGATCCGGCACTTCTTGCAGGTGCCGTGGCCGCCGCAGGTCGAGTCGATCGCGATGCCGTTCCAGCTGGCGGCGTCGAACAACGTCACGCCGTACGGAACCCGGACGGCCCGCTCATTGAAAAGCAGATTGATCCGAACGGGCCCGGGTGCCTGCTCCTGGGTCACCGTCACGTGCTGCCCTGGCCCTGCGCTGCTTCGGCCTTTTCCCGGCTATGCCCTCGCGGGGGGGCTTGGGGGGTTGTCCCCGGGCCAGCGCAGCGCGATGGGCGGCGATCCAGTTCGCGCCCCACTCGTCCCGGTTCAGCACCAGGTCGGCGGCCTTGACCGCGCGGACGATCTGCGGCGAGCGGGCGTCCATGATCGCGCTGGTCAGGCCGTAGGTGATGGCGATGGGCAGGAACGTGGCCGCGATCGCATGCCGGTCCGGCATGCCGAAGCTCACGTTGGACGCGCCCAGCGTCATGTTGACCCCGAACTCGGCCTTGATCATCGCGATGGTCTCGAGCGTCCGGGTCGGGTGCAGGGTGTCCGCGCCGACCGGCATGGCCAGCGGGTCGATGACGATGTCCTCGACGGGGATCTTGTACCGCTCGGTGGCGACGTGGATGAGCTTGCGGGCCAGCTCGACCCGGCGGGCCGGCTCCTCGGGGATCTCCTCCTCGTCGTTGGGCAGGCCGATGACCGCGGCGCCGTACTTGCGGACCAGCGGCAGGATGGCCTCGAGCCGTTCGTCCTCGGCGGTCACCGAGTTGACCAGCGCCTTGCCCTGGTAGGCGGCCAGGCCCGCCTCGAGCACCTCGATGATCGAGGAGTCGATGACCAGCGGCAGGTCGGTGAGCTCCTGGATCAGCGTGACGGCGCGGCGCATCAGCTCGGCCTCGTCGGCCAGCGGGGCGCCCATGTTCACGTCCAGCAGCATGGCCCCGCCGTCGGCCTGTTCCTTGACGTCGATCTCGACCCGGGACAGGTCGCCGTTGCGCAGCTGCAGCTGGAAGATCTTCCGGCCGGTCGGGTTGATCCGCTCGCCGATGATCGCGAACGGCTGGTCGTCGCCGATGCGTACCGTCTTGGTCGCCGAGGACAGGATGGTGTGCACGGGGCTTCCTTTTGTTAGTCGTCAGGCGTTGGCGAGCGCGCGGCGCTTCGCGAGCAGCTCCTTGGCCCGGACCACGGCGGCGGAGGCGTCCGCCGCGTAGCCGTCCGCGCCCACCACGTCGGCGTACTCCTGGGTGACCGGGGCGCCGCCGACCATGACGATGACCTGATCGCGCAGGCCAGACTTGGTCAGCGCGTTGATGTTGGCCTTGAACATCGGCATCGTGGTGGTCAGGAACGCGGAGAACCCGACGATGTCCGGCTTGTGTTCCTTGATGGCCTCGACGAACTTCTCCGGCGCGACCTGCACGCCCAGGTCGATGACCTGGAAGCCCGCGCCCTCGAACATGATGTTGACCAGGTTCTTGCCGATGTCGTGCACATCGCCCTTGACCGTGCCCATCACGATCGTGCCGATGGTCTGCACCCCGGTCTCGGCCAGCAGCGGGCGCAGGATCTCCAGCGCGCCCGCCATCGCCTTGCCCGCGATGAGCATCTCGGGCACGAAGAAGTCGCCCCGCTCGAACCGGGCGCCCACCTCTTCCAGCGACGGGATCAGCGCCTCGTACAGCAGCTCCTCGGGGAGAATGCCCAGGGCCAGGCCCTGGTTGGTCAGCTCCAGGACGGCCGGCGCGTTGCCGACCAGCGTGTCGTCGTACAGCTGGCTGAGGAGTTCCTCCCGGGTCACGCCCTGCCTGCCTTCCCGGTCATGCCCGCCTTGCTTCCTGGTCTGCCGGGCCGCGCGCTGGCGGTAGCCGAGCACCGCGGACAGGCCCGCGGCCTCGGCCACGCAGTGCCCGGCGGCCACGGTCAGCCGGTCCCGGGTCATCCGGGCCGCCGGGGCCGACACCGAGAGCGCCGCGACCACGGCGCCGTCGAACCCGTACACCGGCGCGGCCAGCGCGATCAGGCCCGGCTCGAGTTCCTCGTCGGTGATCGCGTAGCCGCGGGCCCGCACCCCGGCCAGCTCGGCCCGCAGCGCCGCCTCGCTGGTGATGGTCTTGTCGGTGCGCCGCTCCAGCCGCTCGGCGGGCAGCTGGCCGGATAGCTGCGCCGTCCCGTAGGCGAGCAGGACCTTGCCCAGCGCGGAGCAGTGCAGCGGGACGGACAGCCCGACCCAGTTGGTGCCGCCGATGAAGTAGGTGCTGTCGACCTGGGCGATCTGCTCCACCACGCCGCCGCTGACCACGCCGAGGTTGATCGTCTCGCCGGTCGCCTTGCCGAGCCGCTCGAGGAAGGGCTGGGCCACGGCGACCAGTCCGGCCTCGGCGCCGCCGCGCCAGGCGAAGCTGACGAACATCTCGCCGGGCAGGAACCTGCCGTGGTCGTCGCGGCGGACCAGCCCGTTGCGCTCGAGCGCGAGCAGCAGCCGGGACGTGGTGGATTTGGCCAGTCCGGTGGCCGCGCTCAGCCCGGTGAACGTCATCGGGTCGGTCGCGTGCACGACCTCGGTGAGCAGGCGAGCCGCCCGGTCGACGGCCTGGGTGCCGTTCTGGTTGCTCATCCGGGGTTTCTCACTCCTAGGATGTTCCACTTTATGGGACGCAGTTCTACTATGTGATCGTAAGACGGCGGTCTAATATCGGTCAAGTTCCAGTCCTTTGACCCTCCCGGCTCTCCCGGAAAGGCTGAGCGATGTTCGTCAACACGATGCCGAGGTACGAGATCCTCTCCGCGGACGCGATCGGGGTGCTCGACCGCGGCTGGCGGCGGATCGTCTCCGAGATCGGCATCCAGTTCGCCAAGCCGGAGGCGGTCGAGCTGTTCGCCAAGGCGGGCCAGCGGGTGGACGGGGAGGTGGTCTACCTCGACCCCGAGTTCGTGCTGGAGCAGGTGGCCAAGGCGCCCCGGGAGTTCGACGTGCAGGCCCGGAACCCGGCCCACAACGTGCACATCGGCGGCGACCACATGGTGTTCAGCGCGGTCTACGGCTGCCCGTTCGTCCGCGAGGGCGACGTGCGCCGCGAGGCCACCCTGAACGACTTCCACCAGCTGTGCAGCTTGTCGCAAAGTTATGACGAACTCGACTCGGCGGGCGGGGTGATCTGCGAGCCGAACGACGCCCCGCTCGACTCCCGGCACCTGGACATGATCTACGCGCTGCAGACGCTGACCGACAAGATCTACATGGGCAACGTGGTCTCCGGCCCGAACGCGGCCGACACGATCGCGATGACGTCGATCCTGTTCGGCGGGCGTTCTGCTATCGAGCGTGTTCCCGCGACGATCTCGCTGATCAACTGCAACTCGCCGCTGCGCTGGGACGACCGGATGCTGGACGCGCAGTTCGAGTACTGCGCCGCGGCCCAGCCGGTGGTGCTGACCCCGTTCCTGCTCATGGGGGCCATGTCCCCGGTGACGATCCCGGCCGCGCTGACCCAGCAGCTGGCCGAGGCCCTGTCCGGCATCGCGCTGGCCCAGCTGATCCGGCCGGGCTGCCCGGTCATCTTCGGGTCGTTCCTGTCCAACATCGACATGCAGTCCGGGTCGCCGTCGTTCGGCACCCCGGAGTCGGCCCTCGGCCTGCTGTGCACCGGGCAGCTGGCCCGGCACTACGGGCTGCCGTTCCGCACCGGCGGCGGGCTGAACTCGTCGCAGACGGCCGACGCCCAGTCCGCGTACGAGGCGCTGATGACGCTGCTGCCGACGTTCCTGGCCGGCACCAACTTCGTCATGCACGCGGCCGGCTGGCTGGAGGGCGGCCTGGTCAGCTGCTACGAGAAGTTCATCATCGACATCGAGCTGCTGCGCGAGCTGCGGGTGGAGTTCACGCCGCTGGAGATCGACGAGGAGTCGCTGGCCTTCGGCGCGCACGAGGAGGTCGGCCACGGCGGGCACTTCCTGGGCGCGGCGCACACCATGGAGCGGTTCCGCGAGTGCTTCTACCGGCCCATGCTGTCCTCGACCGCGAACTTCGAGCGCTGGCTCAAGCTCGGCGGCAAGGACACCGCCGCCCGGGCCGGCGAGATCTGGCGGGCCAAGCTCGCCACGTACGAGCCGCCGCCGCTGGACGACGCCATCCGGGCCGAGCTGGACGACTTCGTCGTCCGCCGCCGCCGCGAGCTAGGCGACTAGGCCCGCTGCTCGCTCCAGCCCAGGCGGCGGGAGACCTCGGCCGCCGCGCGGCGGACCGAGCCGGCCAGGACCGGGATGCGGTCGGCCGGGATGCGGAAGCTCGGACCCGAGGCGCTGATCGAGGCGACCACGACGCCTTCGGCGTTGCGCACCGGCGCCGCGACCGCGGTCAGCCCGGCCTCGAGCTCCTCCACCGCGGTGGCGTACCCCTGCCGCCTGATGGCGGCCAGCAGCGCGGGGAAGCGGGCGAGGTCGGTGATCGTGCGGCCGGTGAACCGGGCCAGCGGCGGCGTCAGGCACTCGGCCAGGTCCGCCTCGGGCAGGTAGGCCAGCAGCACCTTGCCGTCGGAGGTGGCGTGCAGCGGGATGCGCTGCCCGGCCCAGTTGTGCGGCGACAGCGCGGCCGGGCCCGCGACCTGGTCCAGGTAGAGCGCGTCCCGTCCGGACAAGATGGCCAGGTTGACCGTCTCGCCCACCTCCTGGGCCAGCGCCCGGCACACCGGCCGGCTCTCCTGCACCAGGTCGAGCCCCCGGCACGCGGAGCACCGGGTACTGCTCAACGGCGACCGGACCGTGGTCTTCCACTGACTAGCGCCTACTGTGGAGCACAGCATGGCGATCAGCGTCTTCGACCTGTTCAAGGTCGGCATCGGCCCGTCCAGCTCGCATACGGTCGGGCCGATGAAGGCCGCCCGGATGTTCGCCGAGGGCCTGCGCGACGACGGCCTCATGCCGCAGGTCCAAACGGTGCGCGTCTGCCTGTACGGGTCGCTGGGCCTGACCGGCAAGGGACACGGCAGCGACAAGGCCATCCTGCTCGGGCTCGAGGGCGAGCAGCCCGCCACCGTCGACGTCGACACGATCCCGGCGCGGCTGGCGGCCATTACCCAAAACGGGAAACTGCGGCTGCTCGGCGAGCACGAGATCGGCTTCACCATCCCCGAGCACCTGGAGTTCAACCGCAAGAAGAAGCTCAGCTACCACCCCAACGGCATGCGCTTCACCGCCCACGACCAGGGCGGGACGCTGCTGCGCGAGCGGGTCTACTACTCGGTCGGCGGCGGCTTCGTGGCCGGCGAGAACGGCGAGACAGCAGATGAGACGGCCGCCGGGCCGATCTCGCCCACCCCGGACACTTCTGTCCTGCCGTACCCGTTCACCACCGCCGGCGAGCTGCTGGCCCACGCCGGCCGCACCGGGCTGCCCGTGTCCGGGATCATGCTCGAGAACGAGAAGGCCCTCGGCCGCACGCCCGCGCAGGTCGAGGCGGGCCTGGGTGACCTGTGGCAGGTCATGCAGGCCTGCGTGCAGCGCGGGTGCGCCACCGACGGGATGCTCCCGGGCGGGCTGAAGGTCCCGCGCCGGGCGCCCCGCCTGTTCCGGCAGCTCACCTGCGAGCCGAGCACCGACGACCCGCTGCGGGCCATGGACTGGGTCACGCTGTACGCGCTGGCCGTCAACGAGGAGAACGCGGCGGGCGGGCGGGTCGTCACCGCGCCGACCAACGGCGCGGCCGGGATCATCCCCGCCGTGCTGCACTACTACGACCGGTTCGTGCCCGGCGCGTCGCCGCGCGGCGTGACGCGGTTCCTGCTCACCGCGG
>CAWKIB010000012.1:0-27036 GCA_963849595.1 uncultured Actinomycetes bacterium
GGCCGGTCAGCGCGAACATCGGCTGGCCGTCGATCTCGGCCAGTTGCTTGCCGTTGGTGATCGTGTCGCCCGCCGCGACGTCCAGCTTGGAGATGTACACCGAGGACCCGCTGCCGCCCCCGCCCGAGGACGACCCGCGCCGCGGACGCGCCGCCGGACGAACCCCCGGCCGAGCCCGTGTCCCCGGACGACGAGGCGCTCGCGTACACGTCGTACTGGGTGGCCGGGTACACCGTGCCGCGCATCTCGACCGACGACGGTGAGGATCTGGGACACGACCGGGGCCGTGGTCACCGTCGGGGGCGGGGCCGCGGTGTCCGCGGCCAGCTGCTGCGGCGACTTCACGAACGAAGCGCCGATCAGCCCGCCGACGGCCAGCAGGGCGGCCGCGATCCCCACCCCGATCAGCACGCGGCGCCGCCGGGCCAGCCGCGATCCACGCATCGCCTGCCGGCGGCCGCTATCGTCAGGCCCGCTTTGCGTGGCCGTGGAGCCAAGTTGCGTCACGAGAGTCCTCCGTTATTTCGCCTGCCGCCCGGGGACCCGGCAAGCGGGCCGGAACAGGGCCGGAACACGCCTGAACCCGGGGCTGGGCCTTACCTTCTACGGCGGTTCTCAGGAAGCCGCGCGATCCGTGTGTGAGTTCCGTGTCAACCAGCGCGCCCGCGGGCCGCAAAGCGGCGTTCACACGAAACTTGAAGATTTCTCGCACACAACGTTCACCGCCATATGCTGGGATAACGTGATGCCGCCCGACGACGGGACCCTGCTCGTGGTGGACGACGAGCTCTTCCTGCGGGAGGCCGTCGCCGCCTCGCTGCGCTTCCTCGGGTTCGAGGTGACCGCCGCGGAGAACGGGACGGACGCGCTCCGGCTGGCCCGCAACCGCACCTTCGACCTGCTCATCCTGGACGTCCTGCTGCCCGACGTCGACGGGTTCGAGATCGTCCGCAGGCTGCGCCGGGACGGGAACCGGGTTCCGGTGATCTTCCTGACCGCCAAGGACACCCAGGACGACAAGGTCACCGGGCTCACCATCGGCGGCGACGACTACATGACCAAGCCGTTCGGGCTGGAGGAGCTGGCCGCCCGGGTCCGGACCGTGCTGCGCCGGACCCGCCCCGTGCCCGTCGAGCCGGTCCTGTCGTTCGCGGACCTCACCCTCGACCAGGACACCTACGAGGTCCGCCGCGGCGCGCGGCGGATCGACCTGTCGCCGACCGAGTTCCGGCTGCTGCGCTACTTCATGCTCAACCCCGGCCGGGTGCTCACGCGCGCCCAGCTGCTCGATCACGTATGGGACTACGACTTCGGCGGATCCAGCACGGTCGTGTCCACGTACGTCACCTACCTGCGGCGCAAGCTGGCCAGCGACGGGCCGGAGCTGATCCACACCCAGCGCGCCGTGGGCTACAGCCTGCGCCTGCCGCGTCCTGGCGACCCCGACGAACACCAGGGGGCTTCCGATGAGCCAGACGACACACCAGTCATAGGCGGACATCCCGCGCGACGGTCATGGTCCGGCGGCTGCTGCGGGCCCAGCTGCGCCTCAAGGTGATGGCCGGCGTGCTGGCCGTCACGCTGGTCGCGCTGGTGGCGTTCGACGTCGCGGCGGTCACCACCGTCCGCCGCTACCTGCTCACCCAGACCGACAACAACCTGCAGGGGGCGCTGACCCTGACCCTGCCGAGGCTGGCCGACTTCCTGGCCGCCGGACAAGCCGCCAACCACGCGGTAGCGGGACTGCGGGGACCCAACGCGTTGCCCTCCCAGTCGGGTATCGCCGCCCAAGGAAAAGATCCCGGCCCTGCCCGGCGCCTACGACATGGTGTTCCTGCCGCTTCGCGGCGCGCAGGTGACCCTGCAGGTAGCCGCGAACAGCGGGACGAACACCATCAGCTGGACCCTGCCGCCCCGCACGGCCAAGGTCGCCGCCAGACCCGGCCCGCACACCCTGCTCGGACCGAACGGGACGGCGAATATGCGCGTCGTGTCCCTGCGCGCCCCCGGCGGATCCCTGGTCGTGGGCACCAGCCTCGACCAGGTGTACGAGACCATCGTGCGGGTCGAGCTCATCGTCCTGCTGGGCTCGATCGCCGTGGTGCTGCTCATCGGCTTCGGCGTCTTCGTCGTGCTGCGCAGCGGCCTGCGCCCGATCGAGACGATGGCCGGACAGGCCGACCGGATCACCGCCGGTGACCTCACCGACCGGGTCACCCCGCACCATCCCGGCAGCGAGGTGGGCAGGCTCGGCACGGCCCTGAACGGCATGCTGGCCCGGATCGAGGCCGGGGTGCAGGAGCGTGAGGCCAGCCAGCAGCAGATGCGCCGGTTCTTCGCCGACGCCAGCGACGAGAGCCGCGAACAGCGGGGCGAAGACCATCGACTGGACCCTGCCGCCCCGCGTGGCCAAGATCGCCGCCAGACCCGGCCCGCATACCCTGCTCGGCCCGAACGGGACGACGCATCTGCGCATCGTGTCCCTGAGTGCCCCGGGTGGATCGCTCGTGGCGGGCACCAGCCTGGACCAGGTCTACGAGACCATCGTGCAGGTCGAGCTCATCGTCCTGTCTGGGTTCGATCGCCGTGGTGCTGCTCATCGGCTTCGGCGTCTTCGTCGTGCTGCGCCGCGGCCTGCGCCCGATCGAGACGATGGCCGCGCAGGCCGACCGGATCACCGCCGGTGACCTCACCGACCGGGTCACCCCGCACCATCCCGGCAGCGAGGTGGGCAGGCTCGGCACGGCCCTGAACGGCATGCTGGGCCGGATCGAGGCCGGCGTGCAGGAGCGTGAGGCCAGCCAGCAGCAGATGCGCCGGTTCTTCGCCGACGCCAGCCACGAGCTGCGCACGCCGCTGGCCTCGCTGCGCGCCAACGCCGAGCTCTACCAGCAGGGCGCGCTGCGCGGACCCGACGAGGTCGACGAGGTGATGGACCGGATCGTGCTGGAGACCCGGCGCATGGGCCGGCTGGTCGACGACATGCTGCGGCTGGCCCGCCTCGGCCAGCATCCCGGCCAGTCCTGCGAGCCGGTCGACATGACCGCCGTGGTCGCCGGGTGCGCGGAGCGGGCGCGCATCGCCGACCCCGCCCGGACCTGGCAGGTGCGGATCGCCGACGGCCTGGCCACGGTCGGCGATGAGGAACTGCTGCGCCGCGCCGTCGACAACCTGCTGATGAACGTGCTCGTGCACACCCCCGCCGACGCCGCGGGCGCCATCAGCGCGTACCAAACCGGCGGGCAGGTCATCATCGACGTCAGCGACGACGGCCCCGGCGTTCCGCCCGACCATCTGCCGCACATCTTCGAGCGCTTCTACCGCGGGGGAGCCCGGTCCCGGCGCCCCGGCTCGGGTCTCGGCCTGGCCATCGCCGCCGAGATCGCCGCCGCGCACGGCGGCCTCGCGTACGCCGCGCCAGGCAGCCCAAAGGGCCTGCGGATCACGCTGTCCCTCCCGGTTGACGGCCGGTCGGCCGACCACCCGGACCCGTACGCCGGCGAACGCGAGCTAGCCGCCACCGTCGGATGAGCCCGGCCCGGTCCGCTCTCATGATCGTGGATCGTTACTGGCGCTATAGCAACAGTAACGATCCACGATAATGATTTCGACCCTGCGCCGGGCCGCGTTAGGGGGGTCGCAGCAGGGCACGCGGACCCGCGAAGAGCTCAGTCGAAGTTATTCTTCCGGCCCTCGCGCACGTAGTCGACGGTCGAGGCGATGTGCTCCTGCCCGTGCACGGCGCGCTTCTTCGCGATGTGACCGAACATCTGGATGCCGAACCCCCCGTCCAGGTCGTTGACGATCCGCTGCTTCCACGGCCGCCGGACGATCTGCGTGGTCAGCCGGCGCACGGTCCGCGGCTGGGTCATGATGTGGTCGGCGATCTCATACGCGCGGGCAATCAGCCGCTCGCGGGGCACGACCTCGTTGACCATGCCCCACTCCAGGGCCTGCTGGGCGGTGATCGCCTCGCCGGTCAGCAGCGCGTAGGCGGCGCGCTTGACCCCGAGCAGCTCCTGGAACGCGTTGTGGATCCCGTCGGCGGGCACCGACCCGATGTCATAGTGCAGGTCAAACAGGACCGCGTCCGACGCGGCCAGCGTGATGTCGCACATCAGCACGATCTCGGAGTGGAACCCGGGCCCGTTGAGTACCCCGATGGTCGGGATCTCCACGTCGTTGACCAGCGCGCTGACGTTGATCCGCCCGTCCTTGTAGGCGTACTCGTAGGCCCAGTACTCCATGTCGGCCTCCTCCAGGGCGAAACCCGAAGGATCGGACGCCATCATGAAATCGGAACCGGAACCAGTCAGGATCAGCACCTCATTCGAGGGGTCCGCGCCGACCGTCTTGAGCATCTGCCCGACCGAGCGGTGGTTCTGCACGCTGAGCTGGACCGAACCCCCGAGCGTGTGCGCGGCCACCAGCAGCACGCCGTCGTCCCGGCGTTCCATCCGGTAGAAGTCCTTGAACGTCTCCCGGTACTCCTCGAACCGGGGCGTGGGCACGAATTCCTGCAGCGACATTGGTCATCCCTCCGACTCAAGGCCAAGCGCGGCCACGCGGGCCTGCTGCTCGTACAGCGACAGAAAGTCGCAATCGCGCAGCCCGATGCCGATCGCGGACTGGATGAGCTGGTGGACCGCGGCCGCCACCGGCAGCGGCACCTCCAGCGACCGCGCCGCCTCCAGCCCCAGGTCGAAGTCCTTGCGCAGCAGCTCGGTGGTGAACGTCGGCGTCCAGTCCCGCGAAACCAGGTCCGGCGTGCGCTTGCGCACCCAGTCCGAGGCCAGCACGGTGCCGTTCAGGAACTCCAGGAACGCGGCCCGGTCGGTGCCGCCCTTCTCGGCCAGGCTGGTCACCTCGACCAGCGCCTGGACCATCATGCCCAGGTACAGGTTGTGGCACAGCTTGACCAGCCTGCTCTGCTCCGCCGAGCCAGCGTGCACCACGACCCCCGCCAGCACGTCCAGATACGGCCTGGCCCGCTCGAACACCTCCACCGGCCCGGACGCGACGATGCACGCCGCGCCCTCGGCCACCACGTGCGGGTTGCCGCTGACCGGCGCGGCCAGGAAGTCCACCCCGGCCTCGTCCGCCATGGCACGCACCCGAGCCGAGGCCGCCGAGGACACCGTCGAGCAGTCCACGATCATCTCCGGTCGCGACGACCCGCCGAGCAGCGCCACGACCACCTCCTCCAGGTCCCTCGAGGAAGACACGGTCACGAACACGATGTCGCACGAACCCAGGGCGGCGATCCGCTCCACCACCCGCGCCCCCGCGGAGACCAGCGGCGCGGTCTTACCAGCCGTCCGGTTCCACACCGTGACCCGCTCGCCGGCCTCGATCAGCCGCCCGGCCAGCGCCGCGCCCATCCGCCCGGTCCCCAGCCAGCCCAGGCTGCGAACGTTTGCAGTCACACGCACTCCTCACCAAGGACAAAAAACCAACGGTCACACCGGCGAGTACTCACCGCCCGCGGCAGCCACCACCGGCACAGCAGGCGGCGCGCCAGCACCGCCAAGAGCAGACCAGATCGTCTCGACCAGCGCCGACGTCGACAGCCCGTACTTGCCGAACAGGTACGGCGCGTCCAGCGCCCCCTCCGCGAAGGTATCGCGGAGCCCGACCCGGCGCAGCGGGCAGCCCACCCCGGCCTCGGCCATCGTCTCGGCCACCGCCGAACCCAGGCCCCCGATGATCGAGTGGTTCTCGGCGGTGACCACCAAACGCGCCCCGGCGGCCGCCTCGAGCACGGTAGCCGAATCCAGCGGCTTGATCACCGGCACGTTGATCACCGACACGGACACGCCGCACGCGCCCGAGCGCCCGCGAAGCGGCCAGCGCCGCGGCCAGCATCATCCCGCTGGCGAACAGCGCCACGTCCGTCCCGGCCACGACCACCGACGCCCGGCCGAGCCGCAGCACATGGGAATCCGAGTCGAAGATCACCGGGATCTCCCCGCGCTTGAGCCGCACGTACACCGGCCCCGGCACATCGGCCACCAAAGCCGGCACCTGCCGCGTCTCGACCGCGTCGGCCACGTCCACCACGGTCATGTTCGGCAGCGCCCGCATCAGCGCCACGTCGTCGGTGGCCTGGTGCGACGGCCCGCCCGGCGTCGACACGCCCGGCATGAACCCGATGATCCGCACCGGCAGGTTCGGGTAGGCGATCGCGTTGGCGATCTGGTCGTACGGCCGCCGGGTGGCGAACACCCCGAAGGTGTGCACGAACGGGACAAAACCGCAGCGGGCCAGCGCCCCGGCCATGCCCATCATGTTCGCCTCGGCCATGCCGCCGTGGATGAACCGCTCACCGAACTCGGCCTGGAACAGGTCGACCTCGGTCTGCTTGGTCAGGTCGCCGGACAGGCATAGCACGTCAACACGCCGCCGGGCCAGTTCGACCAGCGCCCGGCCGTACGGCTTGACTTCAATCGGGTACGGCGGCTCACGCACGCAGCGCCTCCAGCTTCCCGGTGAGCTCAGAAACCGCCGCCGCGACCAACGACGGCGGCAGCTTGATGAAGTGCCCGTCCGCGTCCGGCGGCAGGCAGTCCAGCCCGTGCCGGGTGGACGTCCGGCACACCAGCACGCTCGGCCGCCCCCGCTCCGCCCCCGCCGCAACAAGCGCAGCAGACACCGCCGCCACGTCATGCCCGTCGATATCAAAGACGCGCCACCCGAACGCCGACCACTTGTCCGCGATCGGCTCGAGCGTGGTGATCGAATCGACCGGCCCGTCCACCTGCGAGTTGTTCGCGTCCAGCAGCACGACCACCCGGTCCAGCCGGTGGTGCGCGGCGAACAGGGCGGCCTCCCAGACCTGCCCCTCCTCCAGCTCCCCGTCGCTGACCATGGCGAAGATCCGCGCGTCCGAGCCGCGGAACCGGTCGGCCAGCGCGAACCCCAGCGCCGCGGACAGCCCCTGGCCGAGCGACCCGCACGTGTAGTCCACCACCGGCGAGCGCTCGGTGCCGATCGCCTCGAACACCGACCCGTTCTGCCCGTACCCGGACACGTCGGCCAGCCCCAGCTCGGCCGCGGCCGCGAACGGCCCGATGATGTAGTGCCCCGGCGAGCACACGATCCGGTCCACCCCGGGCCGCGCGGCGCCGAACACCGCGGCCACCTGCTCCGCGGACGACAGCGCCTGCCCCAGGTACCCGAACCCCTGCGGCGCCACCATCCGCACCGCCCGCAACCGGATCCGCAGCGCCAGCTCCCGCGGATCGAGTGTCTCGCTCATCACCCGCATCTTACGGAGGACCCGCCCACGCACCACGGACCGTTCGGACAAAAATTCATTTATGCCGAACGGAGCGTGGTGCGAGCTCCCGGGCCACCCGAATAAAGCACCCGTTCAGGGCGCGCCGAGCTGAATCTCGATGCCGCCTGACTCGAACGCGTCCAGCGACTGGGCCCAGGCCCGGCCCGGCCAGTAGTAGCGCGCCACACCGTCGGCGGGCCGGTACTCGGCGGTGTACAGGGTCCCGAAGCCCTCATGGAAGCGGGTCGCGTACAACGGCGACCGCAGGCACGCCGCCACGACCCCGGCCGCGTCAGTGCCCGAGGCGAGCAGGTGCTCCAGGTGCTCCTGGCGCTCGACGCTGCGGATCGCCGCGGCGTACGGCTCCCATTCCACCCGGCCCTGGTGGTTAGTGGCCACGGCCAGGTCGGTGACGCGGGCCGGCCGGTCCGGGGCCAGGTACACGGTGGCCCGCTGCCCGGCCGCGTCCAGCACGGTGACGTTGTAGGACATGTGGACCGGGATCCGGCGCAGCGCGGCCACCGCCTGCTCGGCGGTGGCGCAGGTCTCCAGTACGTACCGGATCACCAGCGGGATCCCGAACCCCTCGCCGACCTGCGGCCGGCCCCCGAAGGTCAGCGAGACGGCGAGCCCGCCGTCGTTCACCCCGTCCAGCAGTCCCCACAGGCAGTCCAGCATGCCGAGCACCCGGCGGCCGGCGTACGCGGTGCTGGCCACCACCGCGTCGAACAGGCGGTAGTCCCAGTCGTAGTTGCGGATCAGCGCCGGCCCGCCGTCCAGGACCGCCGCCTGCGAGCACCCGGTGAGGAAGGGCGGCGGGTTCCACAGCGCCAGGGCCGGGCCCGCGTCGGCCGCGCCGGGTCCCTCGACCATCGCGGTCAGCCGCTGCCAGGCCGGCACGAGTTCGGGCATGTGCTCCTCGAGCCGGGCCCGGGCCTGGGCCGCGCTCGGACGGGCGTTCGCGCCTTCGCGCCACCACCGTGAGAACGCCGGCCAGGTCCTCGCCAGGTGGTCGCGGATCCGGTCGCCGGGTTCGTCTTCGGCGAAGGCCCCCAGGATCAGCGGGATTTCGCCCGCCGCGGGCGCCTGCGGCCACGGGACCGCGGGCGCCGGCCCGGCGGCCCAGTCGGTGGCGGCGACCCGGGCCAGCCAGCCGCGCCAGTCCGACCAGTCCACGTCCTGCACCCACCGCTGCCAGCCCTGCCAGCTGGACGGCGCGGCCACCCGGCTCGCGCCGTCCTCGCCCCGCGTCATGCGACCTCCTCGTTCAAGTCCTGACCCGGCGCCGGGTCAGATGATGCTGTCCGGCCGGCGGCCGGGTCGGAGCTTCCCTGCCCGGCCGGGCCTTGGTTAACCGCACGGGCCCTGATCACCGGCGGCGACTCGGGCTGCGCGGCAGCCGATTTCCAGGCCAGCTCAGCTGGCGGCCGTAGTCTCGGCGAAGTCCCGGACCGCCGCGAGCAGCCGGTCCGGCGTCTCGAGCTGGGGCAGGTGCCCCGCTTCGGCGATGAGCAGGAACCGGGCGCCCGGGATGGCCTTGGCGTAGGCCCGGCCGTGCTCGACCGGGATCATCCGGTCGGCCTCGCCCCACCTGATCCGACTCGTGCGCCCGTCGCGCACAGATCAGTAAATATGCCACGAGAAACAATTAAAACTGCCTATTCCGGTCATTCCGAAATAACAACTGCTTTGGGATACTTGATACTTTAGATTTTGGTTAATGCGGCATTTCCTCAATCGCTCTGTGCTTAGACTGGGCAAGTCGAGGTCGAGACCCCGCCTCGCCAGGCCTGGCAAGAGTGTCTTCTAGAGGCTCTGGTGAAAGTGGGGGGAATGTCGGTCACCGATTCTTTGCGGCATAGGTCTTCTGCTGTGCCGGTACCTTGGCGGACGGTCGGTCTCGAGGAGTCGCTGGGCCGGGTGGCGACGCTCGCCGCAGCGGCCCTGAGCGCGCCGAGCGCCTCGGTGATGTCCGCTGACGCGCGTGCCCTCCCGGAGATAAGCGGCGTCCCTGGTATCGGCGATCAGCGGAGCCCGTTCGAACAATTGCTGTACGCGGAGGTCGTCGGCTCGCAGGACAAGGTGATCATCGGCGATACCCGGCTGGGCAGGCGCCGCGGTAACGGGGCCCTGTCCGGGCCGGCGAGCGTGATCGCCTGGGCCGGGGTACCAGTGCGTGACCAGGACGGCCATGTCGCCGGGGTGCTCTGGGTGGCCGACCGCAAACCGCGCAGCTGGAGTACCAGCGACGTCGCGATCCTGGAGATCCTGGCCGAGGTCGCCTCGAGCGACGTCACCCTGCGAGCCGCATTGGCCTATAGCGCCGGACGGGTCGCCCTGGCCCAGACGTTGGAAGAGAGCCTGCTGCCGCCGCCGCTGCTGCTGGGAATCCCGGGCTTGCAAGTGGCGGCGCGGTACGCGGTGGCGGGGATGGGAGCGGAGGTCCTCGCGGACTTCTGTGACGTGTTCCCGTCGGCCGGGAGGACATGGGGACTGGTGGTCGGCGACGTGTGCGGCAAGGGTTCCGCGGCCGCCAAGGCCACCGCGCTGGCCCGCCACACCCTGCGGACCGCGGCCCGCAGGCAGACCCGGCCGAGCCTGATCCTGGCTCACCTGAATCAGATGCTGCTCGACTGGCCGACCGACGACCCGCGTTTCCTGACCGCGATCTACGCCGCGGTGCGACCCGTCTACGGCGGGGCCACGGTGCGGATCAGCTCCGCGGGTCACCCGCTGGCCCTGGTGCGTACCGCGAACGGCCGCGTGCATGAGTTCGGGAGGCCGGGAACCCTGCTCGGGGTGCTGGCCCGGCCCGAGTTGCACGACGTGCAGCGGCTGCTGCGGCCCGGTGACAACCTGGTCATGTTCTCCGATGGCGTCACCGAGGCTCGCGGTGGCCTCACCGGTGACCTGTACGGTGATGAGCGGCTCCGCGCCCTGGTCGCCCGGCTGGGCGATCTCACCGCGGCGGCCATGGCGGACGCCATCCGGTCCGCCATGATGACGTTCAGCGGCGGACGCCTCAGCGACGATATGGTGGCGTTGGTGCTGCAGGTTCCGGCGTGAGAGGCCCGGGCGCGTCCGGTTAGCCATCGGATTCGCCTTCCGGCGGCCGCGGGTACATCCTGGTTCTGATGAGACCGCCCGGCCGATGTGGGGAAGTGGCTCGTGATGAAGGTGAGCCCGACAGGCTGGGCGCGCATGCTGGCGGAGGGACCGGTCGAGGGCGCCGAACGATCGAGGCACATCTGCCAGCTCTGTTCGCAGCTACTAGGAGTTAGTGGCGCTGGCATCTCGATGGTGACGGCTACCGGCAACCGAGGTGTCGTCTGTGCCACCGATGAGGTATCCGCCCGGATTGAGGATCTTCAGTTCACTCTCGGCGAGGGCGTGTGCGTCGAGGCGGTCACGAGTGGCGTGCCGGTCATGGTCGCTGACCTGCACGGGCCCGGTGCCGCGGGGGCCGAGCGCTGGCCCGCGTTCATGGAGGGCGTCGCGGCCGCCGGAGTCCGGGCGGTATTCGCGTTGCCGCTGCGTGTCGGCGTCGTCAGCGTCGGTGCCCTCGATCTCTACCGGGACGTTCCCGGAGCCTTGACGGCGGATCAGCTTTCCGCCGCATTGACCGCCGCCGACGCCGCCGCGGCCGCGCTGCTGCAACTGGACACCGGCTCGGCCAGCTCGTTCGCCGACAACACGCTGGGCCGGGCCGCCTACCAGCTGCAGGTGCACCAGGCCAGCGGCATGGTGATGGTCCAGGCCGGCGTGACGATCGAGGAGGCCTTCTTGTTGTTGCGCGCTCACGCCTTCGCCGTCGGCCGGCCCGTCGCGGATGTCGCCCGGGACGTGGTCGAGCGTCGCCTGCGCTTTCCCGTGGAGGACCCATGACCACAGCTGACGAAACGGTCGGCGCATCTGCCGTCGTCCCCAGCCGCGAGCAGGAACTGGCCAACACGTTCGTGATGCTCGCGGACAGCCTCGTCGAGGACTACGACATCGTTGACTTGCTCGACCGGCTGGCCGCGGCGTGTGTCCGCCTGCTGGACGTCGCGGCGGCCGGGCTGCTGCTCAACGACCAGCAGGGCCACCTCGCCGTCGTCGCGTCCTCGAGTGAGGAAACCCGGCTGCTCGAGATCTTCCAGCTGCAGAACGACCAGGGACCGTGCCTGGATTGCGTCCGCACCGGTGCGGCGGTCGTCAGCGGCGATCTCGACGCTGACCGCGTGCGCTGGCCGCTGTTCGCCTCGTTCGCGCTCGAGGCCGGATTCCGGTCCGTCGCGGCGCTTCCGCTGCGGCTGCGCGAGCAGACGATCGGCGGGCTTAACCTGTTCGGCGGGCGCGGCGGCCCGGTGTCCCCGGAGGACCAGCGGCTGGCGCAGGCGCTCGCGGACGTGGCCACGATCGGCATCCTGCAGCAACGCTCCGCTCAGCGCACCACCATGCTGGCCGGGCATCTGCAGCGCGCGCTCAACAGCCGGGTCGTGATCGAGCAGGCGAAAGGCGTGCTCGCCGAGCGCAACGGGATGTCCATGGAGGCGGCGTTCGACGCGCTGCGGCTGTACTCCCGCGACCACAACATCAAGCTCACGAACCTCGCGGTGGCCGTGGTGCACCAGAATCTCGATCCCGTGTTCCGCCCGGGCCGGCCTTGCGCCACCTGACTGGCGGATCAGTGAGCGAGCACTGCATCACCCACTGCGACTGCCCGGTCGTGGTGGTTCGCTGGGGCTGACCTGGGGCGACTGGTCGGTGATCAGCTTGGCCAGCTTGGCCAGCGAATCCTCCAGGTCCTGCGTGGTCACCACGTCGGCCAGCGCCAGGCGGACGGAGGCGATCTCGCGGGCCAGGAACTCGGTGTCGGCCTGGGTCCGCGCCGCCACCTCCCGGTCCCGCTCGATGTTGGCCCGGTCCCGGTCGTCCTGCCGGTTCTGGGCCAGCAGGATCAGCGGCGCGGCGTAGGCCGCCTGGGTCGAGAAGGCCAGGTTGAGCAGGATGAACGGGTACGGATCCCAGTGGTTGATGGCGCCGATGGTGTTGAGGATGATCCAGGCGACCACGAGTACGGTCTGGCCGACGATGAATCGCCCGGTACCGAGGAACCGCGCCATCCCCTCCGCGAACCGCCCGAACGCGTCGGCGTCATAGCGGGCGCCCATCTGCGGGGAGCCGCGCGGAACGGACAGGTCGGCCCGCTCGCTGAGACGGCGCAGGGAAATCCGTGACACCTCAGGCTCCCGTTCTCCGCCAGTCCGCGGGCAGCAGGTGGTCCAGCACATCGTCCACGGTCACCGCGCCGACCAGGTGGCCGTCCTCGTCGCACACCGCCACGCTGACCAGGTTGTAGGCCGCCATCCGGGCCGCCAGGTCGCGTTCGGGCAGGTCCGGCCGGACGAAGATGCGCGCCTCGACGCACTGGCCGATCAGTACGGACGGTGCCCGGCGCAGCAGCCGCTGGAACCCCACGGTGCCGAGGTAGCGGCCGGTCGGCGTCACCATGGGCGGCTCGCACACGTACACCTGCGCGGCCGAGGTGATCGGCATGTCGGGATCCCTGACCCGGGCCAGCACCTCGGCGACCGACGTGTCCGGGGTCACGATGAGAGGCTCGGAGGTCATCAGCCCGCCCGCCGTCTTCGGACCGTACCGCAGCAGCCGCCGCAGGTCCTCGGCCTGAACGCTCTCCATCGCGGTCAGCAGCCGTTCGCGCTGTTCGGCCGGCAACTCGGCCAGCAGGTCCGCGGCGTCGTCCGGCTGCATCTCTTCCACCACATCGGCGCTGCGCTCCAGCCCGAGGCTGGCCAGCAGCCGGACCTGGTCCTGCTCGGGCATCTCCTCCAGCAGGTCGGCCAGCTTCTCGTCGTCCAGGGCCGCCGCGATCTGGTCGCGGCGGCTGGGCGGCAGGCCCTCGACGGCGGTGGCCAGGTCGGCCGGCGGCAGTTCGCGCAGCTCAGCCAGCTGCTCGGTCAGCGGGTCGGTCTTGAACAGCTCCGGGTACTGGTCCCAGGGCACGATCTCCGGGCCGCGGTGCAGCAGGCTCCGGCCCCGCGAGACGGCCAGCGCGGAGACCTCCCAGCCGATCCGGTGCTGCTCGCTCGGGCTGATGGCCACGTCGACGACGCTCCCGTCCGTGACGTGCTGCCCGTACAGCTCCGAGGCCAGGATCTCCCCGGTCCGGCGGGTGAAGCGGTCCAGGTCGACCGAAGCCCCCCGCAGGTGGGCGCCGTCGAGGGAGATCTCCGCGATCTGCCCGAGGTTGACGAAGATGCGGCGCCGCTGCAACGTCACGACCAGGCCCAGCGCCCGGGGCGGTTCCTTCGCGGGGCCGGGCAGGATCACGACGTCGCGGATCCGGCCGATGGTCAGGCCCTCGCTGTCCAGCAGCGGACGGCCCTTCAGCCTGGACGTGAATACCTGGTGGCCCGACATGACCCGGCATCTCCTCCTCGCGGCCGACCCGGCCAGCACCATTATCGGTTCAAGTCACGAGGTCACGCGAGACTATGGTCAGCCGCTACCCAGATCGGCGACTGGTATCCGGCCATCGGCTCGTGGTCCCGCCGCCCGGCGGGACCACGAGCAGCTCAGGTCCAGGCAGGTGCGGAGCGAGCGATAGTGAGGTCCCAGTAGCCGGCCGCGAGATTCAGCCCGCGACAACCAGGAAGAAGGCTGCCCATCCGTAGACGCCGTACGCAGGCATATGACACCCGCGCCGGCCGCGATACTGCCACCGAAAATACGCGTGATCCCGAAGCCGCGGATGTGGCGGTACTCAATCGGGTTGATCAGGCGTTGCAGGCCGGGTCGCGGGGGAGTTAGCCACCACCTGCGCAGGCGTTTCGCGGCGGTGTTGTCGTTGGGTGCGTTCATCGGGATGCCTCCTGCGGCTGTGGTGTCGGTCACCCGATCACCTATCAACGTGATATCACATTGATAGCGGCTCGTCAATCGTGGCCGTCCGTGGCCGCGGCTGACTCCCGTCTTACCGTTCGGGCGGCGGAGCCAGATCCTTGCGTCCGGTCAGCACGAACCACCAGGTCAGGCCGAACACATCGGCCGGGGCCGCCGCGGTCCCGGGGATCAGGTGCAGCACCACCAGGGACAGGGCCGCGGCGACGGCACCGCGGATGAGCAGGCGCAGCGGGCGGCCGCGGCGGACCCGCGCCGGGACCTGGGCCGCTCTGATCAGCGGCTGCCACGGCGGGACCGGCGCCGGCCAGGCGTCGGCGGGCACCGGCGGCAGCGGCGAGGTGTCCGGTTCGGCCTGCTCGATGAGGTCGGCGTAGGCCTCGCTGCGGGCCCACGGGGTGCGCAGCTGGGCGTAGGCGGCCGACGCGGCCGTGTACCGGGCCAGGTCGCCGCCGTCGGGCCGGTCGGGGTGGGTAGCGGCGGCGATCGACCGCCAGGCGGCGCGGACCTGCTCGTCGCTCAGGTCGGGCCGGGCCGGCAGCCCGAGCGCCGCAAACGGGTCGGGGTTCATCGCGCGCCTCCGGGTCCGAAGGCGTCATCCAGGCTGGCTGGTCCCTGCGGCCAGGTCGGCGGCACGGGGTCGGGTTCGCGGCGCGGCTCGGGCACCTGGACCAGCGGTCCGGCCGCGGGCGCCGGGAGCAGCGTGAGGGGCGACGCCTTGGGCCGGGCGACCTGCACGAACGTCGCGCCGCCGCCCTGGATGTAGCAGGCCTGGCCCACCTCCAGGTGACGGATGAGATCGGGGTCGGCGACCGGGGCCCGCTGGATGCGGGTCGTGCCCTCATCGGCCCAGACGTTCCCGACCAGCTTGTGCGCGGTGTCCAGCACCCGCCGGTGCCCGGCCAGCACGGTCAGTGGCTCGGGGTAAGGGGTCCGCAGCACGAACACGCCGCCGTCCGCGGTGGCCGCGATCCGGTACCGCTCATCGTCATCGCGGCCCAGGCCCTGCCAGGTCTGAGCGGAGACCTGGACCCCGATGCCCAGCGACCGGCCGCGCTCGTACAGGTTGGAGATGGGCACTCGCCGGGCCACGGCGGAGTAGTCGTCCGCGGCCAGCAGTATCACCCGCGGCTCGCCATCCGGGGCGGTGGCGGCGCGGGCGGCCAGCTCGGTCAGCGCCATGGCCTGGGCCTCGGCCACCGAAGGTTCACTGGTGCCCTCCAGGATGCAGTACCAGGCGTCCGCCTCGGCCAGGGAACCGGGACCGTCCAGCGCGGGACCGAGCCGGCCGAGCAGGGTGGCGTACCGGAGCTGAATGTCGGGCAGGTGCCTGCCCGCGGCCCGGGCCCGGGCCAGCTCCGCCGGGTGGCGGCCGTCGCCCCAGGCGTGCTGCAGCCACTTCGCCTCGAGCCGGTCCAGGAACGAGGCGGTGTTGGGCGGCGGCCCGCAGGGCGCCAGGACGGCCAGGTCGAGCACGGCTTGCAGGATGTCGGCGTAGTAGGCCGCCGCGCCAGTCCCGGTGTCGATCATCTGGTACAGCAGCACGGCTAGATCCTGGGCGGGCAGGTCCCACAGGCACAGCCGGGCCTCGTCGGGCCAGATCGCCACCCGGCGCGCGCCGGCCCCGTAGAGCAGGCGGCGGGTCCGGTCGGCCTTGGACCGCGCGTCC
The DNA here is from genome assembly GCA_963849595.1 of uncultured Actinomycetes bacterium. Taxonomy (GTDB): domain Bacteria; phylum Actinomycetota; class Actinomycetes; order Streptosporangiales; family Streptosporangiaceae; genus Palsa-504. The sequence continues at coordinate 15,852 of CAWKIB010000012.1, forward strand.
CGGCCGCCCTTGCAGTCCAGCACGATCAGCAACGGCCGGTTACCCCGCCCGGCCCGGGCCGCCTGGAGGGCGGCGGTGAACCAGCCCGCCCACTGCCGGATCATCAGGTTGGTCTTGCCCGACCCGGTCGCGCCGACCACCACCATGTGCCGGCCGCTGGCCGCCGCCGGCAGCGAGAACACGGGCCGCCAGTCATGCCCGACGTGGCGGATCGTCCCGCCGACCGGGATCCGCCCGCCCCGGGCCAGCAACGGCACGGCGCCGGGCGCCTTGTTCAGGCCCTTGGCCGTCCGGACCTGCCGTTTCCACTGCCGGGCGTCGAAGATGATCGGTGCGGAAGCCGTCCACCCGCCCACCCCGGCGGTGACGGCGTAGGTCCGCCAGGCCCACGCCAGCCCGGCCAGCGCCAGCCCGGCCGGGATCGCGACCGGGACGAGCAGCGCGAGCGTATTAGCCAGGCCGGTCCCGCCCAAGTGGTGAAAGCCGTGGCCCCACACCCGGCCCGGGATCAGCGCGGCGGACCGCCAGCCCGGCACCCGGACCTCCACGATGATCAGCCAGACCGCGGTGACCGGCAGGGCCCAGGCGGCGGTCCGGAACAAGCGGATCGCGGGCCAGCCGCGCAGCCACGCGGCCGCGTACTCGATCACCGCGACCAGCGTCACCGGCCACGCGGCGATCATCACGGCCGCCAGCAGCAGCCATTTAGTGAACGTGACCGCCTTGCGGAGCAGCCACAGGTACACCCTGAGCTTCAGCCACGACCATGCGTTCATCGCGGCGGCTCCGCCATGAACGCGGCCGGCGGCAGGTCCCGGACCGTCATCCGGGCCTGTTCCCAGGGCGCCAGGCCCGCCGCGATCCGGGTCACCACCGGCCGGGCCGCCGGGGCGGTCAGGTAGATAACCTGCGCGTACTGCATCGCGGTCAGCAGCTCGGTGATGATTCGCGCGGTCCGCCCCGCCGCCTTGGGCGTCAGCTCGACCTCGATCGCCCAGACCTGCCCCGCGTAAGGGGTTCCCGCCACGCTCGGCCAGTGGACCTCCGCATCAGGCACGTGTCCGCCGCGCCCCGCCGCGGGCTCGCCGGCCCGCAGCCGCCGCTCGCAGTGCCACCACGGCTGCCCCGCCGCCCAGGCCGGGCTGGCCTGCATCCACAACCGGGCCGCCAGCACCGCGCGGATATGCGCCAGCCGCCCCAGCGCCGGCCGGCCAGCCGGGAACCCCAGCCCGGTCGCGCTCATCCCGTCCCGGGTCAGCCAGCACCAACCCGGCCCGGGACCCAGCCGCCCGACCGCGGCGTATCCGGCCCGGCGCCAGCGCCGCACGATCGCGGGCAGCCGCCCCGGCGGCACCCCCAGCGCGGCCGCCAGCAGGTCATAGGGGGCGCCGCAATGCTCCCCGCACAACAGCAGCCCGTCGATGTCCCGCTGGGTCAGCTGCACCACGCCCGCGTCCGCGCGGCGCGCCGCCCTGCCCGCAGGGCTAGTAGTCCCGGTTTGTACTGCCATGACGCTCCCCGCCTTCCCGCGGTAACATCAGCCTCGGATGCCCCGTGTGTTCAGGTCCGCACGAGATGTGACGATTGTTCCGCTCGGTCAGGCGCGAGTAAGGTCCATACGATGTCCGTAAGCGCATCGTCATGATTACTTACCGTTCGGGCGGCGGAGCCAGATCCTTGCGCCCGGTCAGCACGAACCACCAGGTCAGGCCGAACACATCGGCCGGGGCCGCCGCGGTCCCGGGGATCAGGTGCAGCACCACCAGGGACAGGGCCGCGGCGACGGCACCGCGGATGAGCAGGCGCAGCGGGCGGCCGCGGCGGACCCGCGCCGGGACCTGGGCCGCTCTGATCAGCGGCTGCCACGGCGGGACCGGCGCCGGCCAGGCGTCGGCGGGCACCGGCGGCAGCGGCGAGGTGTCCGGCTCGGCCTGCTCGATGAGGTCGGCGTAGGCCTCGCTGCGGGCCCACGGGGTGCGCAGCTGGGCGTAGGCGGCCGACGCGGCCGTGTACCGGGCCAGGTCGCCGCCGTCGGGCCGGTCGGGGTGGGTAGCGGCGGCGATCGACCGCCAGGCGGCGCGGACCTGCTCGTCGCTCAGGTCGGGCCGGGCCGGCAGCCCGAGCGCCGCAAACGGGTCGGGGTTCATCGCGCGCCTCCGGGTCCGAAGGCGTCATCCAGGCTGGCTGGTCTCTGCGGCCAGGTCGGCGGCACGGGGTCGGGTTCGCGGCGCGCCTCGGGCACCTGGACCACCGGTCCGGCCGCGGGCGCCGGGAGCAGCGTGAGGGGCGACGCCTTGGGCCGGGCGACCTGCACGAACGTCGCCCCGCCGCCCTGGATGTAGCAGGCCTGGCCCACCTCCAGGTGACGGATGAGATCGGGGTCGGCGACCGGGGCCCGCTGGATCCGGGTCGTGCCCTCATCGGCCCAGACGTTCCCGACCAGCTTGTGCGCGGTGTCCAGCACCCGCCGGTGCCCGGCCAGCACGGTCAGCGGCTCGGGGTAAGAGGTCCGCAGCACGAACACGCCGCCGTCCGCGGTGGCCGCGATCCGGTACCGCTCATCGTCATCGCGGCCCAGGCCCTGCCAGGTCTGAGCGGAGACCTGGACCCCGATGCCCAGCGACCGGCCGCGCTCGTACAGGTTGGAGATGGGCACTCGCCGGGCCACGGCGGAGTAGTCGTCCGCGGCCAGCAGCATCACCCGCGGCTCGGCATCCGGGGCGGTGGCGGCGCGGGCGGCCAGCTCGGTCAGCGCCATGGCCTGGGCCTCGGCCACCGAAGGTTCACTGGTGCCCTCCAGGATGCAGTACCAGGCGTCCGCCTCGGCCAGGGAACCGGGACCGTCCAGCGCGGGACCGAGCCGGCCAAGCAGGGTGGCGTACCGGAGCTGAATGTCGGGCAGGTGCCTGCCCGCGGCCCGGGCCCGGGCCAGCTCCGCCGGGTGGCGGCCGTCGCCCCAGGCGCGCTGCAGCCACTTCGCCTCGAGCCGGTCCAAGAACGCGGCGGTGTTCACCGGCGGCCCGCAGGGCGCCAGGACGGCCAGGTCGAGCACGGCTTGCAGGATGTCGGCGTAGTAGGCCGCCGCGCCGGTCCCGGTGTCGATCATCTGGTACAGCAGCACGGCTAGATCCTGGGCGGGCAGGTCCCACAGGCACAGCCGGGCCTCGTCGGGCCAGATCGCGACCCGGCGCGCGCCGGCCCCGTAGAGCAGGCGGCGGGTCCGGTCGGCCTTGGACCGCGCGTCCCGGCCGCCCTTGCAGTCCAGCACGATCAGCAACGGCCGGTTACCCCGCCCGGCCCGGGCCGCCTGGAGGGCGGCGGTGAACCAGCCCGCCCACTGCCGGATCATCAGGTTGGTCTTGCCCGACCCGGTCGCGCCGACCACCACCATGTGCCGGCCGCTGGCCGCCGCCGGCAGCGAGAACACGGGCCGCCAGTCATGCCCGACGTGGCGGATCGTCCCGCCGACCGGGATCCGCCCGCCCCGGGCCAGCAACGGCACGGCGCCGGGCGCCTGGTTCAGGCCCTTGGCCGTCCGGACCTGCCGTTTCCACTGCCGGGTGTCGAAGATGATCGGCGCGGAAGCCGTCCATCCGCCCACCCCGGCGGTGACGGCGTAGGTCCGCCAGGCCCACGCCAGCCCGGCCAGCGCCAGCCCGGCCGGGATCGCGACCGGGACGAGCAGCGCGAGCGTGTGAGCCAGGCCGGCCCCGCCCAGGTGGTGGAAGCCGTGGCCCCACGCCCGGCCCGGGATCAGCGCGGCGGACCGCCAGCCCGGCACCCGGACCTCCACGATGATCAGCCAGACCGCGGTGACCGGCAGGGCCCAGGCGGCGGTCCGGAACAAGCGGATCGCGGGCCAGCCGCGCAGCCACGCGGCCGCGTACTCGATCACCGCGACCAGCGTCACCGGCCACGCCGCGAGCACCACGGCCACCAGCAGCAGCCATCTGGTGACCGTGACCGTCTTGCGGAGCAGCCACAGGCACACCCTCAGCTTCAGCCACGACCACGCGCTCATCGCGGCGGCTCCAGCATGAACGCGGCCGGCGGCAGGTCCCGGACCGTCACCCGGGCCTGTTCCCAGGGCGCCAGGCCCGCCGCGATCCGGGTCACCACCGCCCGGGCCGCCGGGGCGGTCAGGTAGATAACCTGCGCGTACTGCATCGCGGTCAGCAGCTCGGTGATGATCCGCGCGGTCCGCCCCGCCGCCTTGGGCGTCAGCTCGACCTCGATCGCCCAGACCTGCCCGGCGTAAGGGGCTCCCGCCACGCTCGGCCAGTGGATCTCCGCATCCGGCACGTGCCCGCCGCGCCCCGCCGCGGGCTCGTCGGCTCGCAGCCGCCGCTCGCAGTGCCACCACGGCTGCCCCGCCGCCCAGGCCGGGCTGGCCTGCATCCACAACCGGGCCGCCAGCACCGCGCGGATATGCGCCAGCCGCCCCAGCGCCGGCCGGCCAGCCGGGAACCCCAGCCCTGTCGCGCTCATCCCGTCCCTGGTCAGCCAGCACCAAGCCGGCCCGGGACCCAGCCGCCCGACCGCGGCGTAGCCGGCCCGGCGCCAGCGCCGCACGATCGCGGGCAGCCGCCCCGGCGGCACCCCCAGCGCGGCCGCCAGCAGGTCATAAGGGGCGCCGTAATGCTCCCCGCACAACAGCAGCCCGTCGATGTCCCGCTGGGTCAGCTGCACCACGCCCGCGTCCGCGCGCCGCGCCGTCCTGCCCGCAGGGCTAGTAGTCCCGGTTTGTACTGCCATGACGCTCCCCGCCTTCCCGCAGTAACATCAGCCTCGGATGCCCCGTGTGTTCAGATCCGCACGAGATGTGACGATTGTTTCGCTCGGGCAGGCGCGCGTAAGGTCCATACGATGTCCGTAAGCGCATCGTCATGATTACTTTCTGTAGCTGAAGTGGGGAGCACCGGCAGGGCGACCGGCAAGCGCGTGACGCGACGGCGGCTGACCGGCAACTAGATACGTGACCGAGAAAACAGCAGCAGCTCATCCGGAGGCCCGGGAGCGGATCGCCAGCGGGGGCGCGATCGCCGAGTTCGAGCGGCTCTACCGCGCGAACGTGGAAGCGGTGACGGCGTACTTCGCCCGGCGCAGCGGTGACCCGCACGTGGTCGCCGACCTCACCGCGGACACCTTCGTCGCGGTGATTACCTCCTTCGAGGCCTTCGATCCGAAGAAAGGTACGGCCCGCGCCTGGATGTTCGGGATCGCCCGGCGCGTCTACGCGTCCTACTGCGAGGCGCACAGCCAGCAGCAGCACAAGCTGCGGCGGCTAGCCGGTCGGCGCGACCTGGACCCGGACCAGGTCGAAGAACTGCTCGACCGGATCGATGCCGAACGGGCCGGCCGGGACCTGCTCACCGGGCTGGCCATGCTGCCGGAACGGGACCGCGCTGTGATCGAGCTGGTGGACATCGCGGGGTTCCGGCCGAAGGAGGCGGCGGCTGCGCTCGGGCTCACGCCCGGCGCGGTACGGATGCGGCTGATGCGGACTCGCGCCCGGCTGCGCAAGCACGCCACAACCACAAACCAAGATCAGGGGTGACAATAATGACCAAGTTTGCCGACCAGCTCCTCACCGATCTGATGGAGGAGCATGGATCGACGCTGGCCCACACCAGTCCGCCGGCACCGAGGCGGCACATCGCGTCGCGTAAGGCGGTGCTGGCCACGGGCACGGGCTTCGTCGCCGTCGCGGCCACCGTCGGCGGCCTCATGGCCAGCGGCGGCGGAACCCCGGCCTACGCGCTGACCACGCATTCCAACGGCACGATGACACTCGATGTCTACCAGAACTCCGGGTACGCAGGAATCAACGCGAAGCTCCATCAGCTCGGCGACGACCAGGTGGTCGTGGTACCGGTCGAGGCCGGCTGCCCGAGGCCAGCGCTGCCCGCCGTGTCCCCGAAGGGCACCCGGATAAGCGTGCAGACAACCAGGTCGCGCGACGGCTCCGTCACCGTGGACGCGCAGGGCATCCCGGCCGGTGACATCCTCGTGGTGGGCTTCGCGACCACCGCGAACGGCTCCTACGGCGGCTCGGAGGTGACCTCACCCCCCGCGCCGAGCTGCATAAGCCTGCCCCCGCCGCCCCCCGGCAACGGCGGCCCCGGCTCGAGCGGGTCAGGCAACGGCTGAGGTACCGGACAGGAGCGCCAGGCGGCGGCAGCCATCCAGTGCGGATGGTCTTCCGCCGCCGCCTGGCCTGCCCGGCAGCCTCCGCATGAATCACGCAGGGTCTCCACCTGGCCGCCACACCGGCGGCGTGAGTTGGGTTTGATTCGGCCGAGAAGGGCTGTGATGTCAGGGGGCGCGTCGACATGCTGTACGTGTCTGTCCTGGGCGAGCAGGCCATCACCGACGACGAGGCTGGCGTTCACGTGCATTCGTCGCACGCGGTTGCCCTCGTCGCGTTTCTGGCTGCCCACGCCGGGGCGCCCCAGCCCCGGCAGCGCATCGCCGGGATGTTCTGGCCGGACTCGACGGACGCGCAGGCGCTGACCAATCTGCGCCGCGAACTGCATCATCTGCGTCAGGTGCTAGGAGACGAACGCTCGCTCGTGGTGGCCCCCAGGGATCTGTGCTGGCGCGACTCGCAGACGTGCCGCGTCGACCTGCGCATCTTCGAGGGTGAGCGACAGGCCGCCCTGGCGGCGGCAGCGGCCGGTGATGACGCCGGGGTCCTGGCGCATGCGGCGACGGCGGTCGCCCAGTACCGGGGCGATCTCCTGCCCGGCGCGTACGACGACTGGGTGCTCGAGGCCAGGTCAGAACTTGAGCGCCAGTGCACGGACCTGTGTGATCTGCTGTGTGCGGCGCGGGCGCGTACGGGTGACCTGGCCGGGGCGGTGGATACGGTCCGCCGCCGGATCCAGCTGCAGCCGCTGGAGGAGGCCGGGTATCGCACCTTGATGCTGCTGCAGGCCGATCTGGGCGACCGCGCCGGTGCCGTCAGCACCTACCACCATTGCGCTTCGGTCCTGGAGCGTGAGCTTGGAGTCATCCCGGACCCGGCGACGCGGCAGGCCTTCCAGCGGCTGATGGCCGACGCAGACCCGGCCGGCTCAGGCCCGCCGGGTCTCCAGCCCGACGCCCCCCGCTCCGGGTTGGCCGCGGCCCGGCTCGTTGGCCGGCTGCGAGAGCTCGGCCAGCTTCAGGACCTGTGGCGGACCGCCGCGGCGGGCCACCCCGGCCTGGCCCTGGTCAGCGGCGGCGCTGGGGTCGGCAAGACCCGGCTCGTGGCCGAGCTCGCCGAGATGGCACGGCTGCACGGCGCGGTGGTGGCGAGCAGCCAGTGCTTCGGAACACCGGGGCGACTGGCCCTGGCGCCGGTGGCGGACTGGCTGCGGAACCCGGCCGTGCAGGCCGCGACGGCGGGCCTGGATCCGGCCTGGCGCGCCGAGGTGAGCAGGCTGGTGCCGGCCGCGGGGCGCGGAGAACGCGCGGCAGGCTCGAGGTCAATGGCGGATGCCTGGCAGCGCCACCGGTTCTTCGAGGGCCTCGCGCGGGGCCTGATGGTCGTCGGGCGGCCACTGCTGCTCGTCCTGGACAACATGCAATGGTGCGATCAGGAGACGCTGGCCTTCCTCACGTTCTTCCTCGGCCTCGCCTCCGGCACCCCGGTCCTGGTGGCCGGGACAGTGCGGAACGACACCCACGGCCAAGACCCCGAACTCGCTGACTGGACGGTCCGCATGCGGGCCACCGGACTGATGACGGAGCTGTCCCTGGGCCCGCTGGACGCCGCCGACACGGCACGAGTCGCCGAGGCGATCTCCGGACGGTCCCTGCTGGCGGACGACATAGACCTGCTCCAGGCGACGACGGGAGGCTTCCCGCTCTACGTCATCGAGGCCGTACGCGGCGGTGTCGATCCCGGCGGCACGTCGCTGCCGGCCGACGATCTCACGGCCGTGCTGCGCAACCGTCTCGACCAGGCGACCGCGGCCGCCCGGGAGGTGGCGGGCCTGGCTGCGGCGGTAGGGACGAACTTCACCCTTGACCTGCTCACCGAGGCGAGTGACCTCGACGTCGGCACCGTGGTGGGGGCGGTCGACGAGCTGTGGCGCCGCCGGATTGTGCGCGAGTTCCGTGACGGCTACGACTTTTCCCACGATCTGCTCCGCGATACGGCATACGCGCAAGTCAGCCCGCCGAGGCGCTGGCTGCTGCACCGGCGCGTGGCGCAGGCTCTGGAGCTGCTGCACGCCGATGACTCGGCCACGGTCTCTGCCCAGCTGGCCGAGCAGTATGTCCGCGGCGGGCGGCCGGAGCGGGCCGTGGTCTATTACCGGCGGGCAGCCGACGTGGCAGCGGGCATGTTCGCCCATGCCGAGGCGATCCGGCTGCACCAGGAGGCACTGTCGATCGTGCGCAGCCTGCCGGAGGGCAAAGACCGGGACCGGCAGGAACTCGAGGTCCTCGAGGCCATGGCCGCACCGCTCAACGCCAGGTACGGCTACTCCTCACCACGAGCTGCAGCGCGCCCTCGAACGGTCGATCGACCTCGCGGAATCACTGGGCCGGACCGACTCGACGCTCACCGGGCTGGTCGCGCTCTGGGCGACGCAGTTCGTTCAAGGGCGCATCGCCGACGGCTACCGGACGGCCACCCGTGCGCTGACCCTGGTCGACCCCGACTCCGAGCTGAGCGGTCTGGCTCATTTCGCTGTCGGCGGGTCGGCCGTGAGCCTGGGGATGCCTGCACAGGGGTTGCGTCACCTCGAGCTCGCCGCCAAGCTGGCGAGCGGTGCCGTCTGGCTGAGCGTCGGCACCAGGGCCGACGTGCATGGCACGGCCTGGGCGGCACACGCCCACTGGCTGCTCGGCCACGACGCCGAAGCCCTGTCGGCCGGTCAGGAGGCCATCAAACTGGCCAGGGTGATCGACGACCCGTACTGCCTGGCCGTGGCCCTGGCCTATGGCTCCATCACCCACCAGATGCGCCACGATATGTCCGAGCTGAGGGACACGGTCGCCGAGTTGCGCGAGCTGTGCGGCCGGTACGGCTTTGCCTACTACCGCGAGTGGGGGCTCATCCTGGACGGCTGGTCCCGTCCGGACGAGTCGGGCATCGGCCTCGCCCGGCAAGGCATCGCCAACCTCAAGACCGCGGGCTCGTTCGCCCGCAGGCCGTACTGGCTGTCGCTGCTCGCCGATCTGCTCGCGCGCAACGATCGGACCGACGCCGCACAAGCGGCCCTGGACGCCGCCCTTGTCGCCGGCCGGGAACGGGACGACCTGTGGTGGCTGCCCGAGGTCATGCGGCTGCGCGCTGCCTACGACGGGGAGGAGAGGGCCATCTCGCGCCTGCGCTCCGCGGCGGAGATGGCGGCCGCCCACGGCAGCGTCGGGCTGCTCCGGCGCTGCGAGCACGATCTCGCCAGCCGTGGCCGCCGGGAGAACGCCTGGTCTCCCGGCGTTCTCCCGGCCGGCTGACGCGAGCGCGCACGCCCGAACGCTCCGCGAACGGTGCTGGTCCTAGCGTCGTGATGGCCCTGAACGGCAGGGCGCGAATCGGAGGGACCCACATGACCATCACATCCGCCAGCGTCGCCACTGAGGCGTACGAGCAACTCGCCGCCGCCCTGCGCGGTGACCTGATCCAGCCGGCCGACCCCGGCTACGACGCCGCGCGCGCCGTCTACAACGCCATGATCGACAAGCATCCCGCTGCCATCGCGCGCTGCCGCGACGCCGCCGACGTCGTCACCTGCGTGCGTTTCGGCCGTGACCACGGCGCCCAGATCGCCGTCCGCGGCGGCGGTCACAGCGCAGCTGGCCTCGGGGTATGGGACGACGCCCTGGTCATCGACCTGTCGCTGCTGCGCAGCACCACGGTCAGCCCCGAGCACCACACCGTCCGCGCCGACGCCGGATGTACCTGGGGGGACATCGACCACGCGACCGTGGCGTTCGGCATGGCCACCCCCTCCGGCTTCCTCGCGTCCACCGGCGTGGCCGGCCTGACGCTCGGCGGGGGCATCGGCTACCTGGCCCGGCGTTTCGGCCTCACCGTCGACAACCTCCTGTCCGCCGACGTCGTCCTCGCCGACGGCACGTTCGTCACGGCCAGCGAGAGCTCGCACCCCGACCTGTTCTGGGCGCTGCGCGGCGGCGGCGGGAACTTCGGCGTCCGTAAAATAGAGTCGGCATGGCCACCCCGTCCGGCTTCCTCGCGTCGACCGGCGTGGCCGGCCTGACGCTCGGCGGGGGCATCGGCTACCTGTCCCGGCGTTTCGGCCTCACCGTCGACAACCTCCTGTCCGCCGACGTCGTCCTCGCCGACGGCACGTTCGTGACGGCCAGCGAGAGCTCGCACCCCGACCTGTTCTGGGCGCTGCGCGGCGGCGGCGGGAACTTCGGCGTGGTCACCTCGTTCACCTTGCGCTGCCACGACATCGGCGAGCACGGCACGATCATCGGCGGCCCGGTGCTCTACGACTTCGCCGACACCGCCGAGGTGATGCGCTGGTACCGGGAGCTGCTGCCCTCGCTGCCCGAAGAGCTGAGCGGCTGGATCGGCCTGATCACGATACCCCCGGCTCCGCCGTTCCCCGAGGCGCTATGGGGCCGCAAGTCGTGCGTCATCGTCTGGTGCTACACCGGATCGCACGACCGGGCCGACGAGGTGCTCGAGCCCGTCATGACGTACGGCTCGCCGCTGCTGGTGGGCGTGCAGGCCATGCCGTTCAGCGTGCTGCAGAGCGCGTTCGACGGCCTCTACCCGGCCGGGCTGCAGTGGTACTGGCGGGCCGACTTCTTCAACGAAATCTCCGACGCCGCGATCGATGTGCACGTCAAGTACGGCGCGCAGCTGCCGACCGGTCACTCCACCATGCACATGTACCCCATCGACGGCGCCACGAGCCGCGTGCCCGAGGCCGCGACGGCCTTCGCCTACCGGGACGGCGGCTGGGCCGGCGTCATCGTCGGCGTCGACCCGGACCCGGCCAACGCCGCCCTCATCTCGCAATGGGCCCGGGACTACTGGCAGGAGCTGCACCCGACCTCGGCCGGCGGCGGCTACGTCAACTTCCTGATGAACGAGGGACAGGACCGGGTCAAGGCGTCCTACCGCGGCAACTACGACCGGCTCGCCCAGGTCAAGGACCGCTACGACCCGGACAACACGTTCCACGTCAACCAGAACATCCAGCCCGCCAGCCAGTCC
>CAWKIB010000013.1:0-78290 GCA_963849595.1 uncultured Actinomycetes bacterium
CCCAGGTGTCTGGGCCCGCGTGGATGAACAGGTACTGGACTTGGCTGGTGTTCCCGTCGCGGTACGTCTTGGCCAGATGAAACCCGAAGACCGCCAGCCCGAGCACGCCGTAGGGCACCAGCTTGGCCGCCAGCTTCGGGGCGAAGACGATGGCCAGGACCGCGATGCCGAGCTCGGCCGGGATGAGCCCGTGCGCCCCGCCGGCCATCGCGGCGGCCGCCATCGCGATGGGCAGCAGCAGCAGGCCCCAGCCGCGGGCCCGGATGTACCCCCGCAGGCCCGCCGGGCGCGGGACCCTGCTTACCTGGCCGCCTCCGGCGGCGGGCTTGCCCTCCCGCGCCAGGATGAAGGCGATGCACCCGATCGTCAGCAGCAGCACAATGGCGAAAAGCATGCTTCCATGGTGGCCGCCGCGGCGGGGCGCCGCCATGGGCCTAGGCCTACCGTTTCGGGGGAGCAGGCACCACGCTCCGTTCGGCAAAAAAGGCTTTTAGACGGTCCAGAGCCTGGGTCAGGACCTCCGGGCGTTTGCAGAAGGCGAACCGGACCTGGGTGCGGGCCGCGTCGGCGTGGTCGTAGAAGAGGGCGGAGGGGATGGCGACGACGCCGGCGCGTTCGGGCAGGGTGCGGCAGAACTCCAGGCCGTCCCGCTCGCCCAAGGGGCTGATGTCGGTGAGGACGAAGTACGTGCCCTGCGGCGGGTAGACCTCGAAGCCGAGGTCGGCCAGGCCGCGGGTGAGCAGGTCGCGCTGGGCTCTTAGGTCGTCGCGCAGCGTGTCGTAATAGAAGTCCGGCAGCGCCAGGGCCTGCGCGATCGCGTACTGGAAGGGGCCGCCGCTGACGAAGGTGAGGAACTGCTTGACCGTCTTGACCGCGGTGACCAGCTCGGGGGTGGCCGTGACCCAGCCGATCTTCCAGCCGGTGAAGGCGAACGTCTTGCCCGCCGAGCTGATGCGCACGGTCCGCTCGCGCATGCCGGGGAAACCCGCGATCGGGACGTGCTCGCCGTCAAAGGCCAGGTGCTCGTAGACCTCGTCGGTGACCACGAGCAGGTCGTTTTGGATCGCTAGGGCGGCGATGCCGGCCAGTTCGTCGCGGGTGAAGACCGAGCCGGTGGGGTTGTGCGGGCTGTTGAGCAGGATGAGGCGGGTGCGGGGGGTGATGGCGTCTTTTAGTTCGTCGAGGTCGGGGCGGAAGCCGGGCGGGCGCAGGGTGACCGGGACCCTGATCCCGCCGGCCATGGCGATGTTGGCGGCGTAGGAGTCGTAGTAGGGCTCGAACGCGATCACCTCGTCGCCCGGCTCGACCAGGGCGAGCATGGCCGCGGCGACGGCCTCGGTGGCCCCGGCGGTGACCAGGACCTCGGTGTCCGGGTCGTAGGCCAGGCCGTAGAAGCGCTGCGCGTGTTTTGTGATCGCGTGGCGGAGCTCGGGGACGCCGGTGCCGGGCGGGTACTGGTTGCCGCGGCCTTGGAGTATGGCGTCGGCGGCGGCGCGGGCGATCTCGGGCGGGCCGTCCCGGTCGGGGAAGCCCTGGCCCAGGTTGATCGATCCGGTCGCGACCGCGCGGGCGGACATCTCGGCGAAGATCGTGGTGCCGAGGCCTTCGAGGCGGCGGTTGAGGAGCGGCCTTGTGTTCACCTTGCCCATGATGCCGTGCTAGCTACGCTGGGGGGTATGCGAGTCGCGTTGTGCCAGATTCCGGTCAGTTCCAGGCCTGCTGTGAACTTGGGGAGGGTCCGGGAGGCGCTGGCCTCGGCCGCGGAGCAGGGGGCGGACCTGGCCGTGTTCCCCGAGGCGACCCAGGTCAGGTTCGGGTCGGACCTGCGGGCGGCGGCCGAGCCGCTGGACGGGCCGTTCGGCGCGGGCCTCGCGGTGGCGGCCAAGGAGACGGGGGTGGCGCTGGTGGCGGGGGTGTTCGAGCCCGCGCCGGACGGGCGGGTGTACAACACCGCGGTGGCGTTTGACGGTCACGGGGAGCTGGTGGCCTCGTACCGGAAGCTGCACCTGTTCGACGCGTTCGGGCACCGCGAGTCGGAGGTCGTCGCGCCGGGGTCGGTGCCGGTGCTGTGCACCTTGGCGGGGGTTCGGACCGGGCTGGAGATCTGTTACGACGTGCGGTTCGGGGAGCTGTCCCGGGCGCTGGCGGTGGGCGGGGCGGTTTTGCTGGTCGTGCCGGCGGCGTGGGCGGCGGGGCTGTTCAAGGAGGAACACTGGGTCACGCTGGTGCGGGCGCGGGCCATCGAGAACACCGTGTGGGTGGCCGCGGTGGGGCAGGTGCCGGACGTGGGCGAGCCGCCGACCAAGGCAGCGACCGGGATCGGGCGCAGCATGCTGGTCGATCCGCTGGGCGTGGTCCGGCTCGATCTGGGACCGTCGGCGGGGGTGGCGGTGGGTTCGGTGGATGTCGGGCTGGTCGAGACCGTGCGGGCCGCGGTGCCGAGCCTGGCCAACCGGCGGGAGGACGTGTTCGGCCCTCCGGTTGTGTTCTAGCGGACCGGTGACTGCCAGAAGACGGGCTGCTCGCCGCCGGGCGCGGCGGTGAAGCCGACGCCGGTCACAGTGCGGTCGAAGACGTCCAGGCCGGTGATGGCCTGGATGCCGTTCCCGGTCAGGCCCTGCCCGGTCGGGGTGACGGCCTGCCAGGCCGAGCCGCTGGCCGAGGTCCACACCACCACGTCCTGATGGCCGGGCGTGCTGCCGAACGTGCCGGTGGCTAGGTACTGGCTGCCGGTGCCGGTGCCGGTGCCGGCCCGGTGCCGGTCGCGGTCGCGGTGCCGGTCGCGGTCGCGGTGCCGGTCGCGGTGAGCGCGGTGACGAACGCGTGCCCGGATGGGACCGGCAGGGCCGACTCGGCCCAGGTCCGGCCGCCGTCGGCCGAACTCGCCGCGAACGGAAGCTGCTGGCCGGCGGTGGTGAGGGCGGTGCCGACCGCGACCACCGTGCGGCCGTTGCTCGCCACGTACTGGAGCGCGGCCCGGGTGGCGCCGACCGGGAGCGGGACGTTCTGCTGGGTCCAGGCCTGGCCGTTCGGGGAGGTCCAGGCGGCGGCCGCGTTGCCGTCCGCGCCGACCGCGACGAAGCCGTGCGGGCCCGCGGTGACGGCCCGCATCTGCTGGGTGCCGTTGTGCGCGCCTGGGGTGTCGCCTGGGATGTCGAACGTCGCGCGCTGCCAGCCGGTCAGGCCTGTCGAATACCAGGCGGCCGCGATGGTGCGGCCGCCGGCGGACTGGTAGCCGACGATGACGTAACCCATGGTGGGTGCGGCGGCCGCTTGCTCGGTGACCAGGCCGGGCTGGCTGAACGCCGGCTCACGGTCGGCGGCGGTCCACGCGCTGCCGTTCCCCGAGGTCAGCACCACCGGGTGCTGCGGGGCGACGGCGATGACGCCGCCCACCGCCAGCCAGCCGTCGGCGCCGTAGGCCACGCTGGTCAGCTGCTGGACGCCGGGCCGGTCCAGCACGGCCGGGCTCTGGCCGGTGGCCCGGGTCCAGGTCGTGCCGCCGTTCGCGGAGGTCCAGGCGGCGGGATAGCCGTTGGCGCTGCCCACCGCGACCTGCGTGCCGTTCCCGGCCGCAACGTCGTTGACCGCGAGCTCGGGGTCGGCCGCGCCGGGGATCTTGCCGATGTCGACGCTTTGCGGCGGGCCGTCCCCCGGTATCACGGTGAGCAGTGGCTGGCGACTGTCGGGGTCGTTGGTGGTGGTGCCCGCGGCGACCACGATGCCGCCCTGCGCGATGGCCACGCCCGACACGTCCTGCGTCGCGGCGGTGCCGAACGCCGGGATCTGCCGCCACGAGGCGCCGTTGGCCGACACGAACGCGATCAGCCCCGGGCCGGACTGCCCGGTGATCACGGCGCCGGCCGGGGCGCCGTTGACCATGTCGCTGGTGAAGCCGGCCTTGGCGGCCAGGGTGGCTTCGAACGTCCAGGCCGTTCCGTTGGCCGAGCGATAGACGTCGACCGCGGGCTTACGGGCCGCTGGCTGGCCGGCTGTGGTGGCCGGCCGGAACAGGATGAATCCGCCTCCGGTGACGGTCACGCCGCTGATCTGGGCCTGGGCGCCGTGCCCGGCCGGAGTGGGCGGGCCTGGCGGGACGGCCAGCGTCCAGGTCGTGCCGCCGTTGCCGCTCAGCCAGGCGGCGCTGGTCTTGATCGTCACCGGCTGCGGCAGTTTACCTGCGGTCTGGGTGCCCGTGTTTTGTGTGATGGTGACGTCGCCCGCGATCAGGATCTGGTTGCCGTAGGCGGCGGCGTACCTGATGTCCAGGACGCGGCCGGTGCCCGCGCTCAGGTGGGGCTGGAGCCGCTGCCAGGTGGTCCCGTTGGCCGACAGGAAGACCAGCGGGGTGCTCCCCGCCGACCCAACGGCGATGAAGCCCGTCGCGGTGCGCTTGACCACGTTGATCTGGTCGCCCGGCCGCAGGGGCAGCCCGGCGGTGGAGGACAGGGTCCAAATCCGGCCGTCGGGGCTGGTCCAGATCGACGAGGGGCCGAGGGCCACCCAGGCGCCGGGCCCGCCCGCCACGAACCGCGCCGCGTACCCCGGAGGCGGCGGCCCGCCGTCGGGGGTGCGCACGTGGCCCATGGACCAGGTCCGCCCGCCGTCGGTGGACACGTAGAACTGGGCCCGCGCGATCCGCGCGCCCTGCTGCGATCCGACCGCCACGATCTCGGCCCCGTCGCTGGCCACCCGGCCGAGCGTCTGGCTGATGCCGCGCCCGGTGGCCGCCGCGCTGAACGCGTTCCCGGCCAGGGTGGCGGGCGGGAAGCCGAGAGCGGCCGGGGGCGGGGCCGAACCGTTGGGGCTGCTGTTCGCGCCGGCGATGACCGCCACGGCGACGCCGAACACCATCATGGCCACGATCGGGATGACGACCCGCACCCCGGCCCCGCGGAAATGCAGCGCGGAGCGGAACTCGGCGAACCAGTTGCGCTTGACCGGCTCGGGCAGGAACGAGCGGAGCAGCCGGACCCACTCGGCACCGGAGTCCCGCGGGTGAGGGCGCGCCTGGCCGGGGCGCGCCTGGCCGGAGTACGCCGGGCCGGGGCGCGCGGTCGGGGCCGCGGCGTCGAACTCGAAGCCGGGCGCGCGCTGGTCGTCCCAAGCTGGCTGGTCGTCCCAGGCGCGCTGGTCGTCCCAGGCGGGCTGGTCGTCCCAGGCGAGGGGGGCGGGCATCGGCTGGCTGATGGTCGGGGTGTACCGGAAGCGGCGCGCCTCAGCCCCGGGAGCGGAGGCTTCGGGAGGGGGAGCCTGGGGAGCGTGGGCGTCGGGAGGGGGCGGGCGCCGGGAGGCCCGGCGGCCCTCGAATTCGTAGCCGGGAACGCCGTCCCAGGCCGGGAAGGCGCGCTGGGGTCCGGTCAGCCCGGAGGACCAGGACTCGTCGCCGGCCGTGGCAGCATCGGGGTGCCGACGGTCCGCAGGCCGCCGAGGACCCCGTGTGCCGCCGCCCCCCGGATTGCTTGCCGTGTCCCTTGTCACCTGTGCCTTGCGTCGCGAGCCTGACAGATGGGCGGGAAGGCCCGTAGGCCATTCCCCGCCGATGGTACCGGCCGGCACCCCGCCGTGACCGGCAGTTCCGCACGCCAGAGCCAGGGCCGCACGTGAGCGTGGCCACGTGATCTTCCGGCCCAGGCCTTGGTGACGCGCGGGTAGCCTTGGTGAGGACAAGCAAACAACGATTCACATCTTCGGAAGAGGGTTTTGGGGGACGATGTCCGCCGTGTCTTCTGGGTCAGCGCAGGGTAACGCGGAGGTCCGCGAGCCCGAGGGGTCACACCAGTCCGGGTCGCCACAGTCTGGATCAGCACAGTCTGGATCAGCACAGTCTGGGTCAGCACAGCAGCCAGCCGACTTCGGCGCCAACGAATGGCTGGTGGAAGAGCTCTACCAGCGGTACCTGGCCGATCCGGGTTCGGTGGACCGGGCCTGGTGGAGTTTCTTCGCCGACTACCAGCCGGCGCTGGCCAACGGCACCGGGCCCCAGCCGGTCATCTCGGTGGCCAGGGCCGCGGCGCCGGCGGCTCCGGCCGCGCCCCCGGCTCCCCCCGCTCCCCCGCAGCCGCAGGTAGCCCCCCGGCCGCAGGCCGGCCCCCAGCAGCCGCAGGCCACGGCGCCCGCGCAGGCCGCACCGGTCGCGCCTGGGCAGGCCGCACCGGTCGCGCCTGCGCCGCAGGCCGCTCCGGCTGCGGCGCCCGCTCCCGCTCCGGGGCCCGCCGCGCCGCCGGCGGTGCCTGGGGCCGAGGTGAGCAGGCTGCGCGGTGCCGCGGCGCGCACCGTCACCAACATGACGGCCAGCCTGTCGGTGCCCACGGCCACCAGCGTGCGTTCGGTCCCGGCCAAGCTCCTGGTCGACAACCGGATCGTGATCAACAACCACCTCAAGCGCGGCCGCGGCGGCAAGGTCTCGTTCACCCACCTGATCGGGTACGCGGTGGTCCAGGCGCTCAAGGCGCTGCCGGAGATGAACGACGCCTACACCGAGGAAGGCGGCAAGCCCGCCATCGCCCGGCCCGAGCACGTCAACCTGGGCCTGGCCATCGACGTGCATACCGCCGACGGTGCCCGGCAGCTCCTGGTGCCGAACATCAAGGCGGCCGAGGGCATGGATTTCCGGCTGTTCTGGACCTCGTACGAGGACATCGTGCGCCGCGCGCGGGTGGGCAAGCTCGCGGTCGAGGACTTCGGTGGCACCACCGCCACCATCACCAACCCGGGCACCATCGGCACCGTGCACTCGGTGCCGAGGCTGATGCCCGGCCAGGGCTGCATCGTCGGCGTGGGCGCGATGGAGTACCCGGCCGAGTACGCGGGCGCGTCCGAGGAGACCCTGGCCCGGCTGGCCATCAGCAAGGCGGTCACGCTCACCTCGACCTACGACCACCGGATCATCCAGGGCGCCCAGTCCGGCGAGTTCCTGCAGAAGATCCACCAGCTGCTGCTGGGCGAGGACGGCTTCTACGACGGGATCTTCGCCGCGCTGCGCATCCCGTACGAGCCGGTCCGCTGGGTCAAGGACTTCCCGTACGGGCACGAGGACGACGTGGCGCGGTCCGCGCGGGTGCAGGAGCTGATCCACGCCTACCGGGTGCGCGGCCACCTGATGGCCGACACCAACCCGCTCGAGGTCACCCAGCGCAAGCACCCCGACCTGGACATCAACCTGCACGGGCTGACCCTGTGGGACCTGGAGCGCGAGTTCCCCACCGGCGGCTTCGGCGGCCGAGCGCGGATGAAACTGCGTGATGTCTTGGGCGTCCTGCGCGACTCGTACTGCCGCACCGTCGGCACCGAGTACATGCACATCCAGGATCCCGAAGAGCGCCGCTGGCTGCAGGCCCGGATCGAGGTCCCGCACCCGCGGGCCGACCACGACGAGCAGATCCGCATCCTGTCCCGGCTGAACGTGGCCGAGGCGTTCGAGATGTTCCTGCAGACCAAGTTCGTCGGGCAGCGCCGGTTCTCGCTGGAGGGCGCCGAGTCCCTCATCCCGCTGGTGGACGCGGTGCTGACCGAGGCGGCCGACGCGGACCTGGACGAGGCCGTCATCGGCATGGCCCACCGCGGCCGGCTGAACGTCCTGGCCAACATCGTCGGCAAGTCCTACGGGCAGATCTTCAAGGAGTTCGAGGGCAACCTGGACCCGCGCAGCGCGCAGGGCTCCGGTGACGTCAAGTACCACCTCGGGGCCGAGGGCACCTTCCGGGCGCCCGGCGGCCAGGCGATCAAGACCTCGCTGGTGGCCAACCCGAGCCACCTGGAGGCGGTCGATCCGGTGCTCGAGGGGGTCGTGCGAGCCAAGCAGGACGTGATCGACAAGGGCGAGCCCGGCTTCACCGTGCTGCCGGTGCTCATCCACGGCGACGCCGCGTTCGCCGGGCAGGGCGTGGTGGCCGAGACGCTCAACCTGTCGCTGCTGCGCGGGTACCGGACCGGCGGCACGGTGCACATCATCGTGAACAACCAGGTCGGCTTCACCACCGCGCCGCAGTATTCGCGGTCCAGCGTGTACGCCACCGACGTGGCCCGGATGATCCAGGCGCCGATCTTCCACGTCAACGGGGACGACCCCGAGGCCGTGGTGCGGGTGGCCCAGCTCGCCTTCTCCTACCGGCAGGCGTTCAAGAAGGACGTCGTCATCGACATGGTGTGCTACCGCAAGCGGGGGCACAACGAGACCGACAACCCGTCCTTCACCCAGCCGCTCATGTACGACCTGGTCGAGGCCAAGCGGTCGACCCGCAAGGTCTACACCGAGTCGCTGATCGCCCGCGGCGACATCACCATGGAGGAGGCCGAGGCGGCGCTGCGCGACTACCAGCAGCAGCTCGAGCGGGCCTTCACCGAAACCAGGGACGCCACCCAGCGCCCGGCCGAGCCGGGCACGGTGCTGCGCCGCGAGCCGGAGGACCGGCCGGTCAACCACGAGGAGATGCCCACCGCGATATCCGCCGAGGTGGTCAAGCGGATCATCGACACCCAGGTCATCCTGCCGGCCGACTTCACCGTGCACCCGCGGCTGAAGCCGCTGCTTGACCGGCGGGCAGCCATGGTCTCCGAGGACGCCATCGACTGGGCGACCGGTGAGCTGCTGGCGTTCGGCGCGCTGGTCATCGACGGCCATCCGGTGCGGCTGGTCGGCCAGGACAGCCGGCGCGGGACGTTCGGCCAGCGGCACGCGGTGCTGGTGGACCGGCACACAGGCTTTGAGTACACGCCGCTGAAGCAGCTCGACTCCGGGCCGGCCAAGCTCTTCGTGCACGACTCGCTGCTGTCGGAGTACGCGGCGATGGGCTTCGAGTACGGCTACTCCGTGGCCCGGCCCGAGGCCCTGGTGTGCTGGGAAGCCCAGTTCGGCGACTTCGCCAACGGCGCGCAGATCATCATCGATGAGTTCATCAGCTCCGGCGAGCAGAAGTGGGGTCAGCGCTCCGGCGTCGTGCTGCTGCTGCCGCACGGCTACGACGGCCAGGGTCCGGACCACTCCTCGGCCCGGATCGAGCGGTTCCTGGCGCTGTGCGCGCAGGACAACATGACGTTGGCGATGCCGACCACCCCGGGCAACTACTTCCACCTGCTGCGCTGGCAGGGGCTGTCCGGCCGGCACAAGCCGCTGATCGTGTTCACGCCCAAGTCCTTGCTCCGGCTCAAGGCGGCCGCCTCCCCGGTCAGCGAGTTCACCTCAGGGTCGTTCAGGCCGCTGATCGGCTCGACGGCCGGCTCTGATGCCATGTTTCTGATGCCAATGTGCGGCGGGTGCTGCTGTGCACCGGGAAGGTCTACTACGACCTGGCCGCCCGGCGGCAGCAGACCGGCGCGACCGAGGTCGCGATCGTGCGGGTCGAGCGGCTGTACCCGCTGCCCGTCTCCGAGCTGTGCGCCGAGCTGGCCCGCTACCCGGGGGCGGAGTCCGTCACCTGGGTGCAGGAGGAACCGGCCAACATGGGCGCGTGGCCGACCTTCGCGCTCAAGCTCCCGCTGCACCTGGGGCGCGAGGTGGGCGTGGTGTCACTGCCGCCCAGCTCCGCGCCCGCGGAGGGCTCGGCGGCCCGGCACGCCGCGTCGCACACCGCGCTGCTGGAGAAGGCCATCCCCTGATGTACTTCACCGACCGGGGCATCGAGGAGCTGGCGGACCGGCGGGGCGAGGAGCAGGTCACCGTCGCCTGGCTGGCCGAGCGGCTGCGCGACTTCGTCGACCTCAACCCGGACTTCGAGACCGCCGTGGACCGCCTGGCCACCTGGCTGGCCCGCCTCGACGACGACGAAGACCCCTTTAAGACCCTTTCGGCCGAACGGACCGGGGCGCGTGCCCCGCTCGCGGCGTTTCGCCCGCCGCTGGCACGACACCGATGTTTCATCGCTGCCGTCATAGCGGCAGCAATGTTTCATCCGCTGCTGCTGCGGGCGGTCGTGCGGGCGTGCGGCGGGGGCGATTGCGGGCGGCGGCGGGGCGGGGCGGGTCGGGGCCGGGCGAGCTTTCGGAACGCGATATGTCTTGACTTTCGGAGGATGCGATATATCGTTTAAGATGTAACTGCCGAGCGGATGGGAAGGACGGGCGGATGGCGCACTGGAGTATCGAGGCTCCGACGAGTCTGGACTTTGATGACGTGACGGGGCTCCGGGTCAGGCTCATCGCCGGATCGGTGGCCGTGCTCGCCACCGACGGGACGCCCTCGCTGGACGTGGCCAACGTCAGCGGCGACCCGCTGGACGTGACGTACGAGGACGGGGTGCTCACCATCACCCACGAGAACCTTACCTGGGAGGGCCTGCTGAAGTGGCTGCGGCCGCAGCGGCCCTCGGCGGCGGTCACGGTGACCGTGCCGCGGAACTGCCCGGTGCAGGTCGGGGTGGTCAGCGCGACGGCGGTGCTGAGCGCGATCAGCGCGCGGGCTTCGGTCAAGAGCGTGTCCGGCGAGATCACGCTGGACGGCCTGGCCGGTGACGTGGACGCGCACACGGTGTCGGGGGCGCTCGAGGCGCAGGGCATCAACGGCAAGCTGAACTTCAACACCGTGTCCGGTGACCTGGCGCTGGCCGACGGCTGGCTGGAGCGGCTGGACGTGAACGCGGTGAGCGGCGACGTGACCGCGGACGTCGACCTGGACCCGCTGGGCGGGATGCACGTGACCACGGTGTCCGGCGAGGTGACGCTGCGGCTGCCGGCCGAGAGCGACGCCCAGGTCCACCTGCACTCCATGTCCGGCGGGGTACGCAGCGAATTCGCCGAGCTGAGGTCGATGTCCGGGCCCGCGTCTCATACGGTAAGCGGTAGCCTGGGCGCCGGTTCCGGACACGTGTCGGTCAACACCATGTCCGGGCGGGTCATGCTGCTCCGGCGCGCCGAACGCCGGACTGCGGCACAAGGGGCCCGAACCGGTGCGCCGCAGCCTGATAATGAGAGTGAGATGGAAGGCGAGGCCAGTTGAGTCCGGTATTCCGCCATGGCAGCCTCCGGCTGTACCTGCTGCGGCTGCTCGATGAGGAGCCCAGGCACGGCTACGAGGTCATCCGGCTGCTGCGCGACCGGTTCATGGGCGTGTACTCGCCCTCGCCGGGCACGATCTACCCGCGGCTGGCCCGGCTGGAGGAAGAGGGCCTGGTCACCCACGACGAGGTAGACGGACGCAAGGTCTACCGGATCACCGAGGCCGGGCGCGAGGAACTGCGCAGCCGCAGCGACGAGCTGGACGAGCTCGAGGAGGAGCTGTCCGCGTCGGTCAGCGACATCGTCCGCGAGGTCCGGGAGGACGTCCGGCAGACCGTGCGCAGCCTGCGCGAGGAGCTGACCTGGGCCGCCCGCGAGTCCCGCCGGATGGGCCAGGCCGCGGCCGCCGACGCCCGCGAGCAGGCCAAGCAGGACCGCGACGAAGCCTTGGCGCAAGCCCGGCAGGCCCGGGACGAGGCCAAGGAGCAGGCGCGGCAGGCGCGGGACCAGGCCAAGCAGGCGGGCGAGCAGGCCAAGGAACAGGCCCGGCAGGCGCGGGACCAAAGCAAGCAGGCGGGCGAGCAGGCCAAGGAATCCTACCGGGCCGCCAAGGAGCAGGTCCGGGAGGATCCCTGGGAGCAGGCCACCGACGAGGCCGAGGCGGACCAGCCGACCGCCGCGGAATCGCCGGCCGCGGAATCCGCCGCCCGCGACCGGACCGAGACGGCCGGGCAGGACACGGCGCGGCGGGTGCGCGAGCACGCGCGCTGGCTGCGGGACGAAGCCCAGCGGGTCCGCGAGGAGGCGGGCGCGCGGTTCACCTCCGGCGAGGACTGGGATACCCCGCCCGGCTGGGCCGCACGGCCGAGCTGGACCGAGTGGCCCGGCCGGCGCGGCTGGGAGGAGTGGACCCGGACCCGCGGGCGGCGCGGGTGGCCCGGGGCGCTGGACTTCGGGACGCTGAAGGATCTGGAGCGGGTGGCGGTCCAGTTCACCGCCGACCTGCGGAAGCTGGCCATGCAGTCCGGCGTCGTGGGCGAAAACGTCATCACCGACCTGCGCACGATCCTGGAAGAGGCGCTGGAGCGCATCAAGACCGAGATCTTCGGCCCGGAGGGCGGCGAGCACGGCCCGGAGGGCGGCGAGCCGGGCCCGGAGGGCGGCGAGCAGGGCCCGGAGGGCGGCGAGCAGGGCGCCCTCGCGGCTCCCGCGCCCGCGCCAGCGCCGGCCGAGGAGAGCAAGGACTCGGACTCCTAGGGGACGAAGACGACCTTGCCGAACAGGTCGCCGGCGATCATGGCGGCGAAGCCGTCGCGGGCGCGGGTCAGGGGCAGGACCTGGTCGATGACCGGGCGGACCCCGGTCTGCTCGCAGAACCGGGCCAGCCTGGCCAGCTGATCGCGGGTGCCCATGGTGGATCCGGTCACCGACAGCTGGGTGAAGAAGATCCGGGTCAGCTCGGCGGGCGGGGCGTCGCCGCTGGTGGCCCCGCAGATCACGATCCGGCCGCCCGGCTTGAGGGACCGCACCGAGTGGGCCCAGGTCGCTTCGCCGACGGTCTCCATCACCACGTCGACCCGCTCGGGCAGCCGGGCCCCGGTCTCGAAGGCCTGGTCGGCGCCCAGGGCCAGGGCGCGTTCCCGCTTGGCCTCGGTCCGGCTGGTGGCCCAGATCCGGTAGCCGGCGGCGCGGCCCAGCAGGATCAGCGCGGTGGCGACCCCGCCGCTGGCCCCCTGGACCAGGATCGTCGCGCCGGGCTCGGCGCCGGACCTGGCGAACAGCATCTTGTACGCGGTCAGGTACGCGGTCGGCAGGCAGGCGGCTTCCTCGAAGGACAGCGCGGCGGGTTTGGGGACCAGGTTGCGGCGGGGGACGGCGACCTGCTGGGCGAAGGTGCCGTCGTGGCGTTCGGACAGCAGGGAGCGGCGGGGGTCCAGGGTCTCATCGCCGCCGCCGGCGTCGGGGTCACCGATGACCGAGTGCACGATGACCGGGTTGCCGTCCGGGTCCAGGCCCGCCGCGTCGCAGCCCAGGATGATGGGCAGCCGGTCGGCGGAGATGCCGACCCCGCGCAGGGTCCACACGTCGTGATGGTTCAGGGCGGCGGCCTTGACCGTGACCGTGACCCACCCGTCGGGGGGTACCGGGTCGGGCCGTTCGCCCAGGTCCAGCCCGGCCAGCGGATCACCGGCATCGATACGCGCAGCAGTCACGGCAAGCACGGAGGCCAGCCTAGTTCAGGGGATGACGCCAGCGCAGGCCGGGGAAGCGGCGGAAGTCCTTGTCGGTGGTGACGACCTCGCAGCCGTGCTCGATAGCGAGCGCGGCGAGGTACGCGTCGGGGATGAGCTTGCCACCGAGCGTCGGTCTGCCTGCACAGGTTCGAGAAGATGCTCCAGAACTTCGGACCCGGGCTGATCACATGCGCGTGGGGCTGGTTGCGGATCTCGTCAGCAAAAGCAAGCGCGTCCGTAATCGTGCTGGCCACCTCGCGGTAGAACCTGCGGTCGGTGACGACGCGGACCATGCCGAGCACGGCGAAGTCCGGCGACCGCGTACGGCTCGGGACCGTTGATCATCGCCTGCATCCAGTCCCGGTACTCAGGGTGCCGTTCGGCGTCACGCCGATGGGCGTAGATCATCACGTTCGTGTCCACGAGCATCATCGGCACTCACCTCCAGGAAGTGCTCGATGTCCTGCTGCGCGAGGATTTCCTTGATGTCCTCAGGGGTCAGGTGAGGTCCGCCACCGGGGGTGCCGGAGGTGGTCAGTTCGACGGGGGGGCGGGTGGCTAGTTCCTGGGCTACGGCGAGCCAGCGGCGGAGGGCTTCTTCCATGACGGAGTTGAGGCTGCGGTGCTGGCGGGCGGCCTGGGCCTTGGCCTCGGCCAGGAGCTCCTCGTCGAGGCGGAACGTGGTGCGGGAGGGCATGGCTTCAGGATAGCCGGGCGACATAAATATGTCACGCTGGTGGCAACTTGTTGCCAGCGGGCGGTCGCGGACGGCGTCGGTTTGGGAGCATGAACGGGGCGGCGGGAGTGATACCACGCTCCGTTCGGCAGAAAAAAGAAACGTAACGGCGGGCCACCGGGTCGGCGCCGGTCGGGGCCGGCGCGCTGCTGGCGCGGGCCGGACGGATGGTGTAATACTCAATACCGGCAGCAGGCCATTACACACAGATCTCTTCGCAGCTGGGGAACGCCAGATAACCCGGCCAGGGAACCTCAGTGGACCTCAACTCCTACGCTGAACTCGCGGTACGGCTCGTGAACACGGCCGGCGGCGGGGGCGAAGACGGCGACCGGCTGGTCAACCTGGACGGGTTGCGCGCCCTGGTCGCCGACCGCGAGCACCTCAACACCGGGGTGACCCGCAACGACCTCGATGCGCTGCGCGCGCTGCGGGCCGAGTTCCGCGCCTTCTTCGTGGCGTGCGCAGCGGGCGACGGCGAGGACGCCGCGGCGCAGCTGAACGCGCTGCTCATCCAGCACCCGGTCCACCCGCAGCTGTCCGGGCACGACGGGCAGCGGTGGCACGTGCACTACACCGAGAGCGGGTCGGTCGCGGACAAGTACGCGGCCGGGGCGGTGATGGGGCTGGCGGTCCGGCTGACCGACGTCGGCCTCGACCGGTTCGGCGTCTGCCAGGCGCCCGGCTGCCGGGGGGTGTTCATCGACGTCAGCACGAGCAACACCCGGCGCTATTGTTCGGACCGCTGCATGAACCGGGCCAACGTGTCCGCGTTCCGGGCCCGCAAGCGCGGCGAGGACGAAGCGGACACCAAGACGCCCGGCGCCACCGTGTAGCGGCCAGCCCCGTGTCGGGCGAACGCCGTGTCGTAGCCAGCCCCGTGTCAGGGCTGGTTATGAGTAGGCCTTACATCTTTGGCCGAAGATATTGCGGCTTACCATATTGTGGGCGCGCCGTGTCGTGAAGTGATTCACAAGTGCGACGTCAATCGGTAACGTCGAGTTATTTCCGGGACGTGCCCGCGTGATGACGGCGGCCCGGGTCCGATCCGCCCTTTAGCGCAGGAACCGGGCCTTGACCTGCGTTATCAAAACGAATCCGAATGAACACTTCTCAGCAATCACGATGATCCCTACGATGATCTCACTCGATGCATACGAGACGCTGATCCGTTCGGGGCGGGGACCTCGCACCGCGGGGTGGCTAGCCCTCCGGGGCACGATCGGGAAAGAGATCGCTTATGTCTGATTCTGAAGCTGCAGCTGCAACCGAGACCAGGCCGACTGACGTCGGCCTGAAACGAGAAATCGGGCTGATCGGTGCCACCTGGGCGTCGGAGACCTCGATTATTGGCTCGGGTTGGCTGTTCGGCGCGCTGTTCGCCACGCAGGCGGCCGGGCCTGCGGCCCTCTACGGCTGGCTCATCGGGGGGGCCTGCGTTATCGTCCTGGCGCTGCTGCACGCCGAACTCGGCGCGATGTACCCCATCGCGGGCGGGACGGCCAGGTTCCCGCACCTGGCCTACGGCAGCGTGGCCGGGATCTCGTTCGGCTTCTTCTCCTGGCTGCAGGCGGTCACCGTCGCGCCGGTCGAGTGCTTCGCGGTGATGACGTACGGGTCGTACTACTGGCACGGCCTGTTCAACGCGCAGGGCCACATCACCACGACCGGCTTCCTCGCGACGATCGTGCTGATGGCCATCTTCACCGCGATCAACTTCCTCGGCGGTGCGGCTGTTCGCCCGGGTCAACAGCACCATCACCTGGTGGAAGGTCGCGATCCCGGTCCTGACCATCATCATCCTGTTCTTCCAATTTCCACTCCGGCAACTTCAGCCCCCCCGGCGGGTTCATGCCGAACGGCATCAAGGCGGTGTTCGCCGCGCATCCCCTCGGCCGGCATCGTGTTCGCCTACCTCGGCTTCGAGCAGGCCGACCAGCTCGCCGGGGAGGTCAAGGACCCGGCGCGCAACCTGCCGCGCGCGATCATCATCGCGTGCCTGCTCGGCACGGCGATCTACATCTTGCTGCAGGTCGTCTTCATCGGCGCGATGCCTCCGGACCAGCTCACCAAGGGGTTCCGGGGCGGATCACCGACACGGACATCCTGATACCGGCGCCGTTCGCCGCGGTGGCAGCCCTGGGCCGGGCTCGGCTTCTGGGCGACGATCCTGCGCATCGACGCGTTCGTCTCCCCGTTCGGCACCGGCCTGATCTACCAGACCTCCACCTCGCGGGTCGGTTACGGCCTGGCCAGGAACAGGTACTTCCCGCAGATCTTCCAGGCGGTCAACAGCAGCGGCGTGCCGTGGTTCAGCCTGATCGTCGGCGTTCGTGGTCGGGCTGTTCTTCCTGCTGCCGTTCCCGAGCTGGCAGTCGCTGGTCGGCCTGGTCACCAGCGCGAGCGTGCTCATGTACGCGGGCGCGCCGCTGTCGCTGGGCGCTTTCCGCAGGAAGCTCCCGGACGCGACACGGCCCTACCGGATGCCTGCCGCCGCGTGTCCTGTCGCCGCTCGGCTTCATCATCTGCCAGCATGCTGATCTACTGGTCGGGCTTTGTCATCGTGTGGAAGCTCGGCGCGTGCCTGGTGATCGGCTACATCCTGATCGGCATCTCCATGGCGTTCGACCCGCAGCGGCCGCCGCTGCAGTGGAAGTCCGCGACATGGCTGTTCCGGCCTACCTGATCGGCATGGGCATCATCTCCTGGCTGGGCCAGTACCCGCTCAAGGGCGACGGCGGGGCGCCGCCGATCAACACCTTCCACATCCCGTTCTGGTGGGACATCCTGATCGTGGCGGTCTTCAGCCTGGTCATCTACTACTGGGCGATGTACACCGGCCTGTCGCGCGAGGAGACGCTGGATCTGGTCGCCCGGCAGAGCGGGCAGGAGGAACTGCCGGACACCGGGCTGCACCACTGAGCCCGGCGCGCTGACCAAGCCCGGGTGGCCTCCGTCTGGCGGGGGCCACCCGGGTTCTTGCTGGAAGCAGACGGTGGTCAGGCACCACGGCCCGTTCGGCCAAAAAATACGGACCTCAGCCGGCCCGGGGGCGCCAGTAGCGGGCCAGGACCCGGCCCTCGATGAGGGCGAGCCGGGCACGCGCGCCGAAGCGGCGGCTGTCCACGGCGCCGGCGTCCGGGTTGTCCGACTCGAGCCACCAGCCGCCGTCGACGCGGCGGGCGGCGCGCTTGACGATGAGCAGGTCCGGCCGGGCCGGGGTGGCGGGCCAGCACGATCTGGCCGGCGCGGACCCGGCGGGTGCGCCGGACCAGCAGCCAGTCGCCGGGACGGAGGGCGGGCTCCATGGAGCGTTCGGCGACCGCGACGCGGGTTAGCGGCCAGTGCACACGCATCCCTCCAGGTGTCGGCGCAGGCGGCAGGGGTAGTGTCGGCTCTGCAAGGAAACCAGTCGGAGAAAGGGGATCGATGAGGCTGCTCACCCGCCTGTTCGAGCCGAAGACCGTGGCCTACGCCCACTGCGACCTGCCCTGCGGAGTCTATGACCCGGCGCAGGCCAGGATCGAGGCGGAATCGGTCAAGGCCATCGAGGAGAAGTACCAGCAGAACACGGACCCGGAGTTCCGGGACCCGCTGCATGATCATCAAGGAGCAGCGCTCCGAGCTGGTCAAGCACCACCTGTGGGTGCTGTGGACCGACTACTTCAAGCCGCCGCACTTCGAGAAGTACCCTCAGCTGAACCAGCTGTTCAACGAGGCCACCAAGCTGGCCGGGGCGGCTGGCACCAAAGGCAGCTCGAACCCCGCCACGGGCGACAGCTGCTGGCCAAGATCGACGAGATCAGCAAGATCTTCTGGGAGACCAAGCAGGCCTGAGCGAGGGCTGCGTTGGTGATGAAACCCGGGTTTCACCGTGCTCTCACGTGGTGAAGCCCGGGTTTCATCGCGTCTGCGGAGCGGCGGGGCGTCACCACGGGGCGGCGCGGCGTATTTCTGGCACGGGGCCGGTGGCGGTAGGTTGCTTGCAGGTGGGCGGCGACCCGATGACCCGCCCGGAGGAGAGACGTGACCGAAGACACCGCCGCGACGACGGCCGTGCCGGGCCAGCGGGAGCCGGGCCCGGGGCGGGCGGAGCGCGAGACCAAAGATCACGTGAAGGTGTGCATGCCCGCCGAGGGCGCCTACCTTTCCGTGCTCCGAACGGCCACCGCGGGCCTCGCGGCGAGGCTTGACTTCACCCTGGACGAGATCGAGGACCTGCGCATCGCGGTGGACGAGGCGTGCGCGATGCTCCTCCCCCAGGCGATTCCCGGCACCAACCTGGAATGCGGCTTCGACCTGGGCGCCGAGGAGATGACGATCACCGTCTCGGTGGTCGCCGCCGAGCCGAGCATGCCCGCCAGGGACACCTTCGCCTGGACCGTGCTGTCCGCCCTGGCCGGGGCGGTCGACTCCCGGCTCGGACCCGGTGACCAGGTATCCATCGTGCTACGCAAGCGCCGGGAAACCCTCTCGGGGTCGAGGTCCGCGTGAGCAGCGAATTCGAGGTCCAGGTGACCGAGGAGTTCGAGGTGGTTCAAGCCGAGGCGGCCCAGGCTGAGGCGGCCCAGGCTGAGGCGGCCCAGGTGATGCGGCCCTGCGGATCGCGCACTCCTCACCGGACCGCGCCCGGGCCCGGGAGCTGTTCGAGCGGCTCGCGGAGCTGCCCGCCGGTGATCCCGAGCGGGCCCGGATCCGGGGTTACCTGGTCGAGCTGCACCTGCCGCTGGTGGAGTACCTGGCCCGCAGGTTTCGCAACCGCGGCGAGTGGCTCGACGACCTGACCCAGGTCGCGACGATCGGGCTGATCAAGTCGATCGACCGGTTCGACCTGGAGCGCGGGGTGGAGTTCTCCACCTACGCCACGCCCACCATCGTGGGGGAGATCAAGCGGCACTTCCGGGACAAGGGCTGGGCGGTGCGGGTCCCGCGCCGCCTGCAGGAGCTCAAGCTCTCGCTGACCAAGGCCATCGGTGAGCTGGCCCAGCGCGAGGGGCGCGCGCCCACGGTCAGCGAGCTCGCCAGCCACCTGCAGATGAGCGAGGAAGACGTCCTGGAGGGGCTCGAGTCGGCCAACGCCTACTCCACCGTGTCGCTCGACGCCCCCGATTCGGGCGACGAGGACGCGCCCGCCGTCTCGGACTCGCTCGGCATGGTCGACGACGCGCTCGAAGGCGTGGAGTACCGCGAGTCGCTCAAGCCGCTGCTCGAGCAGCTGCCGCCGCGGGAGAAGAAGATCCTGCTGCTCCGGTTCTTCGGCAACATGACCCAGTCGCAGATCGCGGCCGAGCTCGGCATCTCCCAGATGCACGTATCCCGGCTGCTGGCCCGTACGCTGGCCCAGCTCCGGGAGGGGCTGACCACCGAGGACTGAGCTACGTGCCTCGCCGGACCGGGGGGCGGTTGAGTGCCCGCAGGCTGGCCGGGGTCAGCAGGCCGGCCAGGCAGGCCGCCGCGAGCAGCAGCGCGGGCACGCCCCACTCGGGCCGGTGCCCGTCCAGCAGGGTGATCCCCCCGATGACCACGAGCAGCTGGGTCATGACCGTCGGCGTCCGGCTCCACGGCCTGGCCTTGGCCAGGGCCGCGGCGATGAGCGCGATCCCGACGGCCGCGGCGACCGCGAGCACGATGAGCGCGACCGCGCTGGTGGCCTGCGAGGACTTCCCTTCCGCGGTCGAGACAGCGCCGAAGGCGGCCGCCACGCACAGGCCGGCGGCTTCGATCACCTGGGCGGCCGCGGCCAGGCGCAGCGCGGCTGGCGCCTGGGACGCGGGCGGCGCCTGGGACGCGGGCGGGGCGGCGGCATCGGTTGCGGCCGGGACGTCCGGGGCCTTGGGCTTGGGCTTGGCCGGGGCCTTGGGCTTGGCCGGGGCTTTGGGCTTGGCCGGGCCGCGGCGTCTCTTGGCTCGAGTCGCCATATCGCACACCACCCTCGGATCCCAGCTTAGGCGGAGGCTAGCCTTGAGCGAGTGCGAGGCCTCCTGATCGTTAACCCGCAGGCGACCACCACGACGGGGAACTCCGCGGATCTGGCGATCCGTTCGCTCGCCGGGCTGGTCGACCTTGACGTAGAACATACCCGGTACCGCGGCCACGCTCGCGAGCTGGCCGCCGCGGCGCGGGGTGAGCTGGTCATCGTGCTCGGCGGCGACGGCGCCATCAACGAGGCGGTCAACGGGATCATGGTCCGGCCCCCCGGGCAGGCGCCCGAGCAGGCAGAGGCGCCGCTGCTGGCCGTCATACCGGGCGGCGGCGGCAACGTCTTCGCCCAGGCGCTCGGGCTGCCGACCGACGCGGCGGCGGCGATCGCCAGGATCAGGGAGGTCATCAAGGAGGGGCAGTACCGGACCATCGGGCTGGGCCTGGCCGGCGACCGGTACTTCACGTTCAGCGCGGGCCTGGGCATGGACGCCGAGGTGGTGCGGGAGGTCGAACGGCTGCGTGCCAGCGGGCACCGGGAGAGCCCGGCGCTGTTCCTGCGGACGATGGTGCGCCAGTACCGGTCGGGCACCGACCGGCGGACCCCGGCGCTGACCCTGGAGCGCGACGGGCAGCCGTCCACCCCGGACCTGTTCATGACGGCCATCACCAACCACTCGCCCTGGACCTATCTGCACGGCCGTGCGGTGCTGCCGGTTCCGAACCCGGATTTCAACTCCGGCCTGGACGTGTTCGCGCTGCGCAAGGTGCGGGCTACCACCATCGTGAGCGCGGTCGGCCAGATGCTGCTGTTCCGGCGGCGCTCGCCGCGCGGGCGGCACACGCTCACCGTGACCGGCCTGGAGTCGCTGACCATCCGCTCGGTACGCCCGATCGCCTTCCAGGTCGACGGGGACTACCTGGGCGAGACCGAAGCCGTGAAGTTCCAGTTTGTTCCGCGCGCGCTGCGTGTCGTGGCGTGGCCCGGTGATACGGCCCGGTGATACGGCCCGGTGATACGGCCCGGTGATACGGCACTGCAGCGGCGCGAGCAAAATGTGATCGATCTGACATTAAATTAAGCCGACGGGTCGCTGTGTCCTCTTGCGCATGTCAACCGATGTTGAAAGGCTTTACGTGATGTCTGGCGCGGGGGCGCCTCGCACGTGTCATCAGCTCGGATGGCCTTGGGTTATGACAGTGCGTCGCCTTCGGGGGCACGCTCAGGCCGCCTGTCGGTTTGGGTGCGTTTCTGCTCGGCATCACAACGGTTCCTGGAAACTTGGACCGCGTGACAGTACGGAATCGCTCGTGAAAAGCTTCACAAGCTACCTATAGATTCTCTGCCGGCCGTATCCGCTGACGGCCGGACCCGTTCGGCCAGAAGGAGTGGACATCATGGACTGGCGCCACGAAGCCGCCTGCCGTGAGGTGGATCCTGAGCTGTTCTTCCCCATCGGGAACACCGGTCCCGCGCTACTCCAGATCGATGAAGCCAAGCAGGTCTGCCGCCGGTGCTCGGTGACGGATGAGTGCCTGCGGTGGGCGATCGACAGCGGCCAGGACGCGGGCGTCTGGGGCGGGATGAGCGAGGACGAGCGGCGAGCGCTCAAGCGGCGCACGATCCGGCTGCGCGCCCGCGCGCACGTGTTATCGGCCCCGTGTTATTAACGCCCGTGTTATTAACGCCCGTGTTATTAGCCCCGTGTTATTAGCGCAGGCACCTACTCGTACCGGACGGGGAGGTCGACGACCGCCTCGGTACCGCCGTCCGGCCGGGGCACGATCCGCAGCCGCCCGCCCAGCTCGCTGACCACCAGCGTCCGCACGATCTGCAGGCCGAGGCTGGTGGTCGAAGCCAGGTCGAAACCCTCGGGCAGGCCCGCCCCGTTGTCCGCGACGGTCACGGTGAGCCGTTCGGCCTCGCGCACCGCGATGACCTCGAGCAGGCCCCCGTCGTTGGCGGCCCCGTCGTTGGCGGCCCCGTCGTTGGCGGCCCCGTCGTTGGCGGCCCCGTCGTTGGCAGCAGGGTCCTTGACCGGGGCCGGGAAGCCGTGCTGGAGCGCGTTTTGCAGCAGCTCGGTCAGGACCATGGCCAGCGGCGTGGCCACCGCGGCCGACAGCGGCCCGAAGGACCCGGTGATCTTCGGGATGACCCGGACCTCGGGGGCCGACACCTCCCCCGCCATCATCGCGACCCGGTCCGCGATGTCGTCGAAGTCGACCACCTCGTCCGGCGCGTGGAGACAGGGTCTCGTGCACCACCGCGATCGACCCGACCCGGCGCACCGCCTCGTCCAGCGCGTCGCGGGCTTCTGGCGCCCGGAGCCGCCGGGCCTGCAGCCGCAGCAGGGCGGCGACGGTCTGCAGGTTGTTCTTCACCCGGTGGTGGATCTCCCTGATCGTGGCGTCCTTGGTCATCAGCTCACGCTCACGGCGGCGCAGTTCGGTCACGTCCCGGATCAGGATCAGGGCGCCGGTCCGGCTCCCGCCGACGATGAGCGGGATCGCGCGCAACTGCACCACCGAGCCGTTCCCGTCCACCTCGGCCGCGCGCGGCGCGCGGCCCGCCGCCACCACCATTAGCGACTCGTCCAGCGGCTCGTCCGACGCGCACAGCCCGGCGGTGATCACGGACAGCTCGGCGCCGATGAGGTCGGCGGCCAGGCCCAGGCGGCGGTAGGCCGACTGCGCGTTCGGGCTGGCGTAGGTGACCCGTCCGGACCGGCCGAGCCGGAGCAGCCCGTCGCCCACCCGCGGCGACCGGACCAGCATGGCCGCCTCGCCCGCGAACGGGAACGTGCCCTCGGCCACCATCCGGGCCAGGTCGTCGGCGCCCTGCACGTAGGTGAGCTCGAGCCGGCTGGGAGTCCGGGCCGAGTTCAGGTTGGTGCACCGCTCGATGACGGCGATGACCCGGCCCGCCCGGGTCACCGGGATGGCCTCGGCCCGTACCGGGACGCCGGTCGTCCAGTCCGGGTCGCTCTCCCGCCAGATGCGCCGCTCGTCCCGCGCGACGTTCAGCAGCCGCTGGTCCTCCGGTCCGGCCACCGTCCCGACCACGTCGTCCTGGAGCGAGGTGGGACCGGTCGTCGGCCGCATCTGCGCCAGGGCTAGCCAGCCGCCGTCGTCCCGGACCGGGGCCCACAAGATCAGGTCGGCGAAGGACAGGTCGGCCAGCAGCTGCCAGTCCGACACCAGCGCGTGCAGCCACTCGACGTCGGCGTCGCCGAGGTTGGTGCGGCTCGCAGCCAGGTCGTTCAGCGTGGGCACAGCATCATCATCGCATCCGGGACGGACCGGCCCGGCCCGATCATCTGGCAGGGCGTGGGCCGGGGCGTTACGTGCAGGCGCGGCGCATAGCTATGTCAGAGTTGACGTTAACCCTTCATTAAGGCGAAGATTCCTGATGGCCGTATCTGCGCTCCCGACCGACGAAGACGCCGCTGAGCCCGCGGCGGCCGCTTCGGCGAAGCTGCCCAAGTACTACCAGGTAAAGCGGGAGCTGCTGGCGTTCACCGCCACCCTGGACCCCGGCAGCCCCGTCCCGCCGGAGCGAGAGCTCGCGCGTTCCTACGGGACCTCGCGGACCACGGTCAGGCAGGCCCTCGCCGAGCTGGTCATCGAGGGCCGGCTGCTGCGTATGCAGGGCAAGGGCACGTTCGTGGCCAAGCCCAAGGTGGCCCAGCTGCTGGAGCTGGCCAGCTACACCGAGGGCATGCGTGCCCACGGCCTGCATCCGCAGACCAAGATCCTGGACATCGGGTACGTCACCGCCGACGAGCAGCTGGCCACGCTGCTCGGCATCCGCGCGGGCGGCCGTGCGCTGCGCATTCACCGGCTGCGGCTGGCCGACGGCGAGCCGATGTCGATCGACACCTCGCACCTGCCCGCGCGGCGGTTCCCGGGGCTGCGCAGGCAGCTGGAGCGGGAGCTGTCCCTGTACGAGACGCTGCGGCTGGCCTACGGCGTCCAGCTCACCGAGGCCGAGGAGACGATCGAGACCGTGCTCGCCGACCCGCACGACGCGCGGCTGCTCGGCGTGGACGCCGGCCTGCCCTTGCTGCT
Source organism: uncultured Actinomycetes bacterium (assembly GCA_963849595.1). Taxonomy (GTDB): domain Bacteria; phylum Actinomycetota; class Actinomycetes; order Streptosporangiales; family Streptosporangiaceae; genus Palsa-504. The sequence goes on from CAWKIB010000013.1 coordinate 23,890, forward strand.
GCTGTCCCGGCACGCGTACGACGTCACCGGCGAGCCGGTCGAGTGGGCCCAGTCCTGGTACCGGGGCGACCGGTACAAGTTCGTCACCCGGCTCCGGCGGACCCCCGACCGGTGACGCCGCGGACCGCATCCGATTGCGACCTCATAAGATGAGAATGACCCTATCCTCACTTCGTGAGAATGGCTCGGCGCCCTTCTTACTAAGTGAGATGAATATCTTCAGTTCGCGGACTGATGACTAGCTCAGTAGTAACAATTTCCTATTGACGCGTGCAAAGCATTGCCGATCGCCGGACCTGGGCGCACCATGAATAAAACCTTGTGACGTCAGTCACAGCAGGTAAGGCCGTCCTCCCCCCCTGGACGAGAGGGAAACAATGACTCAGGCATCGGTTAAGTCACGGGGTCCCATCGCCGCCCATCCGGTGACCTCGGCGGTCATCGCCATTCTGGTGATCGCCGCCATCTTCTTCTCGCTATACGTCCCGCTTTACGCCCTCGCCACCCCGAAGGTCGGCGACTTCCCGTTCTTCTACTTCTACCTGCTCGCTTACATGCCCGTGGTGGGCATCGTGCTCTGGATCGTGATCACGCTGCAAAAGCGGCTGAAGCCGTCACCAGGGCCGGCCGGTGTCCAACGAGGAGGGGCCAGCGACGGCGCGGGCGAGGTGACCAAGTGAGCAACGTCAACTACGTCACCTTCACCATCGTCCTGGTCCTGTTCCTGCTCGTCACGCTGATCGGCTTCGCGGCCGCGCGGTGGCGCCGGGCGGATGACATGATGCACCTGAACGAGTGGGGGCTCGGCGGGCGCAGCTTCGGCACCTTCGTGGCCTGGTTCCTGCTCGGCGGCGACCTGTACACCGCGTACACGTTCATCGCGGTGCCCGCGGCGGTATTCGGCGCCGGGGCGGTGACGGGCTTCTTCGCGGTGTCGTACACGATCATGGTGTTCCCGATCGCGCTGATCTTCCTGCCCAGGCTGTGGTCGATCGCCCGCACGCACAACTACATCACGCCCGCCGACTTCGTCCGCGGCCGGTACGGGTCCCGCGGCCTGTCGCTGGCCACGGCCTTGACCGGCATCCTGGCCCTGATGCCCTACATCGCGCTGCAGCTGGTGGGCATCGAGGCCGTGCTCACCGTGATGGGGGTCGGCACCTCGTCGACCAACACCTACGTCAAGGACCTGCCCCTGTTCATCGCGTTCCTGGTCCTGGCCATCTACACCTACGTCTCCGGCCTGCGGGCCCCGGCGCTGATCGCGTTCATCAAAGACATCCTGGTCTACGTCATGGTCATCGTGGCGGTGTTCTACATCCCGACCAGGATCGGCGGCTGGGGGCACATCTTCGGGAACGCGGAGGCCCACATGAAGGCGATCAGCCCGGTCACGCACAAGCCGAACGGCGTGTTCATCCCCACCACCGGCAACAGCCAGCTGGCGTTCTCGACCCTGGCCCTGGGTTCCGCGCTGGCCCTGATGGTCTACCCGCACTCGGTCACGGGCGTCCTGTCCACCAAGCGGCGCGACATCATCAAGCGCAACATGGCGCTGCTGCCGATCTACTCGGTCATGCTCGGCTTCGTCGCCCTGCTCGGGTACATGGCCCTGGCCGACAAGGCGACGGTCGCGAGCGTCAAGAAGGCGGGCGGCAACGCGCAGCTCGCGGTGCCGTACCTGTTCCAGCACATGTTCCCCAGCTGGTTCACCGGGGTCGCCTTCTCGGCCATCGTGATCGGCGCGCTGGTCCCGGCGGCGATCATGGCCATCGCCTCGGCCAACCTGTTCACCCGCAACATCTTCAAGGAATTCTTCAAGCCGGACGCCAGCCCCCGGCTCGAGACGCAGGTCGCCCGGTGGGCCTCGCTGGTGGTCAAGCTGGGCGCGCTGGCGTTCGCGGTGGAGCTGCCCCGCACGTTCTCCATCAACCTGCAGCTGCTGGGCGGGATCTGGATCCTGCAGGTCTTCCCGCCGATCGTCTTCGGCCTGTTCACCCGCTGGTTCCACCGCTGGGCGCTGCTGGCGGGCTGGCTGGCCGGCATGGTGTTCGGCACCATCGCCGCCTACAAGGTGGCCACCCCCACCACGTCCCACTGGGCCGGGTCGGTGGACATCGAATTCGGCCACACGGTCTACATCGGCCTGACCGCGATCATCCTCAACATCGCGGTCTCGGTCATCCTGACGTTGGTGTTTAAGGCGACCAGGGTCCCCGAGGGCGCCGACGAGACCCTCCCGCACCAGTACACCGCCGACCCGGCGCAGGCCCCGGCTCCGGCCCCGGCCGCGGTCGGCATCAGCACCGCCGGGGCCGCCGGCGACTAATTTTGGCCGAACGGATCGTGGTGCACCGGCCCCGCACCCTGCGGGCTACCGGCTGGTAGCGTCGCTGGCATGGTGCGGGTAACCGGTCATGGCGGCGTGCAGGCCCTCGCGGCGGCCCGGCGGTACGGCGTGACTACTTTGTTCACGCTGTCCGGCGGGCACATCTTCCCGCTGTACGACGCGGCGGCCAAGGGAGGGCAGCCGCTGCGGATGGTCGACGTGCGGCACGAGCAGACCGCGGTGTTCGCGGCCGAGGCGACCGCGCGGCTGACCCGGACCCCGGGGCTGGCCGCGGTGACCGCCGGACCGGGGGTCACCAACGCGGTGAGCGCGGTGACCACCGCGTGGCTGAACGGGGCACCGGTGGTGGTGCTGGCCGGGCGCGCGCCGGACTACCGATGGGGCCAGGGCAGCCTGCAGGAGATCGACCATCCGCCGCTGCTCGCGCCGGTGACCAAGCGGGCGTGGACCGAGCACGACGCGGCGCGGGTGGCCCGATCCGTGGACGAGGCGTTCCGGGTGGCGCTGACGCCGCACCGCGGGCCGGTGTTCCTGGACGTCTCGCTCGAGGCCCTCTACGGGCAGGCCGAGGCCGAACTGCCCGATGCCGGTTTGGTTGCTGCCCCGCCCCCGGATCCAGGGGACGTCGGCCGGATCGCGGACCTGGTGCGGGCCGCCCGGCGGCCGGTCCTGATCCTGGGCTCGGACGTGTGGCTGAGCGGGGCGGAGGACGCCGCGAGGCGGGCCGCCGAGGAACTGCGCCTGCCGGTGGTGGCCAACGGGCAGGCGCGCGGGATCTTGCCCCGCGGCCACGACCTGCTGGTCACCCGGGCCCGCTCGGTCGCGCTGCGCGAGGCGGACCTGGTCCTGGTGGTGGGCACGCCACTTGACTTCAGGCTCGCATATGGGTCGTTCGGCCCAAAAAATTCACCGGCGCAGGTCGTGCACGTGGCCGACGGACCTGGCGGGGTCGCGGCGCATGTGCCGCTGGCCGCCTCGGCCACGGGTGACCTGGGCGCGTTCTTCGACGCGCTGGCGGCTCCGGGCGGCGCGCGCGATCATGACTGGGGCGGGCGGCTCACCGAGGCGGTGCGGGCCGCACAGGCGGCTGACGGCCCGCTGCTGGCCAGCGAGGCCGAGCCGGTGCACCCGGCCCGCGTGTACGGCGAACTGCTCCCGGTGCTGGCGGACGACGCGGTGGTCATCGGGGACGGCGGCGACTTCGTTCTCGTTCGCGGGCAAGTACATCGAGCCCGCCCGGCCGGGCGGGTGGCTGGACCCGGGACCGTTCGGCTGCCTGGGCACCGGGCTCGGCTACGCGATCGCGGCCCGGCTGGCCCGGCCCTCCGCGCAGGTCGTCCTGCTGCTGGGCGACGGCGCGGCCGGCTTCTCGCTGATGGACGCGGACACGCTGGTCCGGCACCGGCTGCCGGTGGTCATCGTGTGCGGCAACAACGGCGCCTGGGGCCTGGAGAAGCACCCCATGCGCGCCCTGTACGGCTACGACGTGCTGGCCGACCTGCAGCCCGGCTGCCGCTACGACGAGGTGGTGCGGGCCCTGGGCGGCGCGGGCGAACTGGTCACGGCGCCTTCTGCTATCGGTCCCGCCCTGCGCCGGGCCTTCGCCGCCAACGTCCCCTACCTGGTCAACGTGGTCACCGACCCGGAGATCGCCTACCCGCGGTCCACTACCGGGGTTTAACGGGGGGTGCGGGGGTTGTCCCCCCGCGAGTTAACACCGTGTAAGCGGGCCCTAGCCGATCTCGGCGATGAGGTCGCCTTCCTGGACCACGTCGCCCTCGGCGACGTGCATGGTGGTGACCGTGCCCGCGCTCTCGGCCAGGACCGGGATCTCCATCTTCATCGATTCCAGGATGACCAGGGTGTCACCGTCATCGACGTGATCGCCCTCGGCCGCGACCACCTTCCACACGTTCGCGACCATCTCCGCGCGGATCTCAGCCACGGCGGCTCCTGTCTGTCGGTTCCCTAACTGGGACGCAGCCTGCTTATCAGGGACGTATCGTAGTCCCCGCTGACGAACTCCGGGCTGGTGAGCAGCTCCGCGTGAAAGGCCAGGTTGGTTTTGGGGCCCGCGATGGCGAAGGCGGCCACCGCGTCCCTGGCCCGGTCCAGGGCCTGCTCACGGTCGGCTCCGTGCACGCACAGCTTGGCCATCAGCGGGTCGTAGAACGGGGTCACGGTGTTGCCCGCCTGGTAGCCCGCGTCGACCCGGATGCCATCCCCTTCGGGTTCGTCCCATTCGGGTGATCGTGCCGGGGCCGGGCAGGAACCGGACCGGGTCCTCGGCGTAGATCCGCAGTTCGAGCGCGTGTCCCTTGGGGGTTACGGCGGCCGGGTCGAACGAGGGCGGCTGGCCCGCGGCGATGAGGAACTGCTGCTCGACCAGGTCGATGCCGGTGACGAGCTCGGTGACGGGGTGCTCGACCTGCAGCCGGGTGTTCATCTCCAGGAACACGAACGAGCCGGCGTCGGTGTCCACCAGGCACTCGACCGTCCCCGCGCCTTGGTAGCCCGACGGCCTCGCCGGCCCGGACGGCGGCGGCCAGCATCTGCTCGCGCAGCGCGTCGTCCACGCCTGGCGAGGGGGTTTCCTCGGCGACCTTCTGGTGGCGGCGCTGCACCGAGCAGTCGCGCTCGCCGAGCGCCAGGACCTGCCCGTCGGCCAGGCCGAGGATCTGGACCTCGACGTGCCGGGCGCGCTGGACGTAGCGCTCGAGCAGGATCTCCGGGGAGCCGAAGAAGCGCTCGGCGCGCGACCGGGCGGTGTCGAACGCGGCCTGGAGGCCGTCCGGGCCGGTCGCCACGCCCATGCCGATCCCGCCGCCGCCGGCCGCGGCCTTGACCATCACGGGATAGCCGATGCGCTCGCCTTCGGCCAGGGCCGCTTTGACGTCCGTGACCGGCTCGCGGCTGCCCGGGGAGACCGGTACGCCCGCTTGTTCCATCAGGTTCCGGGCCCGGATCTTGTCGCCCATCTGCTCGATCGCGGCCGGGTCGGGGCCCACCCAGGTCAGGCCGGCCGCCACGACCTGCCGGGCGAAGTCGGCGTTCTCGGCCAGGAAGCCGTAGCCGGGATGCACCGCCTTCGCGCTGGTCTTGGCGGCCGCCTCGATGATGGCCGCGGCGTCCAGGTAGCTTTTGGCGGGCTGGGCGGGGCCGATGCGCACCGCCTGGTCGGCCTCGCGGACGTAGGGGAGGTCAGCGTCGGCGTCGGAGTACACCGCGACGGCCCTGATCCCCATCCGGCGGGCCGTCCGGATCACCCGCCTCGCGATCTCGCCCCGGTTGGCGACAAGCACCGAATCAAGCATCAGGTCAGCCTAGCGGCCGCGCCGTGCCGGGCGCCGCCAGGACTTACGCGAGGGTGCCTTGAGGCGCTCCGGCGCGGGCGAGTCCGGAGCGGTGGAGCGGGCGGGGCACGCGCGGACGGGATGCGTAACACTGTGCACATAAGTCATGATAGTTACATCTCGTCACACCTCGGTTGCTTGTTCAACCGGTGAACGTGGCGCTCTGATGGTTCTATCCGTTAGAACGCCGCGTTCACTGGCTGGCTACGTGAGAGACTCGCCCCGCCGCGGCCAGAGGCTAGCTCAGAGCTGGATCACGGACCTGCGGTTCACGACCCGGCTCAGAGCCTCGACCGCTTCCGGGTCGTACTCGCTGGCCGTGTCCAGGCGGAGCTGCTGGACGGCCGCGGCCGAGCGGCCGGGATCCAGCGAGCTGCCCACCAGGTCGTCGAAGGCGTTGGCGGCCTTGATGATGCGGCTGCTCATCGGCGGCCGGGACGGCTCGCCGCCGAACCGGTCCAGGCGGCCCGGACGGCCCCCGTAGCCCTCGTGCGCCACTTCCACGCCGCGGTAGGGCTCGTTCTGCCGGCGGACGATCTCGGCCACCGAGCCGAGGACCTGGGCCTGCTGGATCACGTCGGCGCCCAGCTCGGCGATGCGCTGCTGGTCCCGGCGGGAGACCAGGACCGTGGCCCCGCCGGGGATCGGGTCGGCCAGCGACAGCTGGCCGATGTCGTGCATGAGCGCGGCGTACTCGAGCTCGAGCAGCTGGGGCTCGTGAATGCCGAGTTCCCGGCCGATGGCGACGGCCAGCCGGCTCACCCGCTCGGAGTGGCCGGATTCCACGTACCCGCCGATCTCGGTGACCTTGGCCAGCGCCCGGACGGTCTGCAGGTAGGTGGCCCGGATCCCGGCGTAGCGGCGGAACGCCACCTGGGTGACCAGCAGCGGGGCGGTGAACACGGCCAGCGCCGCCAGGCCCATGACCTCGGCGGCGAACGCGATGAGCAGGCCGGAGGCCCCGACCGCCGCGCCCAGCGGCAGCTGGACGCGCATCTCGTCGACCAGCGCGACCCGGAACCTGGCCCGCTGCTCGTCGACCCGCATCAGCGCGGTGAGCACCGCCTCGAGCAGCAGCGCGACCACGGCCAGGGCCGTCATCAGCGAGAAGGCCAGGCCCCAGTCCCTGGCCACGGCGGCGTTCCCGGCCAGCGGGCGGAAGATGAAGGCCACGCAGGCCACGCAGAGCAGGCGGATGGACATCCCGCTGACCTTGGCCGGCCGCCCCACGGCCAGGTGCGGCAGCGCGCCGACGATCATGCCGATGGTGGTGACGGTGACCACCTGTTCGGCGGTGTGCTGAGCCGAGTGATCGCCGACCCGGATGAGCAGGGCGTAGGCCAGCGCGCCGGCCATCCCGATCGGGAGCCGTCTCCCGGTCGCCCGGCAGGTTGAGCCGCAGCACCTCGCCGAACGCGATCAGGACGCCGAACGCGACCGCGATGCGCGGGTCCCGCAGGCCCTCCACGGCGGTCTGGGCCACCGAGGCGACCAGCACCACGCCGGCCGCGACGACGAGCAGCAGCAGGCCGGAATCCCTCACCTGCCAGGGAAACCGGCGCAGCTCGTGTCGTCGTTCGGTCATGGGGTCTCAGAGGCTGTCGATCACCCGGAGCGGCGCAGCGGGGTCGTCGTGGTCCTGGGCGGCGACGGTGGTCAGGTCGTCGGCCGCGAGCACGGGCGGCTCGGGGCTCTGCCAGCCGTCGCGCTTGATCGCGGCCACGAAGGCGTCCACGAACGCCGGGTCGAACTGCGTGCCCGACCACTTCCTGAGCTCCGCGACCGCCTCCTCGACCTGGCGCGCGCCGCGGTAGGACCGGGTGGAGGTCATGGAGTCGAACGCGTCGGCCACGGCCAGCACCCGGGCGAACTCGGGGATCTCGTCGCCGGCCAGTCCCATCGGATAGCCCCGGCCGTCGATCCGCTCGTGATGGTGCATGATCCCGGCCAGGGCCTCGTCCAGGAACCCGATCTCGCGCACGATGTCCAGGCCGCGCATCGGGTGCAGCTGGATCGCCGCGTACTCCTCCTCGGTCAGCTTCCCGGTCTTCTGCAGGACCTTGGTCGGCACGCCGAGCTTGCCGACATCGTGCAGCATGCCCGCGTACCTGATGGCCTCGACCCGCTCGCCGTGCATGCCGATCTCGCGCGCGATCATGACCGAGCCGCGGGAGACCCGGTCGCTGTGCCCGCGGGTGTAGAAGTCCTTGGTCTCCACCGCCTGGCAGAGCGCGCCCACCGTGGCCTCGTAGGCCTGCTGCTGCTCGGCGATCTGGGCCACGGCCCAGCGGGCCACGAACAACGGGATCAAGATCAGCACCGGGGCGAACAGCCCGGTCACGCTCCACAGCGCCGCGATCAGCAGCCCGAACGCCCCGTAGCCGAGGTCCGAGGCGATCAGCTTGACGCTCATGCCCAGCGGAGCGCGCCGCCCGGCGAAGTCGCGGTCGCTGGTCAGCCAGAGCACGCCCGCGAGCAGCGTGTGGTTGGTCACCGCGTGCACCACGGCCGCGACCGCGAACGGGCCGATTATCGTCCGGAACGGCGTGGAGTGCGGGGTGCCGACCTGCCCGCCCACGGCGACGAAGACGCGGCCCGCCAGGTACGCGGACAGGGCCATCATGCCCGTGTTGAACGCCCGCTGGGCCACCGAGGGACCGCGCCGCATCCCGAACATGGTGCAGGCGCCGACCAGCCCCGCGCCGACCGGCCCGAGCAAGACGGCGGCGGCCAGGGTGGCGGAGGAATTGGGGGACCAGGCGAGCTGCCGGGGACGCAGCAAGGTGGCGGTCGACTCGAAGACCACGAGCAGCAGGCCGAGCACCGCGACATTCCGCCACCAGCGGAGATCGCCGAACGGACCACGAATGATCAAAACCGCGGCGACGACGACCACCGCGCCGATGTATAGCCGTGCGGCCCACGAGAGCCTAGCCAAACCCTCCCCCCTCACAGCCAGGAGCGTGGAACGCGGGCTATGCTCCAACCCCTTACCCCCACGTGCTCCCGGAGAGGGCGGTCAGACAGACCCGGCCCGCCGCCACCTCACCCGCAGCACGCGATATTCCGCCGCATGGACGCATGGAGCTGACCTCCCTAACGTGCAACTACCTACAGCTCGCCGGATATCGTCCAAGGTCAAGGATAACGTGGCCACAACGGATCTCGCAGGCCCAAATCTCATCGTGAACAAGTCGTGAGCGTGATAGTCACAATGGGCAATCAAATGTGGCACATGCTGCCCAATTGCCCCACTCCTGGCAAATCGGACGGTTCGCGACTACTCCGCGAACTCGATCGTCGCCCGGACTTCACGGATACGGACGAGAATCTTCGCGCGCAGGTCGGCGGGCGCCGGGTCGCAGCCGCAGTGCTTGGCCACGAGCCGCTTAACCGCCTCCTCGAGGCCGTACTCGCGCAGGCAGGGGCCGCATTCGTCCAGATGCTGGCGGATCTTCGCGCAGTCCACGTCGCCCAGCTCGCCGTCCAGATAGCCGTAGACCCGCTCCAGCACCTCGGTACACGGCGTCTCATGTGGCTTTCCGCAGCTCATCGCGCTTCCTCCCCGGGCCGGGAAGCGTCAGAACCGGTGTGCGCCAATCCGCGTTCCGACGCGTAATCCTGGAGCAGTTCACGCAGCTGCCGCCGACCGCGGTGCAGACGCGACATCACGGTCCCAATCGGCGTTTCCATGATGTCGGCGATCTCCTTGTACGCGAACCCCTCGACATCGGCCAGGTAGACCGCGATGCGGAATTCCTCCGGGAGCGCCTGGAGGGCTTCCTTAATGTCAGAATCGGGCAGCCGTTCCAGCGCTTCGGCTTCGGCCGACTTCAATCCCCCCGAGGTATGCTCGGCCGCCCGGGCCAGCTGCCAGTCCTCGACTTCCTCCGCGCCGGAGCGCTGCGGCTCGCGTTGCCGCTTGCGATAGGTGTTGATAAAGGTGTTGGTCAGGATCCGGAACAGCCACGCCTTGAGGTTCGTGCCCTGCTGGAACTGGTGGAAAGACGCGTACGCCTTGGCGAACGTCTCCTGTACCAGGTCCTCGGCGTCCGCCGGGTTGCGAGTCATCCGAAGCGCCGCGGAGTACAGCTGATCCAGGAAGGGCAGCACCTCCTGCTCGAAGCGCTCACCGCGCTCTTCGAGAGTCTCCGGAACGGGACTCACCCCCTCGGGATCGGACGGACTAGGTCTGCTGGGGTGCAGAGCATATGAGGGGGAGGATACCGCGCCCGGATACGGAGCGAGTCTCAGCATGCCACGAGGTGGCGAGGCCACTGCCATGTCGCGTTCAACACGAGGGCGCGGCCCGTCATTCCGAGATCGGTCCGGGCAGGCAGGTGAGAAAGGCGCCTGGCCGGGAAGGTTAAGGACGAAGGGCATCCCCGCTGCGGGAATGCCGAGTCAGGAGCCGGGCCCGTGCACCATGCGGCCACCGCCATCACCGCGCCGGATACTGATCATCTTCCGGCCTACTGGCAATTCCACGACGCCGTCGCGCAGGCTCAGCTGCTGGCCTGGCTGCCGCGCGGACGGCACATGATCGTGGACGTCTCGGGACCGCGCTCCCCCGGCGGCGAACTCGCCGCCATGGCCGGCCACCACGTCCTGCGGGTCATCGATCCCACCGCGAGCCAAAGGGCCGCCGGCGCCGCCTGGACTGACGAGCGAGGAACGAGCGAGGAGGGCCCGCCGCCGAAGGCGGCCAGACCAGCAAGGAGGCGCAGTGAAGGGGGATGGGGAGGTGCGCAAGCTACGTGCGGAGGCCCGGAGGCGAGCGGGAAGGTAGAGCTGATCGGTGACTCCTCGCGGCTGTCCTTCCTGCCCGACGAGTGCGCGGACGACGTCCTGGCCGAGGACCGGGCGCTGTCCACCCACGTGGGCGCCGAGGCCATGATCGCCGAGATCGCGCGCGTGCTGCGCCCGGCCGGGCGGGTGCTGGCCTGCGTCGACTCGCTCGTGCTGGGCATGGCGGTGCTCGCCGACCAGAATCACTGGGCCCACCTGGTCGACCTGCCGCACGCCGAGGTGGTGCTGGTGCCCTGGCCGGACGGCACCATCACCCGGTGCTACGGCCCCGACCAGGCGCGCGAGCTGTTCACCGGGGCGGGCCTGACGGTGAACTGGATCCGGCCGCGCACCGTGTTCTCCGAGTCGATGGTCACGCACGTGCTGCGCCGCGACCCCGGCAGCCTGGCCAAGCTGGTCCGCGCCGAACTGGCCGCGCGATCCGATGAGTCACTGGGCGCGCAGCTGCTGATCTCGGCGGTCAAGAAGGGCTAGCGGCGGCGGGCGCGCTTGGCCTGGCAGCCGACGCAGCGGGCCGCGTCGGGCCGCGCGTCGAGCCGGCCCTCGGGAATGTCGCCCCCGCAGTCGACGCATCGCCCGTAGCTGTTCTCCTCGATGCGGACGAGCGCGGCGAGCACCTCGTCTCGCTGGCCGCGGGCCGAGTGCAGGATCGCTTCCGTACGATCGGCCTCGGACAAGCTGACGATCCCGCGTCGGCCGAGTCCTGCGGATACCCCGATCCGGCCATGGGCGCGGGACGCTCGCCCTGCAGGATGGATATCGACCGGTCCAGGTCGTCGCGCATCTCCTCAAGGCGCTTACGGGCGACGGTTATCTCCACTGGTGTCCTCGCCTCCCGTCCGCGTACGCTGCGCAGCCCAGGCTCGGGTGAGCCACGGCCGCCGGGCCGCGGACTCAGAACAACTCGCCGGGCGGCTGCTCCTGATCAGCGGAAAGCGGCACGATGAGCTCGGGTCCGTTGTTCCGCACGGAGTTGACAGCCGTTGAAACGGGATGCGACGTCAGGCCGCCGGCCATCGCGGGCAGCATTGTCGCTTGAAGCTGGCCAGGCTCGGAGTTGTCCGGGTTAAGCCAGTCGGCCCAGTGGTCGCGGGTGATCACCATGGGCATGCGGTCGTGGATCTGGCCGACATCGTCGGTTGCCTGGGTCGTGATAATCGCGGCCGTCCACAGCCAGGCGCGTTCGTGGTCATCGGGCAGGGCCTGATCGCGCCAGAGCTCGTAGAGCCCGGCGAAGGCCAGCGCCTCACCGTCCTTCCGGTAGATGTAGTAGGGCTGCTTGCGCTGTTTTCCGTCCTCGGTGACGGCCTGCCATTCGTAGTAGCCGTCGGCGGGAATGATGCAGCGGCGCTTGGCGAAGGCGCGCCGGAACGCGGGCTTGACCGCGACGGTCTCGGCACGGGCGTTGATGAGCTTGCCGCCGCCCGAGGCGTCCTTGGCCCAGAATGGGATCAGGCCCCAGCGCACCACGCGCAGCTCGCGAGCCTGCGGCCGGTCCGGCTCCTCGTCGCGCGGACGTGGCTCTACGACCGCGAACACCCGCCGGGTGGGCGCCACGTTGTAGTCCGGACTGGGCTCCGGGTCGGGTCCGTCGGCGACGCGGTCCCGCTCGATGCTGAACTCCTCGAGGAGCTCAAGGCGCTTACGCGCCGACACGAAGCGACCGCACATGCAAACTTGCCCTTCATCGCAGTGAATGGAATCCGGACACGTCCCGTTAAGCCTGGATTGGCCTTTCATAACCATAATTCCGCTCCGTCAAACTTGCGGGGCGGTCACAGTGCCGGGCGCATGCTCCCGCGCCGGCGGACGGGCTAGCAACGATAGCCTCAGGGTTATGTATGCCGACGACCAGGACGGGACCTGGGCCGCGCCCGCCGCGGCCGGTCCGGTCAGCGCCCGGATCTGGCTGCCCGCGTCCAAGTCCATCACCAACCGGGCCCTGGTCCTGGCCGCCCTGTCCGACCGGCCGGCCCGGATCGCGAACCCGCTGCGGGCCCGGGACACCCTGCTCGCGGCGGACGCGCTGCGGGCCCTGGGGACCGAGGTCGCGGACGACGCCGACGGATCCCCGGCAGGGTCCATTTCCGGGTCCGCTTCCGGCTGGCGGGTCACCGCCGGGCAGCCGCCCGCGGGGTCACGGGTCAGCGTCGACGTGGGCAACGCCGGCACGGTCATGCGCTTCCTGCCCGCGGTCGCCGCGCTGACCTCGGCGCAGGTGCACTTCGACGGGGACGAGCGGATCAGGCAGCGTCCGGTGGGTCCGATCCTGGCGGCGCTGCGCGACCTCGGCGCCCGCATCGAGGACGACGGCCGGGGCGCGGCGCCGTTCACCGTGCTCGGGCAGGGCGGGGTCCGCGGCGGCACCGTGACCCTGGACGCGTCCGGCTCGTCGCAGCTGATCTCCGGGCTGCTGCTGGCGGCGCCGCGGTTCGGCCAGGGCATCGAGATCCGGCACGAGGGCCCGCCCATCCCCTCCGCGCCGCACATCGCCATGACCGTCCGCATGCTCCAGGCCGCGGGGGCCGAGGTGACCGAGACGCGGTCCGGTGCGCAAGACCGGCCGGACGGCTGGCGGGTCCGGCCGGGACGGCTGGACCTGGGGTCGGTCACCGTGGAGCCGGACCTGTCCAACGCGGGGCCGTTCCTGGCCGCGGCGCTGGTGACCGGCGGGACGCTCAGCCTGCCCGGCTGGCCACTGGAACAGCCTGCAGGCGGCCGGGCCGATCCTGGACGTGCTGACCCGGATGGGGGCGCGGTGCGAGGTGGGCGCGGACGGGCTGACCGTCTCGGGCCCGGGCACGGTCCGCGGCATCACCGCCGACCTGCGTGACGTCGCCGAGCTCGCGCCGGTGCTGACCGCGGCGGCGGCGCTGGCCGGCACGCCGTCGGTGTTCACCGGCCTGGCGCACACCCGGCGGCACGAGACCGACCGGCTGGCCGCGCTGGCCAAGGAGATCAACGCGCTCGGCGGCGACGTCACCGAACTGCCCGACGGCTTGCGGGTCCGGCCACGACCCCTGCGGGCGCAGGCCGCGGACGGGCCGTTCGGCAGCTACGACGACCACCGGATGGTGATGGCGGCGGCCGTGCTGGGCCTGGCCGTGCCGGGCCTGCGGGTGGCCGGCGCGCAGACCGTGGCCAAGACGTTCCCCGAGTTCACCGACGTGTGGACGGACATGCTAGGAGCAGGCCGCTGAGCTCGCGGTACGACCGGCTCGACGAGGACGACGTCCGGGTCCGTCCCGGCCGCGGTTCCCGGCCGCGTACCAGGCGGCGGCCCGCGCACTCCGGCGCGGTGCCGGGCTTCGTGACCAGCGTGGACCGCGGCCGGTACGGCTGCATGACCGACGACGGGCTGGTCGTGGCCATGAAGGCCCGCGAGCTGGGCCGGGGCTCGGTGGTGGTCGGCGACCGGGTGGCGCTGATCGGCGACACGTCCGGCGGCGACGACTCGCTGGCCCGGATCGTCCGGGTCGAGCCGCGGACCAGCGCGCTGCGGCGCTCCCCGGACGACACCGATCCGGCCGAACGGATCATCGTGGCCAACGCCGACCAGATGGTGATCGTCTGCGCGCTGGCCCAGCCGCCGCCCCGGCTGCGCTTCGTCGACCGCTGCCTGGTCGCCGCGTACGACGCCGGCCTCGACCCGCTGCTCCTGCTGACCAAGGCCGACCTGGCCTCACCGCGCAAGATCCGCGCCTTTTACGCCCCGCTCGACCTGCCCATGCTGACCACCCGGCGGCCGCTGGCGCCGCGCACGCTGGCCCGGGTCAGGAACGTGCTGACCGGCCGGATCAGCGTGCTCATCGGGCAGTCCGGAGTGGGCAAGTCCACGCTGGTGAACACGCTGGTCCCGGCGGCGGCCCGGACCACGGGCGTGGTCAACCCGGTGACCGGCCGGGGCCGGCACACCTCGTCGTCCGTGGTGGCGCTGCCGCTGGGCGACGGCTGGCTGATCGACACGCCGGGCCTGCGGGGCTTCGGGCTGGGGAACGTGAGCCTGGACCGGGTGGTGGAGGCGTTCGGCGACCTGGCCGAGGGCACGGCCGGGTGCCCGCCGGGCTGCGACCACCTCTCCCCCGACTGCGGGCTGGAGGAGTGGGCCCGCGAGCACCACGCCGAGGCGCGCCTGGACTCGCTGCGCCGCCTGCTACGCAGCAGGGAAGAAACCGACTAGTTCGAGAAGTCCTGGGTCATCCACACGGTGCCCGCGTGCTCATCGCTCCCTCACGTAACCCGCGTCCCATTTGAAACCGGGGGATACTCCGGCTTTGGGGTAACGGCTGAGGCGTGGGGTGCGGAGGTGCGGGGATTCGGGGGTCGCGACCGGTGCTAGCTGGCCGTGCCGCCGGAACGCCAGTAGATGCCGTCCGCGGTGCGGGACAGGAACGACTCGTCGACCAGGTACCGACGCAGGGCGCAGTAGTCGTCGAAGACGGCCTTGAGGATCTCATCCACGACCGGCTCGGAGTAGCGGCGGCCGGGCTCGAAGGCCTGGGCCACCTGATCGAGCAGCAGCCGCCGACGGGGGCGCTTGGCCGGCATCGCGGTGATCCGGCCGTCGCGGACGAACGCCCGCAGCTGGACCGGCGGGTCGGCGAGGAGGCCGTCCGGGTTGTCGTTCATCACGGTCCAGTATGACGCGCCCGGGACGGGCCTGCTGGCGACGGAGCTGTCCCAGGCCGACGGCCGACAACGGCGAACGCAGGGCTACTGGCGGTGATCGCGGCGGGGGTGTCGTTCGGGCACGTGCACGCCGGGCTTCGACGGGGTCAGCTGACCTGCGTGAATATTTATCCTTGCGCTGGTGGGCGTGCGACCAAGTACAAGTATGGACTCCGAACCGACAGACAAGGACCTGCTGAGTCGGCTCAGTACTGACCCGGCGGCGTTCGAAACGTTCTACTGGCGGCATCTGGACCGGGTCATCGGGTTCACGGCGCGCCGGGTCCGGCAACCGGCCGACGTGGCCAACGTGGTCGCGGCCACGTTCCTTACGGTGCTGACTGCGGCCCGTTCCTATGACCCGGGCCGCGGCGAGCCTACCGCCTGGCTGCTGGGCATCACCGCGCGGCTGATCGCCGGCGAAAATCGACGCCGATACCGGGAAAACGCGGCGACGGCCAAGATCATCGGCCACCGGCTGATCGACGCCAGCGATATCGAGCGGCTCGAAGAGCGGATCGACGCGGCCCGGTCCGGCCAGCAGGCCATCGAGGCCCTCAGCCAGCTCAAGCCGAAGGCCAGGGAAGTGCTCCTGCTCGTCTCCGCCGATGGGCTCAGCCCCACCGAGGCGGCCCGCGTCCTGGGCATCAGCGCCGCGGCCTGCCGGATGCGGCTGAGCAGCGCCCGCCGGGCGCTCAGCAAGGCCATCGACACGGCGAACCCCAAGCCCGCAGCGGACCTCCGCGCACCCGACCAGAACTCCACCATGAAGGGAACTTCCAGTGAATACCGATACGCGCGCTGACCGTTTCGAGGAGCGTCTGCTGGCTGCCATCCTCGACGACTTCCCGGAACTGGCCGGCGCCGAAGCCGGCCGCGTGTGGCACCGCGGGAGCCCCTGGCCGACCGGTTCCGGCACGTCACGCAAGCGTGGCGGTCTCGTGCTGCTCGCGGCCGCCGCGGCTGCGGCCAGCGTCGCTGGCGTGGTCAGCGCTGGCGGACATGCCGTCCCGGTCGGCACCAGTGTCCCGGTCCGCAGCAGCGTTCCGGCTCGCGTGTCGGCTGACTACGTGGTGGACCATGTCAAGGCCGCGGTGAACGCCAGCGCCGCCAGCGCCATCCAGTACGACCTGGGCCGTGCCCCGAATTCGCAGACTGGCGTAATCGAGAACACGGCGACGTGGAATTACGCCAACTCGGGCCGGGAAGTTACCCTGACGCAAATCCTGGGCGCGGGCGGCAGCCCGGTGTTCGGTTACTTGATGACCGCCACCTCGGACACGACGATGACGATCACGATCAACTACGGCAACCGCACCTGGAGCACGACCACATACCCGTGGGGCTATGCGACGCCCCCGAACACCCCAGGCCCGCTGCCGCAAACGACGGTCCAGGCGGCCGACGCACTGCGGGATGCCGTCAACGCGGGTTCGATGACTGATGTCGGCCCGGCGGAAGTGGACGGGCAGCGCGCCATCCATCTGGTGCAGGGCTCCACTAAGACCGGCGAGATAGACATGTGGGTGGATCCCGCCACTTATCTGCCGATCCGGACGATCGAGACCGCGCCCGGCGAATCCGCGGCGAGTGACCGGGCCATCCGGGATGACTATAGGTGGCTGCCGGATACCGCGGCGAACCTGAGCCTGCTCACGCCCGCGGGGGCTGTCCCCGCCGGGTTCACCCAGGTTCCTAACGCCGGCGCAGGCAACTAGGGCGCTCGCTGGGAAGGCCAGCGCTCGCTGGCCTCCCAGCGCATCCGTAGGGCAGGTCAACTCGGGCGTCACGAGGTCCGTGTACCGGCACCAGATCGCCGATACCGTGACAGGTGCGCCCGCCGCGATGGACCGACCGTGCCCGAGCAGGAGGGAGCACCGCGTGATGACCGTCTCAGGCTCCCAGGATTGGCTCCCGGATCTATGGCACAGCAATCTGACCGTGGCAGACGCTATGACGACGACCTGCGCTTCGCGCATGTCCTCGCAGACGCCGCCGACGACATCACGACCAGGCGGTTCCGGGCGCTCGACCTGCGGGTCGAGACCAAGCCCGACCTGACGCCCGTGTCCGATGCCGACCAGGCGGCCGAAGAGTCGCTGCGGAACGTGCTGCGCCGGGCCCGGCCGCGCGACGCGGTGCTCGGCGAGGAGTTCGGCCGGTCCGGCTTCGGGCCGCGCTGCTGGGTCCTGGATCCCATCGACGGGACGAAGAACTACGTGCGCGGCGTCCCGGTCTGGGCCACGCTGGTCGGGCTGATGGACGGCCCGGACGTGGTGGTGGGCGTGGTGTCGGCGCCCGCCCTCGGCCGCCGGTGGTGGGGCGCGCTGGGCGGCGGGGCGTGGACCGGGCGCAGCCTGACCAAGGCCTCGCCCTGCCGGGTGTCCGGGGTGACCAAGCTGGGCGACGCGTCCATGTCCTACTCGGGCCTGGGCGGGTGGGCCGAACGCGGGATGCTGGACAACTTCCTGGGGCTGACCCGGGCGGTGTGGCGGACCCGCGCGTTCGGGGACTTCTGGTCGCACATGCTGGTCGCCGAGGGCGCGTGCGACATCTCCGCCGAGCCCGAGGTGTCCCTGTGGGACCTGTGCGCGCTGCAGATCATCGTCACCGAGGCGGGCGGGCGGTTCACCTCGCTGGAGGGCGAGACCAGGCCCGACGGCGGCAGCGCGGTCTGCACCAACGGCCACCTGCACGACGACGTGCTGGCCCAGCTGAGTAGCGGAGGTCTTGCTCTCTGAGGTGATATCACCGATGCTTGATGGACGTCACAAGTTCACAAGCGCCGGAACCAGGGGGTGCGATACCTCGTGAAGGTACGAGACGGCATGTCCCACCTTGTCCTTACCATCGGGCCTGCGCACACGCTGCGCCAGGCGGCGCGCATGATGTCCAAGCGCCGGATCGGAGCCGCGGTGGTGATCGACGCGGAGCACGCGGGCATCGGCATCCTGACCGAACGCGACCTCCTCGACTCGATCGCCGCGGGCGAAGATCCCGACGCCGAACTGGTCGCGCACCACCGCACCGAGCACCTGGTGTACGCCTCCCCCGACTGGACCCTGGAGGACGCCGCCGCGGCGATGGTCCGGGGCGGGTTCCGGCACCTGGTCGTGGTCGAGGGCAACGACGTGGCCGGGCTGCTGTCCATGCGCGACATCGTCCGCTGCTGGACCCCGGCCAACGCGGGCACCCAGCCGGCCGCCACCGAGCCAGTCGCGACCCAGCCGGTCACAACAACGGCCTGACGCGCCGGGCAAAAGGTCACCGCGGAATTAAGATAATTCCGGATTAGCGGTATTTTCCGGTCACCGGTAAAGGCGTCCGCGCATTTTTGTTATCGTTTCGTGATTCCGTCGTTCCGCGTGGTCAATACGCGTGTAGATATGCGGAGCTCCATCATCGTGCCTGGGGATATTTACGTGATCGGGCACATTGGGGGGACCATTCCGTGAAGCTTTCGGGGGGACGGCGGATCGCCGGCTTGGTCATAGCCGCGGTGCTGGCCGCGGCGGGGGTACTGGTGGCGGCCCTGGAAGCCCCATCGTTCGGGGCGTCATCGTTCGCGGCCTCGCCGTCGTCGGCACCAGCGGGTGAGGTGGCCGTGGCGCAGGGTCTGGGGCCGATCGTGCTGAAGAACGCGACGGCGACCGGCGCCACGCCGGCCTCCACCCCGGAAATCGTCTCGTTCATCCTGCGCGGGCGTGACCTGTTCAGCCTGGAATCGGTCGTCGAGGGGGGCCACTCCCCGGACATGACCGTGGCCCAGTTCGCCGCCCGCTACGGCCAGAGGCCGGCCACGATCACGGCGCTGCAGAGCTACCTCAGCAAGTACGGCATCGCCACCAGCGTCTACCCGGACGGCCTGGACGTGACGGCCAGCGGCACCGCGGCCGACTTCGACCGCGCGCTGTCCGTGCAGCAGCAGCAGTACAAGGTCCCGGCGATGGCCGCGCACGACGGCCTGGCCACCATCGCGGCCCAGCAGGTGCACGGCACCACGCAGAATCCGTACCTGCCCGCGAGCCTGGGCTCCGGCGTGCTGGCCATCCTGGGGCTGACCAACTACGCGCCGTTCTCCACCGACCTGACCCACACCCCCAAGGGCGTGACCGCCTCGAACTCGGTCACGTCGAGTCCGACCTACACCGGCAACCGCACGCCCGCCGACTTCGCCAAGAACTACAACCTGAGCCCGCTGTACACCAGCGGCATCTCCGGCCTGGGCCAGACGATCGGCGTCGTCACGCTGGCGGGCTTCGACCCGGACGCCGCGTACTACTTCTGGAACACCGTGCTGGACACGACGCCCAAGCAGCAGAACCGGATCACCGTCTACAACATCGACAACGGTCCCGGCGCGCCCAGCGAGGCGGCCGGCTCGGCCGAGAGCGACCTGGACGTCGAGCAGTCCGGCGCGCTGGCTCCCGGTGCCCACGTCGCGGTCTACCAGGCGCCGAACACCGACTCCGGCTACGCGGACGCCTTCTTCGCGGCGGCCAGCCAGAACCTGGCCGACTCGGTGTCCTCCAGCTGGGGCGAATCGGAGACCCTGCTGCAGGCGTCGGTGGTCATCGGCGGGGAGGCCCCGGCCTACGCGCAGGCCTTCGACGAGGCGTTCCTCGAACTGGCCGCGCAGGGCCAGAGCACGTTCGTCGCGGCGGGCGACGCCGGCGCCTACGACGCGTCCGGTGACATCGGGACCACCAACCTGTCGGTCGAGGGCCCCGACGACAGCCCGTTCGTCACCAGCGTGGGCGGCACGACGCTGAGCGGCACGATCACCGCCAAGGTGGGCGGCGTGGACGTCAAGGCGACGATTCCCGCCCAGCGGACCTGGGGCTGGGACTGGCTGTGGCCGGACTACGCCAGGTTCGGCTACTCGACCGAGGCGTCGTTCGCGGCCGCGATGGCGGCCGGCGGCGGTGGCGGCTACAGCAACTTCGAACCCGTTCCGCTGTACCAGGAAATGCTGGCCCGGCAGGGCGTGGCCAACGCGGACCGCTACAGCGCCGTGCAGTACCTGACGCCGACCGCCTACGGCACGGTCAACGGCCTCTACCTGCCCAGGCAGTGGACCTTCGCCGCCGCGCCCACGATGCTGAAGGGCGAGGGAGCCGGCCGCGGCCTGCCCGACCTGGCCGTGGACGCCGACCCGTTCACCGGTTACCTGCTCTACGACCCGCTGGCCTCGCCGGCGCTGCAGGGCGGCTGGGGCGGCACGAGCTTCGGCGCCCCGCAGCTGAACGGCGCGGCCGCCCTCATCGACCAGGCCGTCGGCCACCGGACGGGCCTGTGGAACCCGGCCATCTACGGCTTCGCGATGTCGGCCAGCTCGCCGTTCACCCCGCTGTCGGCCCAGGGCACGAGCAACGACAACCTCTACTACACCGGGACGCCGGGCCAGGTCTTCAACCCCGGCTCGGGCCTGGGCTACCCGGACCTGGCCAAGCTGGCGGACGACTTCGGCTAGCCGGGGCCCGCCCAGAGTGCAGGCTGACCCGGGCCCGGGTCGTGGTGCCGGTCGGGACGGGCCGGGAAATGCCGGACACTTAGAGGATGAACCGCGAGCGCGCGGAGACCTACCTGCGGCTGCTGGCCGAGGCCGAGCTGCGCGATCCCGCGCTGGCGCCGCCGCTGCCGGCGCCGCGCTCGGCCGACGCTCCGTTCGTCACCGCGCCGATCGTCCTGACCCGGGCGGCCTGGGCCCTGACCGCGGTCGGGGCGCTGGACCTGCAGACCGCCGAGGCCATCCTGGCCGACGCGGAGCTGGCCGTGGCCACGCGGCACCGCCCCGAGGTGGCCGCGGCGAGCTCGGCGGGCCCGCGGCTGGGCCCGCGCCGGTTCGCCGGCGGCCGTCCGCTGGCCCGGATGAGCCACCTGATGCCGTCCGTGCCGGCCCCGGCCCCGGCGGATACCGCGCCCCCTGAGGGCCCGCCGGACGGCCCGGGCCGGTACGTCCCGGTGGGGCAGATGATCTTGTTCCACGACGAGCTGATCAGCGGCGAGCTCGACCTCATGTCGTACGCGCACACCGCGGCCGGCGCCCGCTTCACCGCTACCTGGCGGACCCGGGACCCGCTGGGCGCGCGGCATCACGGCGTGCCGCCGGTCGACGCGTTCACCCTGACCGACGACCGGGGCCAGCCCTACGACCTGGAGTTCGCCACCAAGGGACGGCCGGAATCGACCTGCGACCTGACCCTGCGCCCGGATCCGCCGCCCGACATCGGCTGGCTCGAGATCACCGCGCCGGGCGAGCAGGCCGTCCGCGTCGACCTGGGCCGCCGGGCCGAACGACCCGAGCCGCAGATCAGCGAGATCAGCCTCAGCATCGGCGAGCACCTGCTGAACCGGATCGCGGAGCGGCTGCTCGCCCTGGCCCCGGAGTACCAGGTGAACTGGCACTCCCAGCTGGCCACGACCCCGCCCGCCCGGCCAGCGGGCCCAGCTAGCAGCGGCGGTCACCAACCTGGCCGCGGGCCTGGGCGCCACGATCGCCGCGCTCGAGGCGGCCGAGGTCCTGTCCCCGCGTCAGCCCGGTGCCGGCCCGGCTGGCCGCGCTGTGCGCGAGCCTGGGCATCGGCGGGCACGGGATCATCGCGGCGCCCGCGCCGGACCTGCCCGAACCGTGGCTCAGCATGCTCACGCACTACCATCGCAGGAAACCCGAGACGGCCACGGCCGGGGACGGCTTCGCCGGCGTGGCCGCCGCCCTGCCCGAGCTGGAGGGCATCCGGCTGGTCCTGCTCGGCCTGCACAACTGCGACGGGGGCACCTGGATGGACGCGCTGGCGCTGGGCCAGGTGCCCGGCGTGCAGCACCGAGCGCTGGGCCTGGACATGGCCTTCCCGCTGTCGATGTGGGTGCGGGACGGCGCCGGGCGCTGGCACGCGGCGCGCCCGGCGGGCTGGTACCACGAGGAGGGCGAGGCCGCGCTCACGCTGCGGCTGACCCCGCCGCTGACCCGGTCCTGCGCCTGGATCGAGGTGCTGGCCACCGGGCAGTCGGCTGAGGTCCGCGCCACGGTGCCGCTGTGCTGGGGGTACGGACCATGACCGCGGGGGGTTCCGGGGGGTCCGGAGGGTCCGGGGGGTCGTCCCCCCGGGAACCAACAGCGCCGAACGGAGCGTGGTTCACCTGCCTGCCGCCCTGTGAAACGCAGGTGCCGTGCGGGACGGGCCGGCACATCGTGCGCTGGGAAGCCGGATCGCTGGACCTGCCGTCGCATCCCGACGTCGAGGGCGAGCTGGTGCTCGCCGCCCTGGGCGGGGACAAGGCCCGGTGCGTCGAGGTGGCGCAGGCCTGGGCCCGGCACGCCGACGACCTGTCGGTGCTGGCCATCGGGCCCCGCGGCCCGGCCGACCAGATCGCGGTCGACTGGGACGACGTGCTCGCGGCCGAGCAGGCGGGCAGCTCGGCGACGGCCCCGCCGCGGAGCACGCCGATGCGGCTGGCCAGCCCGTCGAGGCCGACCCTGGCCCGGGCGGGCGCCCGGCAGCGGCAGGTGCAGTCCGAACAGCTCAAGGCCCAGCAGCGCCGCAACGACGTCCTGTCGCTGCTCGCGCTGGGGTACGGGTTCCAGGTCCGGCTGATCGGGCAGGTGGCCGCGGCGCATGCCGCACGGGGCGGCGGGGAGCAGGTCGGCTCGGGCCCCGCGCTGGTCGCGGCGATCACCGGGCGGCTGGCCCCGGTGGCCGAGGAGTGGCTCGGGATCGACCCGGACCAGGTGGTGGTGGACCTGCACGCCGCGCGCAGCTGGGGATCGAGCGAGCTGACCGGGTACGGCGCGGACCGCCGGCTGCGGGTCAGCCTGCCCGCCGGGTGGCTGGCCGCGCGTCTGGGCCTGCGGGCTGGCCCGGGTCGGGCGGCACCTGATCGTCGCGGTGGAGGAGCCAGGCTGGCCGACGGCCCGGGTGCTCGGGCTGCGCGCGCCGGGCGCCCAGCCCGAGCCGCTGGTCGTGCACGCCGGCCCGGATAGTCCCGGAGATGTCCCACACTGGGAAATATGAGCAGGGGCCCCGCGAGCCAAAGGGCGCGGCGCCGCCTGGACTGACGAGCGACGAAGGAGCGAGGAGGGAAGGCGGTGCGTCAAGAGCGCCCGGAGGCGAGCGGGGATAGCAGAGTATGAGCGAGCCTTGGTTTTCAGGCGAGCGGGAGAGGCAGTATGAGCGACAATCCGGCTGCGGAGGCGCTCGGAGTCGCGGTGGCGGCCCGGGTGCCGGTGCTGCTGTGGGGCGCGCCCGGGACCGGCAAGACGTCGGCCATCCGGGCCATGGCCCACGCCATGGACCTGCCCTGCGAGACGGTCATCGCCTCGATCAGGGAGCCCTCCGACTTCGCCGGGCTGCCGATCGTGGTCGGCGACGTGGTCCGGTTCGCTCCCCCGGCCTGGGCCCGGCGGCTGGCCGAGGCCGGGCGCGGCCTGCTGTTCCTCGACGAGCTGTCCACCGCGCCGCCCGCGGTGCAGGCGGCGCTGCTCCGGGTGGTGCTGGAACGGGCCGTGGGTGACCTGACCCTGCCGGACGAGGTCGCGGTGGTGGCCGCGGCCAACCCGCCCGAGCAGGCCGCGGACGGCTGGGACCTGTCCGCGCCGCTGGCCAACCGGCTGTGCCACCTGTCCTGGCAGGCCCACCCGCGCGCGGTGGCCGACGGCCTGGCGGGCGGCTGGGCGGCGCCGGAGGTCCCGCTGCTGCCCGACGGCTGGCAGGCCGAGGAGATCTTGTCCCGCGGCCTGGTCGCCGCGTTCCTGCACGTCCGGCCCGCGCTGGCGTGCGCCCCGCCGACCGACGCGGCCTCGGCCGGACGCGGCTGGCCGTCCCCGCGGACCTGGGAGATGGCGGGCCGCCTGATGGCGGCCGCGGGCGCGGCGGGCGCGTCGGACGAGGCGCGTTCGGCCCTGATCCGGGGCGCCGTGGGCGACGGCGCCGGGGTGGAGCTCCTGGCCTGGCTGGTGGAGATGGACCTGCCCGACCCGGAGCAGGTGCTGGCCGACCCGGCCTCGTTCCGGCTGCCCGAACGCGGCGACCGGGCCTACGCCGCACTGGCCTCGATCGCCTCGGCGGTCGCGTCGAACCCGACCCCGGAACGCTGGACGGCCGGCTGGCAGGTCCTGGGCCTGGCCGCGGACGCGGCGCTGGACATGGCGGCGGCCGCGGCGCGCGTGCTGGCCCGGTGCCGTCCGGACGGGGCGGCGCTGCCCGAGGAGGTCCGGCTGTTCGCCCCGGTGCTCCGGGCCGCCGGCTTGCTCAATGGCTGAACGCGGGATCGAGGGGCTGGCGGCGGCCCGGCTGTGGGCTACCGACCGGTTCCCGTACCTGGCCACCGGGCTGTTCGGGGCCGAGGTGGTCGCGGCGGCCGGGAGCGGGACGGTGTTGGTGGACG
Organism: uncultured Actinomycetes bacterium; assembly: GCA_963849595.1. Classification (GTDB taxonomy): domain Bacteria; phylum Actinomycetota; class Actinomycetes; order Streptosporangiales; family Streptosporangiaceae; genus Palsa-504. The sequence continues at coordinate 48,454 of CAWKIB010000013.1, forward strand.
AGAGCTGGCGGATGCGGGCCGACCCGGACCTGACCGCGGGCTGGACCGCGGCCCAGCTCGGCAGCGTGCTCGTGCACCACGTCTGCCACCTGCTGCGCACCCACGGGGAGCGGGCCCAGGCGGTCGGGGTTGGCCTCGCACGACGCGCGGCTCTGGGTCCAGGCAGCCGACGCGGAGATCAACGACGACCTGGTCCCGGCCGGGCTGGACCTGCCCGGACGGCCGGTGCTGCCCGCCGACCTGGGCGCCCCGGACGGGCTGCTGGCCGAGCAGTACTTCGAGGCGAGCACCACGGACCGTTCGGCCGAAAAAAATAGCGGCGGCGGCGGGCGACTGGCTTGACTGCGGAAGCGGCGCCGACGGGGTCCCGCGGCCGGACGACGGCCCGCCGGCGCGGCCCGCCTGGCAGGCCGACCTGCTGCGCCGGCAGGTGGCGCAGGACGTCATCGCGCACAGCAAGCAGGCCGGGAACGTGCCGGGCGGGCTGTTGCGCTGGGCCGAGGAGATCCTCAACCCGAAGGTCAACTGGCGCAAGGTGCTCGCGGCCGAACTGCGCCGGGCCGTGGCCGAGGTCTCGGGCGCCGTCGACTACTCCTACCGGCGGCCGTCGCGGCGGGCCGCCGTGGCCGGGAACGTCGTGCTCCCGGCGCTGCGCCGGCCGGTGCCCGACGTCGCGGTGGTCTGCGACACCTCGGGCAGCATGACCGAGGACCTGCTGGCCGCGGCGCTGGCCGAGGTCGAGGGGCTGATGCGGGCGCTGGGCATGGCCCGGCAGGTCCGCGTGCTGGCCTGCGACACCGCGGTCGGCGCGGCCCAGCGGGTCAGCTCGGCCCGCCAGGTCCAGCTGGTCGGCGGGGGCGGGACCGACATGGGTACCGGCATCGCGGCGGCGGTCGCGCTGCGGCCCCGGCCCGCCATCACGGTCGTGCTGACCGACGGGTACACGCCGTGGCCGGCGGCGGCGCCGAAGGGGACCCGGGTGGTGATCGGGCTGCTCGGGCCGCGGGCACCGGACGCTCCGGCGTGGGCCCGGGCCGTCCGGGTGGACCCGGACTAACGTATCGGGCGATGAACACCAGGCCGAGACAGCAGATCCTGACCCTGATCGCGATCGCGCTGACCTTCGCGTCGGGCGCGGCCGACGTGGCCAGCTTCACCCGGCTGGGCGACGTCTTCACCAGCGTCATGACCGGGAACATCGTGCTGTGGGGCCTGGCCGTGGCGCGCGGGTCGCTGACCCTGGCCAGCCACACCGCGGTCTCGATCGCGGGCTACATCGCCGGCGTGGCCGTGGGCACCTGGATCGCGCACGGCGTCAAGGACGCCGAGTCCGGCCCGGGAGGACCAGCCGGGCCGACGTGCTGCCGGTCCACGTCATCTGGGTCCTGGTCGCGGAGCTGACCCTGCTGGCCGGGTTCACCGTGGGCTGGGAGGTCACCGGGGCCGACCCGGCCGGATGGGCGCAGTTCGGCCTGCTGGCCACGCTGGCCGCGGCGATGGGCATGCAGTCCTCCGCGGTCAAGGACATGGGCCTGACCGAGGTGTCGACCACCTACCTGACCGGGACGCTGACCGTGCTGGTGTCCTCGCTGGCCAGCCCCGGGCAGGACACGCCGCACGGACTACGGCGGTTCGGGGTCCTGATCGGGCTGGTGGCCGGGGCGAGCCTGTGCGGGCTGCTCGTGGCGACCGCGGCCGACGGGGTGCCAGCCCTGCCGCTGGCCGCGCTGATCACGACCATCGTGGCGGCCACCGGGCCGGGCTGGCGGCTACCGCGCCTGCGGGACCGAAAAAGCGTTAATCGGCGCGGCATATTTGCTTGCCTGATAGCAATTCTGAGGTTTAGGGATGGGACAGAAGCGGCCTCAGAAACCGGGTTACACCAGTTTGGGGACAGATCTGACCCGGCAATCGCTTAGTTCCCGGTCGCTAAGCCGCGCATTTTATTCGTATATCTTGACATAGCACTTCAATGGAGTGTAAAGACCTTTATAAGAGCGGCGTATGCGGAGTGGGCTGTTCGTCATGGAGATCGACGGAGCCTGGGGGATGCATGACGTTCGAAGCCAGGACGCTAGTCCCGTTGCAGAAACGTCCAGACGCGATTGTACCGCTGGGCGGCTTTAGGCGGCTGGAAGGCAGTTACGCGATCGCCGTCCCAGCGCAGCATATGCTGCTGCCTTGGCCCGGCCTGGAGCACATTGGCTGGGCATCTGTCGTGGTCCTGTCCGCGCCATGGGATTTCCTGATGCTGGGCACGCTGGCTGCGCTCTTGCGTCAGCGCTACGCGGATCTCATCTGGGTACGCCTGACGGCCCAGGATGACGATCCGGGGCAGCTGTTGCTCACCTTGCTGGGCGCTTTGACCAGGCTTCACACCGTACAGTCGGCTGAGGTCTGGAGGACGGCCACCCACTGGGCTCGCCGAGGTGAATGGCGACGGGCCTATCAACTGCTCGGCGAGGTGCTGAGCGCGGCAGCAGCACGGCCGGCGGCGCTGGTTCTAGAGGACACGGAACAACTGGACAGTAGTCGCAGCCCGCCTTTCAACCTGCTAGTGCGTTCACTAAAATCCGCTGCACAGGACGGTCTTGACATCATCCTGGCCGGCTGTGCCCAGGAGCGCTCCTGGCACCTATTCGTCGATGGCGTAGTCCTCGGGCCTGAGCAGCTACGGCTAGATCAACACGCGGCGGAACACGGTGCCGCGGCTGCTGGCCTGGAATTGACCCCTGCGATACTCGATCGCATCGTCACCGTAACCGGCGGGGCCGGCGCAGCGCTGGAAGCAACGTTCTCGGTCGGCACCGCCCTCGGGTCTGCGGCTCTTGCCGAAGCGATCACCCGTGCCAGCAACCGCCAGGAATTGCTCGCTGACCTATCCGGAAGGCTGCTTGATCATACCGACGATTACACCTGCACAGCTCTGGCCACGGCGTCCCGGCTGGGCCTGTGGCATCCGGCGATCGCGGCCTCTCCCGGACGCGAGACAATTGAAGCACACGATCTACCGCAACCGGGTTCGCCATGGTGGCTGGACCTTGCCGATGGATGGCGGCAGTTGATCCACCCATGGCGTGGTCCTTTGCGATCCGCTAAAAGGCTCACGGGCCTTGATCCGGCGGAACTCACCGTGATCGGGGATCACCTAGCCCGCGAAGGGGCGGCCGAGCAGGCGATCTTCCTATACCAGGAGGCTCATGCTGCCGATCGTGTCGCCGACACAGCCGTCCGAGTCGCGGAAGGCCTGGCGAGCGTGGGTTCCTGGGCGGCACTGGCGCAACTAGGCGAGCAGATAGCCCGTGCCTCACCGGCAACCATCTTGGATCCAGCGGGAGCAGAAGACCTGGATGCCCAGCCGTCCGGGTGGCGGCGGCTGCCTCGCCGAATCTTGCGGACGAGCCCATGGCGCCGCCAGAAGCCGCCACCTCACCGGGAGATAGCAGCGCGCGCGCCTACCAGGTCTGTCGCGGCCGACGCGCCTGAACTGCAGCCCGCCGCCACCGTCCACCTGCTTGGCGAGTTGCGGGTGGCGTTCGGCGACCGCTGCGTCGAAACCTGGGCGTCGGGACGGGGGCGGGCTGTGTTCGAGTACCTCGTCGTCCACCGGCATAGCAGAGTGCGGCGAGACCGGCTGATGGCCGTGTTCTGGCCCGAGTCGTCCACCGATGCCGCACGTAACAGCCTCAACGTCGCAATCCATGGACTCCGCCAGACGCTACGCACCGGAGCCGGGGACCACCCGATCGTGATCTGCAAGGACTGCTCCTACTTCATCGCACCGGATCTTGACATCTGGGTCGATGTCGAGGCGTTCGAGGAGAGGCTGAAATCCGCCGAGCAGCACCTTAACAATGACGAAGCCGCGCAGGCGCAAACCGACTTCGAAATGGCGGTCAGCCTCTACCAGGGCGACTTCCTGGCGGATGACCCAGTACGAATCATGGGGCATCGTAACCCGGGAACACCTGCGGCTACGCTATCTCGACGCTCTCGACCAGCTCGCCCGCCTGCGATTCTCAGCCGGCGACTATGTCGGCTGCGCCGAAAGTTGCCTGAGGATCCTGACCTACGACACTTGCCGGGAAGACGCCCACTGCCTGCTGATGCGCTGCCATAGCCGCCGAGGACAACCCCAGCTCGCCCTGCGGCAGTATCACTCGTGCGCTACCGCGCTGCGCCAGGAACTTCAGCTATCGCCAGCACCGTCCACCACGGAGTTGTTTTACCGGATACAGAGACGCGCGAGCGTCTGAAGCCCGTTTGGGCGGGCCGCGGGAGCGCGCTTAATTTTGCGGACCCGGATGATTAAGCGTTTTGCCTGGAGGTTAGGCCACGGCCGGGGCGGAGCCCAGCGGGACATCGGCGACCCGCATGAGATCTCCAGAGGCGCGCTTGTGATACAGAGGGGGCTCGTCCGCGGGGTGATCAGCACGGTAGATGTCCACGGTTGCCACCAGGCGGTATAGGTCAGCGGGCAGGGCTGGTCCGGTCACCTCGACCGAAACAGGGTCGCTTACGCGAACTGTCCCGTGAGTGGTCCCCAGGGGCAAGCGATCGTGACCTGCGAACCTACGGGCCGCGATCGTGGCGGCGAAGTCAAAGCTGTCGGGGATGGGCGTGCCAGCCGGGTCGATGCGCATGGTGAGGCGCACCGAGCGCGGTTCGTCGGATGGAAGGGTATGGCTGGGTTGACCATCGCGGATGGGGGCGAGTTCCTCGATGGCCAGGGACCAGGACGGCAGCCAGCCGGGAACGGGGGTCGGCGACTGGCCCGCCGACGCGGGTTCAGGGGCGGGCGCATAGGCAGGCGTGTCCGCGGCAGGAGTTGCGCGTCGGCAGGAATGTCCGTGGCAGGAGTTGCCGTGGCAGATAGCGGTATCCGGTCGCGCAGGAAGGTGAGCAGTTTCTCCTCATCCCATCCCGCCCAGGACTCGCGAGCGTCCGTTTGGTGATGATGAACCCTGGTACCGCGGACGCTGTTGTCGGACTCGAGGAGGAATTCGACGTAGAAGGCGGCGTAGTGCTGGCGCGGGACGGATGCCTCGGGTGGATGCTCTGCGAGTTCGCGAGCCCGCCCGGTCCAGTCCTGGCTGGCGATGCGTTCGGCGGATATCCCGGCGGTGGACGGCAGTATCGCGGCGATTTCTTCCGGGGTGCGCTGCCCCAGATCGTTATACGTGAGAATCCCGGCGTCCCAGAGGCGCCGCTCGAGAATACGGCCTATGCCGTCGATCTTCCGGAAGTCGTCGCCGGACGGCCCGGTGCTGCTGGATTGGGGGTCACCACTCTGCGTCACTTGGTGCTCCTTGCTCGGGCAGTACGCCGCTGACCGGGACTCCGGAGGGCCTTATCTAGTGGCAAGGCACACCGGGTCCCGGTCACGGCCACGGTCAGCGGCGGACGGGCGGGCAGAACGGCGCGTTTTCGTCGAAGAAGACCAGAACGGGGATCTCCGCCCAGCCCACCATGTCCTGAACCAGACGAGCCTTCTCGTCGTCACAGTCAGCGTTGGACAGGGTGATGATGACGACGAGGTCGTAGACACCGGCCTCGACCGAGCCGGCCGGAAATTCAAAGGTGGTCGTGAAGCACCTCGTGGAGGTATCTTCTCCTTCGGCGGTCGTCCCGGTATCCACGGGCACCTTTTTGGAGCCGAGCGGCCCGTGAGTTGGCGCGACGCCATCGATGTCGTCGATGAAGACCTGCACGCACCAGCAGCCGCCTACGAGGTCGGCGAAGCGGCCGCAGATGCACCAGTCGACTTCGAGGTTCCAGGGGTCGCTAACCTCCACGGCCCGGACCCGCTCGTTGTTCTCGGTCGGGTCGAGCACGTGCACTGAGATGCTGCCATCCAGCGCCCCGGGACCGGTATCAGATCCTGGAGTGAGGAACCCGGTTATGACGCTGAAATTCTGGTCTTGCGGGCATCGCGGTCGTTCTGTCATCTTCTTCTCCTCGGTGAGGTGGCGCGGCCGTAACCTGATCTGTTCTCGGTTCCGGTCGTCCGATGTCCCGGATACTCCGATCGTCGCGAGCGGCACTTAACCGACGTGGGGCTGAGCGCTTAATCTGCGCCTCGCTGAAATTAAGTGCTAAATGTCACACCGCGGTGTCAGCATGTCAGACGGGGAGCGTGAGACCAGCGCTGAGGGCGGGACTGCTGCCACTGTGGCGGGACCGGGACACGCTGCAGTTCGGCGTGGACCCGCGGCGGGCGGTCGCGCTGGGCGGGCTCGGGCCGGCCGCGGCCGTGATCAGCCTGCTGGACGGGAGCCGGGACCGGGACAGCCTGATCGCCACGGCGCAGGCGTACGGCATCCCCGCCGACGCGGTGAGCCGGGTGCTGGTGCTGCTGGGCGACGCGGGGGTGCTGGACGACTTCCCGCTGGGCCTGCATGCCTGCCTCCCGGACCCGGTGCGGGCCCGGCTGGCCCCGGAACTGGCCACCGCGGCGCTGGCCTACGCGGACGGGGACGGCGGGGCGCGCACCCTGGCCCGCCGCCGGGCCGCCTTCGTCCGGATCCACGGGGCGGGCCGGACCGGCGCGTGCCTGGCCAGCTTCCTGGCCGCCTCGGGCGTGGGGCACGTCGTGTGCGCCGACCCGGAACCGGCCGAGCCCGCGGACCTCACGCCCGCCGGGCTGGTCGAGGCCGACCTGGGTGCGCCGCGGCAAGAGGGCGCGGCCCGGGCCGTCGGGCGGGCCGCGCCCTGGTGCCGCACCGGCGACGACGGGACGGTCCCGGACCTGGTCGTGCTGACCCGGCCGACGCTGCCTGACCTGACCGACGGCCTGCTGCGCGACCGCGTGCCCCACCTGGCGGCCTCGGCCGACGAGGCGATCGGCGTGATCGGGCCGCTGGTGCGGCCGGGGCGTTCGGCGTGCCTGCGCTGCGTCGACCTACGCAAGGCCGACGCCGACCCGCAGTGGCCGAAGATCGTGGCCCAGGCCACCTTCGCCCGGGTCCGGCCGCAGGCCTGCGACACCGTGCTGGCCGCCATGGCGGCCGCGCTGGCCTGTGCGCAGGCGCTCGCGCTCATCGACCGGCCGTTGGCTGGGCCGGTTTCTTCTGGGCCGGTTTCTGCTGGGCCGGTTTCTTCTGGGCCGCTTTCTGCTGGCCCGGCCACGGTGAACGGGACGCTCGAGGTGGTGCTGCCGGACTGGCAGTGGCGGCGCCGGACCTGGCCGCCGCACCCGGCGTGCTCGTGCGGCGCTGCTTATCGTGACGGTTCGCTTGGGGGCGCCTGAGCCGTAACGATGCGGTAACGGACGCCTCCTAGCGTGTGTTGCAGAGAACAGGCGCGAGGGAGGCACGAGATGACGGAGCTCGAGGGGGGCGGGCGACGGTTCTATTCGCTGCGCGGCGTGCGGGACAATGTCTACGTGAACGATGTGCCGCGCAGTCCGGTGACCCGGGCCGCCAAGCTGGCCGGGCTGCCGATCGGCCTGGCGGGCCGGACGGCGCTGGGGGTCGGGAAGCGGATCGGCGGGCGGCCCGCCGAGATGGTGGCCGAGGAGATCCAGCGGCGCACCGCGGACCAGATCTTCCGGGTCCTGGGTGAGCTCAAGGGCGGCGCCATGAAGCTGGGGCAGGCGCTATCCATCTTCGAGGCCGCGCTGCCGCCGGAGATCGCCGGGCCGTACCGGGCCACGCTGACCCGGCTGCAGGAGTCCGCTCCCCCGCTGCCCGCCCGGACCGTGCACCAGGTCCTGGCCAGGGAGCTGGGCGAGGACTGGCGGTCGTCGTTTGTTTCCTTCTCGGACGTGCCAGCGGCCGCGGCGTCCATCGGGCAGGTGCACCAGGCGGTCTGGCAGGACGGCCGGCGGGTCGCGGTGAAGATCCAGTATCCGGGCGCCGGACGCGCGCTGATCAGCGACTTCAACCAGCTCAGCCGGGCCGGGCGGCTGTTCGGGCTGCTGATGCCGGGGCTGGAGGTCAAGCCGCTGCTTGACGAGCTGCGGGACCGGGTGGCCGAGGAACTCGACTATTCCCTGGAGGCCTCGTCCCAGCAGGCGTTCGCTGACGCCTACCGCGACGACCCTGACATCTGGGTGCCGGATGTCGTCATGCACACCGGCCAGGTGCTGGTCACCGAGTGGATGGACGGCACCCCGCTGTCCCGGATCATCAGCGACGGCAGCAAGGAAGACCGCGACCGGGCCGGCATCCTGCTCACCCGGTTCCTGTTCTCCGGTCCGGGGCGGGCCGGGCTGCTGCACGCGGACCCGCATCCGGGCAACTTCCGGCTGCTGGACGACGGCCGGCTGGGCGTGCTGGACTTCGGCGCGGTCGACCACCTGCCGGACGGGCTGCCGCCGTTCTTCGGCCGCCTGCTGCGCATCATGCACACCGATTCCGACGGGGTGAACATCTCCGCGGTCGAGCGGGAGCTGCGGGAGCACGGGTTCCTGCGGCCCGGGGTCCAGGTCGACCTGGACGCGCTGTACACGTTCCTGGCGCCGCTGGCCGAGCCGTCCCGGGTGGACTCGTTCAAGTTCAACCGCGAGTGGCTGCGCGGCGAGGCGGCCCGCGTCACCGACATGCGCACCAGCAACATCGCGCGCCAGCTCAACCTGCCGCCGTCCTACGTGCTCATCCACCGCATGTCCACGGCGGGCATCGGCGTGCTGTGCCAGCTGGAGTGCGAAGGCAACTTCCGGGCCGAGGTGCTGCCGTGGATGCCGGGCTACTTCGACGCCGACCCGGATGCTGCGGCGGGGCTAGCGGGCTAGCCGGCGGTTAGCGGCCCTGCTTACTTGCCCTGCCAGACCGGGGGGCGCTTCTCGGCGAAGGCGCGGGCGCCTTCCCTGGCGTCTTCGGAGCCGAAGACGGGGGCCATGAAGGCGGCCATCTGGTCCCAGCGCTGGTCGGCGGGCCAGTCGGCGCCGCCGGCGGCGATCTGCTTGGTCGCGATCAGCGCCAGGGGCCCGTTGGCCGCGATCCGTTCGGCCAGCTCGATCGCCTTTCGCGGGCCTGGCCGTCGTCGACGACGTGGTTGACCAGCCCGATCTCGGCGGCGCGGGCGGCGTCGATGGGGTCGCCGGTGAGCAGCATCTCCAGGGCCAGGGCGCGGGGGATCCGCTGGGCCAGCAGCATCGCCCCGCCCGCCCCGGCCAGCAGCCCGCGCTTGACCTCGGGCACGCCGAACCGGGCCGACGCGCCGGCCACCACCAGGTCGCAGGCCAGCAGGAGCTCGAAGCCGCCGGCCAGGGCCCAGCCCTCGGCCGCGCCGACCATCGGCTTGCGCGGCGGGGTCTGGGTGATGCCGCACAGGCCGCGGCCGGGGAAGGCGGGCACCTCGCCGGCCAGGAACGCCTTGAGGTCCATGCCGGAGGAGAACGTGCCGCCCGCCCCGGTGAGCACGCCGGCCCGCAGGTCGGGCGTCGCGTCCAGTTCGTCCACCGCGTCGCGGATGCCGACCGCCACCGCCCCGTTCAGGGCGTTGCGGGCCTCCGGGCGATTGATCGTGATGACCTGCACCGCGCCGTGCCGTTCGACCAGTACCTCGTCGCTCATCCCATCTCCAGCTGCTCAGGCGTTGACTTACAGGGTGGCGAGCTTGCGGAAGTCCCAGCTGACTATCTTCAGCGGGGTGATGCGCAGCCAGGCGTGCCGGCCGTCGTGGGTCATCTCGCCGCCGCCGAAGTACTTGGCCGCCATCAGGCGTTCGGGCTCGGCGAGCTCGGGCGCGTTCTCGTTTTCCTGGCCGGTGCGCGGCACCGGGCCGACGACGGTGGCCTGGCCCTCGATCTCGACGCCGTGCAGCTCGTGGTAGTGGTGGCCGTCGTCGACCACCACCGCGACCCGGGGGTCCCGGGACACGTTGGCCCACCGCTGGCTGCGGGTGAGCGAGTAGACCCAGATCGCCTGCCCATCCCAGACGAACCAGACCGGCGCGACGTGCGGGCCGTCCGGCCCGGTGGTGGCGAACCGGCAGGTGTGCTGCTCCCCCAGGAACGAGGACAACTCCTCGGCGCTCATCGCAATCGCCCGGCCGCGCCGCTGCTGTCGTTCCATGGGAAGACGATAATGACGTAATGACCCATCCGCCACTGCCGCTCGGACAGGCCGACGAGCTCAGTCCGCTGGATTACCTGATGTACCGGGGCGAGGCGCACCCGGCCACCCGGTCGGCGTTCCTCGGCGTGGAGCTCCTGGACCAGCCCGCCGACTGGGGCCGGCTGCGCGAGGCGATGGACCGGGCCAGCCGGGTGGTGATCAGGATGCGGCAGAAGGTCGTGGTCCCGCCGCTGCCGACCACCCCGCCGCGGTGGGTCGTCGATCCCGACTTCGACCTGGACTACCACCTGCGCCGGATCGCGCTGCCCGCGCCGGGCACGCTGCGCCAGCTGCTCGACCTGGCCGAGGTCACGCTGCAGTCGCCGCTGGACACCTCGCGCGCGCTGTGGGAGGCGGTGTACGTGGAGGGCCTGGAGGGCGGCCGGGCGGCGCTGCTGAGCAAGTTCAGCCACGCGATCACCGACGGGCTGGGCGGGATCGCCCTGTTCGAGCAGGTCTACGACACCGAGCGGGACCCGGCCCCGCGGCCCATGCCGCCCGTGCCCATCCCCCGCGACGTGACCGGCGGCGACCTGCTGCGCGACAGCCTGCGCCGGCTGCCCGAGACGACCCTGTCGGCCGGGGTTCGACTGCTGGGCCGGGCGGCGGGTGAGGCCGGCCGGCTGGTCAGGGCGCCGGGGTCCACGGTGACGGAGGCGGTCGGCTTCGCTGTCTCGGCCCGGCGGGTGCTCGGCCCGCCGCCGGTCGCGCCGTCGCCCCTGCTGCGCGGGCGCAGCCTGGTCAGCCGCACCCACGTGCTGGAGGTGCCGCTGGCTGACCTGCGCGCGGCGGCCAAGGCGGCGGGCGGTTCGGTCAACGACACGTACCTGGCCGCGCTGAGCGGCGGTCTGGGCCGCTACCACGAGGCGCTGGGCGTGCCGGTGGCCGAACTGCCGCTGGCCCTGCCGGTCAGCCTGCGCACCGCCGACGACCCGGCCGCGGGCAACCGGATCACCGGGATCACCATCGCCGCGCCGGTCGGCGAGCCCGACCCGGTCGAGCGGATCCGGCTGGTCCGCGAGCAGGTCATCGCCCGCCGCGGCGAGCCGGCCCTGGACGTCCTGGACCGGATCGCGCCGGTGCTGAGCCTGCTCCCGGACGCGGCGCTCGAGACGATCACCGCGCGGCTCACCCCGCCGGACATCCAGGCCAGCAACGTGCCCGGCTACTGGCAGGAGACGTTCCTGGCCGGGGCCCGGGTGGACCGGCAGTACGGGATGGGGCCGCTGCCCCGGGTGGCGATGATGGCGGTGCTGATCTCCCGGGCGGGCATCTGCACGGTGACCTTCCGCTACGACACCGCCTCGTTCATCGCCCCCGACCGAGCTCGAGAAGGCCCTGCAGCTCGGCTTCGACGAGGTGATCGAGCTGGGGCGGCCACGTCCGGCCCGGGGGCGGAGGACCTCATGACGGACGGTCCGGTGCGGCAGCTTCGCCTGCCCGGGTCGGTGGCCGAGGTCGACGCCAGCCCGGAGGGCCCGGGCATCGGCGCGTTCTTCGACCTGGACGGGACGCTGGTGGCGGGGTTCACGGCCGCGGTGCACACCAGGGACCGGCTGCTGCGCCGGCAGGTGAGCCCGGGCGACTTCCTGCGCATGACCCAGCTCGCGGTGGAGTACAAGCTCGGGCGGCGGGAGATCGAGACCCTGATCGAGGGCGGGGCCAGCACGGCCCGGGGCCGGACCGCCGAGGACGTCGAGGAGATGGGCGAGCGGATCTTCGCCCAGTACGTGGCGGACCAGATCTACCCGGAGATGCGCGACCTGGTCCGGGCCCACCAGCGCCGCGGGCACACCGTGGTGCTCAGCTCGTCCGCGCTGAGCATGCAGGCCAAGCCGGTGGCCCGCTACCTCGGCATCGACCACGTGGTGTGCAACCGGTTCGTGGTCGACGAGCACGGCATCGTGACCGGCGCCATCGAGCAGCCGGTCATCTGGGGCCCGACCAAGGCCACCAGCGTGCAGAAGTTCGCCGCCGAGCACGACATCGACCTGCGGTCGAGCTACTTCTACGCGGACGGCGACGAGGACCTGGCCCTGATGTACCTGGTCGGGAACCCGCGGCCGACCAACCCCGGCCCGGCCCTGACCCGGGTGGCCCAACGCCGCGGCTGGCCCATCCTGCGGTTCCACAGCCGCGGCAGCGGCGGGCCGCTGGGCCGGGCCCGGAACCTGGCCGCGCTCGGCTCGCTGGGGCCGGTGGCGGCGGGCGCGCTGGGCATCGGCGTGCTGACCCGGAACCGGCGCGCCGGGGTCAACTTCCTGACCCGGTTCTGGCCGGAGACCGTGCTCGCGCTGAGCGGGGTGAAGCTGAACGTGCTCGGGGCGGAGAACCTGACCGCGCAGCGGCCGGCGGTGTTCCTGTTCAACCACCGCAACAACTTCGACGTGTTCATGGTCGCCGCGCTGGTCAAGGACAACTGGACCGGCGTGGCCAAGAAGGAGCTGGCCAGCAACCCGCTGGTCGGCACGCTGGGCAGGCTGATGGACGCCGCGTTCATCGACCGGGACGACCCCGCGGCGGCGGTGGCCGCGCTCAAGCCGGTCGAGGACGCGGCGCGCAAGGGGCTGTCGATCATCGTCGCGCCGGAGGGGACCCGGCTGGCCGGATATGAACAGGGCGCCGGCGTGGGCCCGTTCAAGAAGGGGGCGTTCCGGATCGCCATGGCTACCGGCCTGCCGGTGGTCCCGATCGTGATCCGCAACTCCGACTCGGTGGCGGGGCGCAACGCCACCGCGCTCAACCCGGGCACGGTCGACATCGCGGTGCTGCCCCCGGTCAGCGTCGCCGACTGGACCGTGGCCAACCTGCGCGGACAAGATCGAGCAGATCCGGGGGAACTACCTGGAGCTGCTGGCCGACTGGCCCGCCACGCTGGACGGCCGGTACGGGGCGGGGTCATGAGCGAGAGTCGGCGAGCTGGCCGCGGTGCTGGGCCCCGGGTCGGTGCTGCTGGTCCAGGCGAGCACGCCGGCCGAGGCACGGCTGATCCGGGAGCGGGTCGCCGCGGCCACCGGGGGCGGACCAGCCGGTGGCCAGCCTCGGGCCGGCGGCCGCCGAGGTGCCCGGCGAAGTCTTGGACCGCGGCGAGGACACCGTTCTGGTGCCGGTCCGGGTGGCCTGGCTGCCCGAGGAGCACTCGGGCCGGCGGGCGGCCCGGCTGGCCGACATGCTGCCCGGCCGCGACCCGTACCGGCCCAGCGAACGGCAGCAGCAGCGGATCCTGGCCCGCCAGCCGAGCCGGGCCCGGGTCCTGGTCGGCGAGCCCGCCACGATCGGCGCGCTGCGCCGACGCTGGGCCGAGGCCACCGGCGGGGAGGACCCGGACGACTTCGGCGCGTACGTGGCCCGCCGGGCCACGCTCGCGCTGGACCGGGCCGAGTACCGGCTGCGCGGCCCCCGGTACAAGACGCCCAGCCTGGTGAAGGAGGAGATCCTCGCCTCGCGGCGGTTCCGGGCGGGGCTGGACCGCGTGCGCCGCGGGCCGGACGAGGACCCCCCGTCGCTGGAGGAGGCGGGCGAGATCCTCGACGAGCTCGCCGCGGGCTGGAGCCGGCGGCTCATCGACGTGCTGCCGACCGTCGGGCGGCTGATCTTCCAGCGGGGCTTCGACCCGCAGATCGACTACGACGAGACCCAGGTCGAGCGGCTGCGCGCCGCGCTGGCGCGCCATCCGGGCATCATGTTGTGGTCGCACCGGTCGAACCTGGACAACCTGGTGCTCACCGCCGCGATGCAGGAGCAGGGGCTGCCGCCGGCGCACGTGTTCGCGGGCATCAACATGGCGTTCGGGCCGATGGGCGCCCTGCTGCGCCGGGCGGGAGTGATCTTCATCCGGCGCTCGACCGGTGACGACCCGCTGTACAAGTACGTGCTGCGCGAGTACGTCGGCTACGTGCTGGAGAAGCGGTTCAACCTGTCGTGGTCGATCGAGGGCACCCGGTCGCGCACCGGGAAGATGCTCCCGCCGCGGCTGGGCCTGCTGTCCTACGCCGCCGACGCGTACCTGCAGGGGCGGGTCGACGACATCTTGCTGCTGCCGGTCTCCATCACCTTCGACCAGCTGCACGAGATCGCCGAGTACGCCGACTACGCGCGGGGCGGGACCAAGAAGCCCGAGGGGTTCGGCTGGCTGTACGGCTTCGTCAAGGCGCAGGGCGCCCACCACTACGGCAAGGTCTACGTGCGGTTCGGCGAGCCGGTCTCGCTGAGCTCGTTCCTCGGGCCGCCCGGGGGGCCGGTGGCGCTTGACCCGGCGGCGCGCCGGCTGGCGCTGCAGAAGACCGCGTTCGAGGTGGCCTGGCGGATCAACCAGGGCATGCCGGTCACGGCCACGGCCATGATCACCACCATCTTGCTGGCCATGCACGGGACCGGGCTGACCTTCGACGAGATCCGGCTGGCCCTGGCCGACGGGCTCTCGTACCTTTCCAGCCGCGGCATCCCGCAGACGGCCAGCGCGGGGGCGCTCTCGGCGGCCGAGCCGGTGCGGGCCACGCTGGACGCGCTGGTGGCGGGCGGGCTGGTTACTTTTGTCGGGGACGGGCGCGAGCCGGTCTGGCTGATCGACCCGGAACACCAGCTCGCCGCCACGTTCTACCGGAACTCGGCGGTCCACTTCCTGCTCGACACCGCGCTGTGCGAGCTGGCCGTGCTGCGCGCCCGGGACGACAGCACCGATCCGGTCGGGGCGTTCTGGGCCGAGATCGCCTGGCTGCGCGACCTGCTGAAGTTCGAGTTCTACTTCCGGGAACGCGAGGAGCACCGGCGCCAGGTGCGGGCCGAAATGGAGCGGCACGACCCGGCCTGGGAATCGCGATTGCGGTCCGGTCCCGGCGCGGCGGACGCGCTGCTGGCGGAGATGCGACCGCTGGTGTCGCAGGTCATCGTGCGGCCGTTCGTCGAGGCCTACCGGCTGGTCGCCGACGTGCTGGCCACCGAGGATGTTTCTCCCGGCGTGGATACGCTCGCAGATGACGCGGAGGTGACCCGGCGGGCGCTGGGGCTCGGCCACCAGTACGTGGCCCAGCGCCGGCTGCGCAGCTCGGAGTCGGTCTCGGTGCTGCTGTTCCAGACCGCGCTGCAGCTGGCCCGCAACCGCGGGCTGTTCGACCCGGGCGAGGACCTGGCCAAGCGGCGGGCGGCGTTCCTCACCGAGCTGCGCGACCTGCTGCGCCGGATCGACTGCATCGAGGACCTGGCCATCCAGCGCTACATCAGGGACGCCAGCGCCCGTCCGGCGGCCTCGTAGCGCGAGGCGATGGTGGCCTGTGCGTCCCATGGTGCGCCAGCTTCCCGTGGTGCATTCTGCCGCGGGATTATCGCGGAGGATTCGGCTTCCGTGGAGGATCCGGGCAGCTATAGGCACCCGGATCCTCCGCAACGGCCGGATCCTCCACGCAAATGGGGCGCGTGGGATCAGCGGTGCTGGTGCGAGGGGCGGGGGGCGCTGGTGGGCGGGGGCGCTGGTGGGCGGCGTCTAGGCCTGGAGGGCGGCGCCGCAGGCGACTAGGGCTTCTGCGTCGGGGAGGCCCCAGGCGGTTAGGGCTTCTAGGGTGTGCTGGCCGGGGGCGGGGGCTGGGGTGGACAGCTGGGCGGGGGTGCGGGAGAAGCGGGGGGAGGGGGCGGGCTGGATGATGCCGTCGGCGGTGACGTAGGTTTCGCGGGCGAGCAGGTGGGGGTCGGCGGCGGCTTCGTGGAGGGACAGGACGGGTTCGACGCAGGCGTCGGTGCCTGCGAAGGCCGCGGTCCACTCGTCCCGGGTGCGGGTCTTGAAGCGGGCGGTCAGGAGCTCGCGCAGCTCGGGCCAGTTGCTGGGGTCGGAGCGGTCGGGGGGGTCGGTCAGGGCGAGGCCGTCCAGGAGGGCGGCGTAGAAGCGGGGCTCCAGGGCGCCGACGGCCATCCACTCGCCGTCGGCGGTCTCGTACACGTCGTACCAGGGGACGCCGCCGTCGAGCAGGTTCACCCCGCGCTCGTCGCGCCACAGGCCCTGGGCCATCAGCATCAGCGGCATGGCCAGCAGCGAGGCCACGCCGTCCACGATGGCGGTGTCGACGACTTGGCCCTGGCCGGAGGTGGCCCGCTCGACCAGGGCCGCGCAGATGCCGTAGGCCATGACCATCCCGCCGCCGCCGAAGTCGCCGAGCAGGTTGGCGGGAAACTGCGGCCTGCCGCCCGCGCGGCCCAGCGCGTGCAGCGCCCCGGTGCGGGCGATGTAGCCGATGTCGTGCCCGGCCGTGGCGGCCAGCGGGCCGTCCTGGCCCCAGCCGGTCATCCGGGCGTACACCAGCCGCGGGTTGCGGGCCAGGCACGCCTCCGGCCCGACCCCCATCCGCTCGGTCACTCCCGGCCGGAAGCCCTCGAGCAGCACGTCAGCGGCATCGACCAGGCGCAGCAGCGCGTCCACCGCGCGCGGGTGCTTGAGGTCGAGGACCGCGGACTGGCGGCCGCGGTTCAGGAACTCCCGCTCGGGCCGCGCGGGGGCTCTGTCGGCTCGGCCGCTGGCCGCGGCGGGGTCGGCTCGGCCGCTGGCCGCGGCGGGGTCGGCTGGGCCGCTGGCCGCGGCGGGGGCGGGCCGGTCTAGGCCGGGTCGATCTATACGCAGCACGGTCGCGCCGGAGTCGGCGAGCATCATGGCGCAGAACGGGCCGGGCCCGATGCCCGCGAGTTCGAGAACTCGCACCCCGGTCAGGGGCCCTCCTCCTGATGAGCTCATGTGAGTACCGTAGGTGCCCATGAACATCTCGGGAAGCATCGCCCTGGTCACCGGCGGGGCGTCGGGCCTGGGCCTGGCCACGACCGTCCGGCTGCACGAGGCCGGCGCGTCGGTGGTCATCCTGTGACCTGCCCGGCTCGAACGGCCTGGCGGTGGCGCACGACCTGGGCCCGCGGGTCGCGTTCGCGCCCGGCGACGTGACCAGCCCGGCCGACGTGGACGCCGCGCTGGACGCCGCCGGGGCCCTGGCCGGCGGGGTGCCCCGGATCGTGGTCAACTGCGCGGGCATCGGCGCCGCGGCCCGGACCACGGGCAAGGACGGCCCGTTCCCGCTGGAGTCCTTCACCCGGGTGATCCAGGTCAACCTGATCGGGACGTTCAACGTGATCCGGCTGGCCGCGTACCGGATGAGCCAGGCCGGAGAGGAGGACGGCGAGCGGGGCGTGATCGTCAACACCGCGTCGGTCGCGGCGTTCGACGGGCAGATCGGCCAGGCGGCCTACTCCGCGTCCAAGGGCGGCATCGTCGGCATGACGCTGCCGATCGCCCGCGACCTGGCCCGGCTGAAGATCCGGGTGATGACGATCGCGCCCGGCCTGTTCAATACGCCGCTGCTGGGCAACCTGCCCGACGAGGCGATCAGGTCGCTGGGCGAGCAGGTGCCGCATCCGGCGCGGCTCGGCGACCCCCGGGAGTACGCCGCGCTGGTGGCCCACATCGTGGAGAACCCGATGCTCAACGGGGAGACGATCCGGCTGGACGGCGCGATCCGGATGGGCCCGCGTTAGGTCCCCGGCTGGTCTTAGTCCATTTGATCATTGCCGGCGCGGATGGTGGCCAGCAGGCGTTCGATGTCAGCCCGGGACAGCGACCGCTGCCACTCCGGGAGCACGCCGCGCATGACGAAGCCGCCCGGCGCGGGCTCCATGGAGGTGAGCATGACGTCGTCGAAGGGCAGTTCGGGCAGGGGCACGTGAAAGGCCGGGACCCGCAGCGACAGCCGCCGGTCGAGCAGGTGCAGCGCGCGGGGCACGACGCGGATCGACTGCCCGTCCGCGCCCGGCTCGATCTCCAGGCGCAGCCACGGCGCGCCCGCCAGGCCGACCTGCGGGACGCCCTGGTGCATGGCCAGTTCCAGCCGCGGGGACACCGAGGCCAGCCAGCGGGTCGCGGCCTGGGCGGACAGGAACGCCTCACAGCGGACCGGCGCGGCCACCAGCACCGGCTTGGTACCGGGCCGCAGGTGCACGTTCCGGGCCTGCACCTCCACCCACTCGAACCGGTAGTCGCACCATTCGACGTCCCGGGCCAGGATGGAGAGCTGGCCGTACTGGCCCACCGCCTTGGCCAGGTCGGAGCCCTCGACCGACAGGTCCTCCAGGACCAGGGTCAGCTCGTGGCCGGCGAAGGTGAACGTCCGCCGCTTGCCGATCAGCCAGTTCCGGGCGGCATCCACGATCACCGTGAACGGGTCGCCGATCAGCAGACCGGGCTGGGGCAGGCCGAGCGAGGCGGCCGCGGCGGAGGACAGCGAGAGGACGTCGGTCAGGTTCCGCCGCCACTCGTCGAGCCACGGCCACCGCTCAGCCATGGAGCGTTATGCAATACCGGTTCGCGAGGGCAGGCCTTCTGGGCCTGCGCGAGCGGCCGGTGCAGGTAGGACGGCCAACAACCACAGCGGGTCTTTGCATAACGCGAACATTCGCATAAGACACAGCCTCATGCTGACACGGTGCCGGCGGCCGGGCAACTTGCGCCCGGTTATCCGGGCTCGCGCTCGTGGCCGGCCTGGTAGTACGGGGTCAGGCCGCGGTAGGCGTCCGCGGCGTGGATCTCCCCGGCCAGGACCCGGTAGACCTCGTTGCAGACGGGCATCTCGATCCCGTGGCGTTCGGACAGCTCGTGCGCGGTATAGGCGGTCCCGACGCCCTCGGCCACGGTACGGGTCGCCGCGGTGATCTCCTCCAGGGTCCGGCCCGCACCGAGCTGCTCGCCGAGCGTCCGGTTGCGGCTCAGCGGGCTCATGCACGTGGCGATCAGGTCGCCCATGCCGGCCAGGCCGGAGAAGGTCATCCCCTCGCCGCCCATGGCGATGCCGAGCCGGGTGAGTTCGGCCAGGCCGCGGGTCACCACCGCGGCCCGGGTGTTGTCCCCCACGCCCAGCCCCTGCGCGACGCCGGTGGCGATGGCCACCACGTTCTTCAGCGCCCCGCCGAGCTCGCAGCCGATCACGTCGTGGTTGATGTAGATCCGGAACACGCCCCGCTGCATGACCGACTGCAGGGCGCGGGCCACGGCCAGGTCCTCGGTGGCGATGACGCTGGCCGCGGCCTGCCCGGCCATGATCTCCTTGGCCAGGTTGGGCCCGGTCAGGGCGGCGGCGGGATGGCCGGGCAGTTCGTCCCGGATGAGCTGGGTCATCCGCAGCAGCGAGCCGCGCTCGAAGCCCTTGGACAGGCTGACCACCGGGATCCAGGGCCGCAGGTACGGGCGGGCGTCGACCAGGATGGCCCGGAACCCCTGGGTCGGCACGCCGACCACGAGCAGGTCGACGTCGTGGACGGCCTTCTCCAGGTCCGCGGTGCCCTTCAGCGCCGACGGGAGCGTGAACCCGGCCAGGTAGCGCGAGTTCGCGTCGCGCTCGTCGATCTCCCGGGCCAGCTCGGGGTCCCGGGCCCACACGGTGCAGTCGTGCCGGCCCGCCAGCAGCGACGCCACGGTCGTGCCCCACGATCCGGCGCCCAGAACGGCAATGCGCATATCGGCTGCTCCTGGTTGAATCGATTGGCGGACGCTGACCGCCTGGTCCGTTCGGCATAAAAGTTTTGATCCATGATCGGACGCCGAATCGGTCCGTGACCAGCCCCAAGGGAGACGGACATGACAGAACGTACGGTCATCGTGCTGGGTGCGGGCGGCGGGCTCGGGCGGGCGGTCACCGAGCGGTTCCGGGACGACGGCGCGTCGGTGCTGGCGTTCGACGCGAGGATCCCGGCCGCCGGGGAGCGGCAGGACCAGGTGGAGTACGTGGCCGTGGACGCCCTGGACGAGACCAGCGTCTCGGCGGCGTTCGCGCGGGTCCCGTCGGCCGCGGCGGTGGTCAACCTGATCGGCGGGTACACCCCGCCGCAGGGCCTGGCCATGCTCGACATCGGCGTGCTCCGCCGGCAGTTCGAGCTGAACCTGGTCAGCGCGGCGATCGTCACCAAGTACGCGATGCCGCTGCTGGCCGCGCGGGGCGGCGGCGCGATCGTGCACGTCTCGAGCCGGGTCGCGCTGGAGAAGTGGGAGACCGCCTTCTCCTACAGCGTGAGCAAGCTCGGCGTGGTGCGCCTGGTCGAGGCGGCCGCGGTCGAGGGGCGCGAGGACGGGGTGCGGGTCAACTGCATCCTGCCCAGCATCATCGACACGCCGGCCAACCGCGCGGCGCTGCCCAACGCGATGCACCACCGGTGGCCGAAGCCGTCCGAGCTCGCGGCGGTGCTGTCGTTCCTGACCTCCGACGACGCGGCGCTGATCTCGGGGGCGGCGATTCCGGTGTACGGGCGGGCCTGAGATGGGCGTTCGGGCGGCGGGGGTGCTGCGGCTGGGGCGCCGGCGCTTCGAGCCGTGGCAGTTGCTGGTCATGGCGGTCGCGCCGGGGGTCGGTTCGGGGGTCGGTTCGGACCCGGCGGTGGCGATGGAGTGGGTGCACTCGGCGGTGGCCGAGGGGGCGGACATCGTTGAGGTGCCTGGTGTCCCCTCGGTTGCTCCGTTTGTCGCGACGGTGCGGGACGCGTATCCGGAGCTGGTCATCGGGGTGAGGACGGGGCGGGGTGAGGTGGCGCGGGAGGCTTGTGAGGCGGGGGCCGATCTGCTGTCCGGCGGTGGTGGGTTGCTGTTCGAGGTGGCGGCTGAGTTCGGGGTGGGCGTGGTTGGCTCACTGACTGCGGCGGCGCGGGCGGTGGAGGCGGGGGTGGCGCCGGAGCGGGTCATTGTGGAGGGCTCGCGGCAGGTGGCGGACCTGGTGGCGTCGGGGTGGCCGGTGCTGGTTTCGCTCTCGGACTCGGACCTGGCGGGGGATTTGGCGCGGGCGGCGGTTTTCGGGTGGCTGGGGGCACGGGTGTTCCGGGTTCAGCGGGTGCGGGAGACCCGGCGGGCGCTGAGCATGGTATCGGCGATCCGTGGTGACATTCCGCCTGCTTACGCGCTGCGGGGGCTGGCGTAAAAATAGTGCGTCACTGACATAAGGAGACAGGATGGTCACCACCATCGACCCCTCCAGCGGCTCCCAGCTCGCCGCCTACGAGGAGACGTCCGACGAACAGATAGACGCCATCCTGGACCGTGCCCTGCGGGCCGCGGCCCGGTGGCGAGGGGTTCCCGTGACCGAGCGGGCGGAGGCGGTCCGGAGCTTCGGGCAGGCCATGCGGGAACGCGGCGACGAATTGGCCCGGCTGGCCACCCGTGAGATGGGCAAGCCTCTGGCCCAGAGCCAAGCCGAGGTCGAGAAGTGCGCGTGGACCTGCGAATGGTTCGCCGATCACGGACCGGCTCTGCTGGCCTCGGAGTCGATCGACACCGGCGCCGCGCGTAGCCGGGTCGTGTATAGCCCGCTGGGCGTCCTTTTTGCGATCATGCCGTGGAACTTCCCGTACTGGCAGGTGATCCGGGCGCTTGCTCCCGCGGTAACCGCCGGGAACGTGGTGGTGCTCAAGCATGCTCCCTCCACGACGGGCTGCGCCCTGCTGCTGCAAGAGGTCGCGGCGGCCTCGTCGCCGTCACCGGATCTGTTCTCGGTTGTCGTGGCCGGCTTCGACCGGACCCCGGAGGTCAGCGAGCGGATCATCAGCGACGACCGGGTCGCCGCGGTGACCCTCACCGGGTCGACCGGCGCCGGCCGGGCGGTGGCCAGCATCGCCGGCCGGGCCTTGAAGAAGACCGTCCTCGAGCTCGGGGGCAGCGATCCCTTCATCGTGCTGGCCGACGCCGACATCGCGGCCGCCGCCGACTACGCCGTGCGCAGCCGCTTCCAGAACACCGGCCAGTCGTGTATCGCCACCAAGCGCATCATCCTGGACAACTCCATTGCCGACGAGTTCACCGCGGAGTTCTTGTCCGGCGTCTCCCGCCTGGTGGTGGGCGACCCCTTGACCCCGGAGGTGACCATCGGTCCCCTGGCCAGGTCTGACCTGCGCGACGCGCTCATCCGGCAGGTCGAGGTGTCGGTCAGGAGCGGCGCACGGGTGCTCACCGGCGGGCGGGCTGTCGACGGGCCCGGCTTCTACTACCAGCCGACGGTGCTGGACCAGGTGACGGCCGACATGCCGGTGCTGGCCGAGGAGGTCTTTGGTCCGGCCGTTCCGCTGGTGCGGGCGAGCGATGTCGACGACGCCGTCCGTCTGGCCAACCACACCAGGTTCGGGCTGGGCAGCAACGTCTGGACGGCCGACCTCGAACGGGGCGCGGCCGTCGCCGACCGGCTGGAGGCCGGCCACACCGCCGTCAATGGCTTGACCGCCTCGGACGCCCGCCTTCCGTTCGGCGGAATCAAGGACTCTGGCTACGGACGGGAACTGTCCCGGCACGGCATCCAGGAATTCGTCAACGTTCACGCCGTGGTCACCTACGGCGCGCACGGCCCGGACGCTGCCGATCAAGCGGTCGAGTAACCCCAGAACAGGCCCGCCTGGCGGTCTGGCCCCTGGTGTAACGGACGAACGGGCCGTGGTTCCTGGCTCAGTCATTCGGCGGTGAGGTCGGCGGCGGTGACGAGGTCGGAGGGGTAGGAACGACGGGCGTGGAAGAGGAAGAAGGCGGAGGCCGCGAGGGGGAGCAGCATGATCGCGAAGGTGGTGCGCAGGCCGGAGGTGCCGCCGCCGAACAGGCCGGAGACCGCGCCGAACAGGACGGGCGCCAGGGCCTGGGCGGCGGTGCGCAGGAATGTCCGGATGCCCTCGGCGCGGCCCCACAGCCAGGACGGCATGATGTCCAGCCGGGCGGCGTCGATCGGCGGGTTCTGCGCGGCCAGGGTCGCGCCCGCCAGGACCACGTACGGGAGCGCGGTCAGAATGCTGTGCGTGACCAGAGCCGGGATGAACAGCACGGTCGTGGCCGTCGCGGCGATCGCCGCGACCGTGATCCGCGCGTCCAGGTGCCCGCGTCTCAGCATCATGTCGCTCAGCGGGCCGGCGACCAGGACCCCGACCACCGCCCCGGCGCCGACGACCAGCAGGAGCAGGTTGGCGAACACCTGGGTGACGCGGTACTGCCCGCTGACGAATTCGGTCCCGAAGGTTTGCACTCCGGTCAGGAAGTAATACCCGCAGGCGCTGGAGATGATCAGCACGACGTTGGTCCGCACCGCGAGCACGTACCGCACCGACGCGATGAACCCCATGCCCCGGTTCGCCAGCCCGGTCAGCCGGGGATCGGGCTGGATTCCCTTGCTGCGGGCCAGGCTCGCCGGATCTGGCGGCGGCGCTGCAGCCGGGTGACTGGCCGCCGCGTGTTCTGGCCCGGCGGTGCCTGGCTCACCGGCCGGGCCGGCTTCGGGCTGTCCGGCCGGGGCCGGGCCGGCTTCGGGCTGTCCGGCCGGGGCCGGGCCGGCGGTTCGGGCTGCAGCGCGCCGCTGCCGCCCCGGGCGGGCTCTGGCACCTTGAAGATGAGCCAGGCCAGGACGAACGCTGGCAACGCGAGGATGACGAAGGCGGCCCGCCAGGACAACGCGGCGATATCGCCGGTCACGGCGAAACCGACGCCAGCGCCCACGAGTTCGCCGGTGAGGATGAAACCGTAGATTCGGCCGCGCTCCGCGCCGGGGAACCAGTCGCCCACCAGTGAGGCCACCACCGGCCCCGCGGCCGCGGTGACCGCGCCCAGGCACGCCCGCGTGAGCAGCAACTGGCCGAACGAACTCGCGGTCGCGCTCCACAGCATCGCGGCACCCCAGGTCAGCAGGGTAAAGCCGAGAATCCAGGTGCGGCGCAGCCGGTCGGCCAGCACTCCGAACGGCAGCGAGAAGGCCGCGCCGACCAGCGCCGTCACCGTCACCAGCAGGCCGATATCGGTGTTGCTGATCTCCAGCGACCGGCGCAACGGCGCTGCCGCGGCTCCCACCGTGGCCGTGTCGGCGCTGGCCAGGGCGAGCACGCACGCCAGCAGTACGACAGCATGGACGCGGGCCGGGCCGCCTACCGCGGTGTTCAGCTGCCGCCGGGCCGCCGTACCGCCCCTGCGGAATGCGCGCACCGGGAATCGCAGCACATAGCCGATATCGATAATTAGATTGTGCTCGCTGCCCACGGTCACGGCGCAGTCGGGGGCCGACGGCGATCCGCAGTCATCCGGAGCTGATGTTGAGGTCGTTCGCCTGGAGGCTGTCTGAGGCCACGAGGAAGTCGTCCGTGGTCACGTTCGTCATCGTGACCGGGACCAGGGGCGTGAGCGAGTTCAGCAGCTTGAGTAGCACGGTGACCACGTTCCCCGGGGTGAGCGTGATCGGGACGCCGAGCAGGCTGCCGGACAGTTTGGTCGCGTAGAGAACCACGCCGCCGCTGAAGTCCAGGGACGAGATGGTGGTCACGGAGGTCTGGCCGTCTGGGTGACGTGGCCTGACGTCCCGGTAGCGGAGCGAGGACATGGTGAACTTCATCGTGGTCACGGTGCGCTGGCCGTGGGTACTGCGCGTGCCTGGTACGACAGGCCGTCCAGGGTGGCGGAGCCGCGACGATGACCGACGTCGCGGTGGATGCCTCGACGCTGGGTGGGCCAGCGGCGGTCTTGGACTTGGATTGGCTGCCGGAGGTCGACCGGCGGACGTGCTCGGCTGCGGCGTGCTGTCCGGGCTGGGCGAGGATCCGGTGCCCGCGTCGGCCGAGGCCTGCTGGTGGCGGCGGGCGTGTGGCTGGGGCCCGGGCTCTGAGCCTGGCTCGGAGCCTGGCTCGGAGCCTGGCTCGGAGCGTGGCTCGGCGCCGGCGAGGGCAAGCACAGGATCCACAGGATGCAGCCCTGCTGTGGCGGGGTTGTGTCGTGCGCCGCGTCTGGCCGACGAGGGTGGTACTGGTCAGCAGCAGCGGCAGGACGGCGGCCGCCATCATCCGGCCGCCATGCCGTGGCGGGTCCAGCGGCCGGCGGGTGGGCTGGTCCGCGGACGGAGTCGAGCCGAAGCCCATCGAGCCGCCGATGATGCCGAGCAGCATGCCGACGAAGAAGCGCCGAAGTTCGAGGCGATGAACGACAGGACCGCGAGCAGCAGCGGCATCGCGTACAACGTGCGGTGCGCCGGGTTGAGCAGAGCAGCAGTCCGCAGGCGATCAGCAGCACGCCGAGCAGCACGCCGAACACGCCGCCGATGCCGAGTAGACGACTAGCTTGACCGCGCCGTGGACGAGATGCCGCTGAGTGGGATGAGCAGCAGTTCGATACCCGCCACCAGCAGCAGGAACCCGCCCCAGAACGGACGGGTCCGCCGCCACCGGCGAAAGGCCTCCCGGCGGGAGCCGACGGCGCCGAATCCGGCGTTGCTAGATACGGCACGGCTAGCAGCCGGAGCGGCTGAAGCGAGGCTGAGGCCGGGCAGGGTGAACGTGCCGCCGTGGTAGCCGGGTGTGCTGCCGCAGGTTGGCGATGACGATCGTGTCGGCCTGCTGCGAATCCGCCAAGGAGGTGGTGCAGGTAACTAGGTGAGGGTGCGGCGTGCTGGCAGATAGCGATGTTGGTGAAGGTGGCGTTACGCTGAGCTGGTCGGCGTCGACCACGAGATTGTCGGCCGATACCGGGGTCGATCGGCGCAGCGCGCAGGACAAGCGTGAACGGGCGACGCGACGCTAGGGCACAGGCTCTGCAGGGTGGCGTTCCTGATCAAGAGACGGCAAGGGTGCTGGGTGAGTTGGCTGGGTGGCGATACTGCGGAACTGCTCGAACGAGGTGCGGCGCAACTGAGTGGAGGTGAGCTCGAAGGCGTTGCGCGACACGGAGATCGACGTGGTGATCGATCGCGTCGCGGTCAGCGCGAGCAGCGCCGCGGCGATCGCTGCGGCCGGGATCATCAGGATCGCGAAGCGGCGCCACCGTACCTTCCCGGTGGTCACGACCTGGGCGGGAGGTGTCGCGGGAGTTCCGGCGATGGGCTTCTACGGACATGACGCTACCTGCCACTTCTCGAGGTACGGGCGTCCCTTCGCTGACGGGCCGCCGGGGCGGCAACTGTGACTCTGGGTGATCCTGTAGCTGCAGTACGGCAAGTTACCATCGAGACACTTGCACGCGTCAAGCGTATGGAATGCTTTTGTGTATCTTCGGTTTTCGTGTTCAGCGCGCGCTCGGCCATCTGTGTTACTCATCCCGTACGTTCGATAGACGCGATCCCTCACAAGCAGGCAGTAGGACCCGTGATGGTGAACTGTCGCGGAGCCGGGATCGCAGTTCATTCGGGGGCACGTCGAGGGGCGGATTCCGTGGTGGCTCCGGTGGGCCGCCGCGGTGCCTCACGTCTGGCAGTCGGTACCGTCGAGCTGGAATTCGGCAGGCGGCGCGTCGCTCCTCGTGCTGCTGCCGGTGAATCCGATGGTTACCGACGCGGACGGGGCGATGGTTCCGTCGTAGGACGCATTGGTCACCCTCACCCGCTCGCCCGACTGGGTAAAGTCGCCGTTCCACAGGTCGGTGACCCGCTGATCGCCAGCAAAGGACCAGGTCAGGGTCCACCCGCTGACTGGGCTGGTGCTCGTGTTGGTCAGCAGCGCCTGTGCCTGGAGACCGCCCGGCCAGGTGTGCGCAACCGAGTACGTCACGGTGCAGGAGACACTGGCGGCCGCTGGGGCTGAACTCGGCGCCGGGCGCGCCGTGGTCGCGCCAGCCGCGGTCGCGCCCGCCGCGCACCGGCCGCGATCGGAGCAGAGCTACCCCCGGGGACGTTCACCGCGAAGGAGTCCGTGGCCAAGCCGGCTCCGCCCTGCCACAGCTCGAAGCCCGCCTCGACGTCGGTGAGATACCAGGATTTCTGGATGTAGCCGCGGCGTAGCGCGTCGGCGGCGAATTGGCCGATATCCAGATCCCGCACTGAGGTGGTCCCTGTCACCATCGAGTAAGTGATCGTGTTCCAGGCCTGCTTGCCGAACCAGACGTCGTAGGACCGGCCGCCGATGGCGGCCGTGCTCACCTGCGAGCCGAACGGCTGGACGGGACCGTTGTGGTTGAGCCAGATCATCAGCTCCGCGCCGTCGGGCTGGCCGCTGGTGCTCGGTGCCCGGTTGAACCAGATGTCGTAGGCGACATCGTAGGCACCGGTACGGGGCTGGGCCGTGGCCCAGGTCGTGGTCACGGTTCCCGGTGACAGCAGCCTGGAGACTGGCACCGGCAGGCCACTGTGCGGCGTGCAGGCACCCCAGTGGCAGCCCCGGTAGATGGACGGGTACCCGCCCGGGGCGCCGCTGGTGGAATTCGCGATGGCTGACCTGGTCACGGTGAAACCGCCGGGGCCGCCCGCGGCCAAGCACTCCACGGCGCCGGAGCCCCATTCGTTGTTCTGCACCGTGTACACGCCGCCGTCCACCGCCAGCCGCTGCGAGTTGCACAGGGCAGCGCCGCCCGCCTGGCGGTCCGATGCTCCCGCTGCGGCCCGATGCGGCCGCGGCGGGCGCGCCGGGCGATCGGGCAGCGACCGCCACGCCCGCTGGGCTCCGCGCGCCGACGGCGCTCGCCGGGTGACCGCTACCGGCCATGCCGCCCACGATCATCACGACACCGCCGAGGACGACCACGGCCAGCACCGCGACCACGACAAGAGCTTCTCTCCTCCGTGGCACGGGTTCTCCTAGCCGGAAAGCTCCCATGGTGCTACGTCTTCGGCCAGAATACGGGGCCTCGCCGCCTTTGCCGCAAATCTGGTCGTTCCTCACTTATCCGACGTCGGATGCCGCGGCCAGCCAGGCGGGGAAATCTCCCCAGTCCTCCTGGCGTCCATACGGGCGAAGTCGAGGATGTTGTTGACGAACAAGAGCCGGTCCACGCCCCGAGCGGTGGTGCAGTAGGTCCGGTAGTCGAGCAGCGTTTTCGGGCGGCTGAAGTGCCGAACACGTACCTGGTGGTGTCGAACTTGACCATCGGCAGCCGTCGGTGACGCGCGGCGAGCGCGCGAGTGGCCTCCTTCCCAACCTTGGGTACTGGTCGCCAGCACCTCCGGCGAAGGGGCGTCAAGATATTTGCGCGGGATCACTATGCGGTTGCGGTCAGGTCGGCGCTGACCTGCCATAGCCGGGTGGCGGCTGTGGTGTCGTAGGAGGCCTTGCTGGAGGTCTTGGGCTTACGGTTGACGAAGTACCGGCCGGTGATGCCCTCGACCTGGGGTGAGGAGGCGAGGTAGACCGGGGTGCGCGCGCCTTGGGCCGGGGTCTTCATGAACAGGCGCGCCACGCCGATCATGGCGGCGAGGGACGCCGCCTGGTCTTCGGCGCCGAAGCTGGTGCGGACCACGCCGGGGTGCAGCACCGTGGCGGTCACGCCGGTGCCGTCCAGGCGGCGGGCTAGCTCGTAGGTGAACATCACGTTGGCCAGCTTGGACTGGCTGTACGCGCGCTGCCCGGAGTAGTTCCGCTCGCCCTGCAGGTCGCCGAAGTCGATGCGGCCGCTGGCGTGGGCGCCGGAGGAGACGGTCAGGATCCGGGCGGGTGCGCTCGCGGTCAGGCCGTCCAGCAGCAGGCTGGTCAGCAGGAACGGCGCGAGGTGGTTCAGCGCGAAGGTGTGCTCCAGGCCATCGGCGGTGACGTGCCGGTGAGCCCAGAACCCGCCGGCGTTGTTGACCAGCACGTCCAGCCGCGGGTAGGTCTCAAGCACCTGAGCGGCCAGACGGCGCACCCCGGCTTGAACCGACAGGTCCGCGGCAAAAGCATCGACGGCCGGGCTGCCCGCCGCGGCGCGGATGCCTGCCGCGGCCGCCTCGGTGCGGGCCGGATCCCGGCCGGTGATGCCGACCCGGGCGCCCAGCGCGGCGAGCCCGATGGCGGTGGCCTTGCCGATGCCACCGGTGCCTCCGGTGACCAGAACGGACTTCCCGGCCATGAGGGGCGCGTCAGCCATGGTTCATTCCCTGGCTCCTCCAAGCCGGAGGCGAGCACACGTCAGCGGGGATCAGCGGACCGTCCCGCCCGGCGCCGGTCATCGTTTGTCCACTCCGGCATCGTCGCACGCCTACTGGCGCCCAGACCAACGCCGCCCCGCGTCGTCGGCATCCGCAGGCAAAGGCGACGCGTTTCCGCGAAACCTTTGTGCATAATTTCACAAACCGCTAACCCGAAAATAGAACCTGAGCTGGGCAGGCGGCAGTTGCCCTGTGGGGACCTTCGCTGCGAGTGGGGCGCGTTGCGGATTTTCGTAAATGCAGCAGGCCCGGCCGGGGTGACGGCCGGGCCTGCGGGATGAGGGCTTGCTAGCGGCTGGGGTATTGTCCTGCGGCGTGGCGGATGGCTGTGATCAGGAGTTTCAGGTTCCGGTTGTCCAGGCCGGGAATGGCCTGGCGGAGGGAGACGGGGGTGCCGTCGGCGATGCTGGCGGCGAGCTGGAGGATGCGCTGTTCCCCGCTGCAGACGGGGATCTGCCCGTCATGCAGGGCGGTGAGCGCGGCGTCCCAGTCGATCCAGGCCATCAAGGTGGTGCCGTCGCTGATGCTGGCGCCGGTGTGCACGAAGCTGGCGAAGTCGTCGCGGGGCAGGATTCGCCGTGGCCGATGAGCAGCTCGGTGCCGGCTTCCTCGGGGTGAAGGCCGAGGCGGCGTGAGCGCGCAGCGCGGCGGTGATCGCGGCGTTCACTGGTCCTCCTGCCGGGCGGGGCCTGCGGTCTGGGCGGCTTGCTGCCGGGACAGGATGGCCTGCAGGGCGTGGTGCTTGGCGGGATCGTAGCCGGTGCCGTCGTGCCAGCAGCGCCAGATGACGTAGGTCCAGGCGCGGGCGGTGATGCGGACGGCGAGCGGGTGGTCCTTGCCGCGGGCGCGGGCAGCGTCGTAGATGGCCGCGGCCCACAGGGCTGGCGTGCCGGGAGTCGGCGGCGAAGTCGCGAACGGCGTCGCGGAGCTGGCGGTTGACCGA
>CAWKIB010000014.1:0-73020 GCA_963849595.1 uncultured Actinomycetes bacterium
CGGGGTGGCCCGGTCGCCTCGGCCTCGGGGTACGGCGTTCAGTAATCCGTGGATTCGAGCGTGCCGCGCAGTTCCGCGGCGCGGCGCCACGCCTCGAACATCCGGCGCTCGGCCTTTTGCTCCATCCGGCGTGCCCGGCGCAGGGTGAGCAGCCTGCGCGCCGGACGCAGTTGCTCGGCCAGTTCTATTTTGTGGCGGCTTTCCTCGGTCGCCAGGTCCTCTACCAGATACATGCTGATCACTCCGTTGTGTGCATCGTTGCCTGACCGGCCGCGCGGCCCTGACCGGCCGCGCGGCCCTTCCCCGTTCACCGGTGACCGCTACGGCCACCGTGCTTTCGTGACCGCTTACGCGGCCACCTCGGTCTTGCGCGGACGTCCGCGAGGCCGCTTGCGAGGCACGATCGCGCCCCGCATGAGCAGCTCTCCGCCCCAGACGCCCCAGGGCTCCCGGCGCTCGAGTGCCCCCGTCAGGCAGGCGATACGGGCCCGGCAATCCCGGCACATCGCCTTCGCCGTCTCCACGTCCTGCGGAGACTCGGCGAAGAACAGCTCTGGGTCCTCCGTGCAGGGAAGATCCAGGCCTACCGGGAATGCGGTGCCTGCCGTGAATTCGGTGGTAGTGCCCATTTCCGGGCCGACCACCATGAACTGATTCGCCACACTGACCTCGCTGGTCTGGCCGATGTTGCCGACCTGGACCTGCCTGACGTCTGACTCGTGCCGTGTCTGAGAGCCGAACGCCGTGAACCCCGTCGTGTCCTTGCCTCCGACGGTGGCAGCGCGCCACTGCATCGGTGCCATCCCCTCTCGCTAACCGGTCCTAGTTGTCGCCCATGCGATTTCTCGCCTGTTCGGAGGGACCTAGGCCTTTTGATAGCTAAGGCCGCGGACCCTGTTTGCGGATCCGCGGCCTCAAGGGGGCTTGTGACCGGTCTTCTTAGACCGGTTCCCTATATGGAGGCGGACCCGATGCGCCTTCGCCAACGGCGTAAACGCTGGTCATGTGGTTGTAGTTATTCATCTGCCCGAGCTGCGCCGCGAGGGCGGACTGCGGGGCCGGGATGGCCAGGACGGCCTTGTCCCGGACGCGCGGAACCGACTGCACGACAACGGCCAGCCCAGTGCCGCCGCCGACACCAGGCACACTCGTCCCCGGGAAGGTCGAACGCGGGCAGAAGGCACCCAGCCGCGCACGCCACGGCTCTGCGGTCAGGACACCGGCCGTCAAAACACCGGCCGTCAAGACGTCAGAGTTGATGTTGGTCACGAGGGCACCTCCTTCCAGGAGTGTCGACAACTAGCCCACGGACATGTAGGCAGCCTACGTAATGCCCCCTTAAGGGGGCAACACTTTTTTAACCTGCAGTTTTCAAGTAAGGATGGGGAGCTACGGCGGCCGACCGGCCGGGGCCGGGGGTCCGGGGGTTGTCCCCCGGGCTAACACAGCTAACCTGCAGTTTTCAAGTAGGGATGGGGAGCTACGGCGACCGACCGGCCGGGGCCGGGGGTCCGGCGGGGGTCCGGGGGTTGTCCCCCGGGCTAACACAGCTAACCTGCGGTTTTCAAATAAGTCGGGGGGCGGTGCGGATCAGGCCCTCTTGCATCACGGACACCACGAGCTTGCCGTCGGCGGTGAATACCTGACCCCGGGCCAGGCCCCGGCCGCCGTAGGCCACGGGTGATTCCTGCGCGTACAGCAGCCAGCGGTCGGCCCGGAACGACCGGTGGAACCACATGGCGTGGTCCAGGCTCGCGCCCGAGGTGCGGCCGTCCGCCCAGGACAGGCCGTGCCCGAGCAGCACCGTGTCGAGCAGCGTCATGTCCGAGACGTAGGTCATCAGGCACACGTGCAGCAGCGGGTCGTCGGGCAGGTCCCCGTCCACCCGCAGCCAGACCAGGTTCCTGGTGGTGCGCAGCGACGGGTCGCGCAGGGCCTCGACCGAGATCGGGCCGACCGAGCGCAGGTCGAAGGGGCTCTCGAACAGCCGGGGATGTTCCTAGCCGAGGGCCCGGAACCAGCGCTCGGAGTTCGACTCGATCTGCTCGGGCGGCGGCACCTCGGGCATCGGGTCGGCGTGCTCGGGCCCGGGCTCGGCGTGGTGGAACGACGCGGACAGGGTGAAGATGGTCTGGCCGTGCTGGATCGCGGACACCCGGCGGGTGGTGAACGACCGGCCGTCCCGGGTCCGGTCGACCGTGTACACCAGCGGCACCGCGGTGTCGCCGGGCCGGATGAAGTAGGCGTGCAGGGAGTGCACCGGCCGGTCCGGGGGCACGGTCCGCCCGGCGGCGACCAGCGCCTGCCCGGCCACCTGCCCGCCGAACACCCGCTGCCGCTGCTCGTCCGGGCTGCGGCCGCGGAAGATGTCCAGCTCGATCTGCTCCAGGTCGAGCAGCTCGAGCAGGCCGTCCAGGGCTTTACCCATGGGACCTCCTCGCCCGACCCAGCCGGATGTCATCGAGGAACCGTGACCGCTGCCGCGCCGCGACACGGCCGTGTCCATCTCCGGGGCCGCCCGAGGCCCGGGCCGGGGACCAGGAGAGGTACAGGTGCTGGCGCGCCCTGGTCACCGCCACATACAGTAGCCGCCTCTCCTCCTCGATCGCGCCGGGCGTCCTGGCGTGCACGATCGGCATCAGCCCCTCGACCAGACCGGGCAGCAGCACCGCGTCCCACTCCAGCCCCTTGGCCGCGTGCATCGAGGCCAGCGTCACGCCCCGGACGGCGGGCGCGTGGCCGAGCTCGGCCCGCTGGGTCAGCTCGGCGGCGAAGTCGCCCAGGCTGGCCTGCGGCCGCGCGGCGTACATGTCGTCGGCCAGCTCGGCGATGGCGGCCAGCGACTCCCAGCGCTCGCGGGCCGCCGAACCGCCCGCGGGCGGGCCGCCGGTGAACCCGATGCCGGTCAGCACGTCCCGGACCGCGGCCGGCAGCGGGTCCGAGCCCGAGGCCGCCTCGCCGCGGGCCGCGCCGCGGAAAAGCACCAGCGCCTGGCGGACCACCGGCCGCTCGTAGAACCGCTCGGCGCCGCGCACCACGTAGGGCACCTTGGCCTGCGTCAGCTCCTGCTCGAACCGCGCGGTGTCGGCGTTGATCCGGACCAGCACCGCGATCTCCCCCACCGGAACGCCCGCCGCGATCAGCCCCCGGATCTGCACCACCACCCCGGCCGCCTCGCTGGCGTCGTCGCCGTACCGGGTGAGCACCGGCGCCGGCCCGGGCGGCCGCTGGGCCACCAGCGCCTGGCCGGACCGCATCAGCTGGTTGGCCACCGCGACCACCTGCGGCGTCGACCGGTAGTCGCGGACCAGCCGGACCAGCGCGGCACCGGGGAACTCGGCGGTGAAGCCGGTCAGGTAGTCCGGCGTGGCGCCGGTGAAGGAGTAGATCACCTGGTGCGGGTCCCCGACCACGCACAGCTCGTCGCGGTCGCCGAGCCAGGCGTCCAGCAGCAGCTTCTGCAGCGGGTTCACGTCCTGGTACTCGTCGACCACGAAGTACCGGAACGTGTCGCGCACCTGGTCGGCCGCGCCGCGGTGCTCGAGCACGATGCCGGCGGTCAGCTCCAGGACCGACTCGAAGTCGATCAGGTGCCGCTCGCGCCGCAGGCGTTCGTAGCCGTCGTACACGAACGCCATGGCCTCCGCGCCGGCCGCCGGCGAGCGGCCCGCGGCGGCCGCGGCGGGGGCGTAGGAGTCCGGGCGGATCTGGGTCGTCTTGGCCCACTCGATCTCGCTGGCCGCGTCGGCCAGCCCGGGGCCGTCCAGCCGGACCCGGGCCTGCTTGGCCGCCTCGCGGATCAGGGCCGCCTTGGCGTCGATGAGCTGCGGCGGCAGGCCGCCGATGACCCGCGGCCAGAAGTAGTTCAGCTGGCGCAGCGCGGCCGCGTGGAAGGTGGACGCGCGCACCTGCGCGGCGCCGAGCTGGCGGAGCCGGCCGCGCATCTCCCCGGCCGCGCGCACGGTGAAGGTCAGGGCCAGCACGTGGGCCGGGTTCACCACCCCGATGGCGGCGGCGTACGCGATCCGGTGCGTGATCGCGCGCGTCTTGCCGGTGCCCGCGCCGGCCAGCACGCAGACCGCGCCGCGGGTGGCCAGGGCCACCTCACGCTGCTCGGGATCCAGCCCGGCCAGCAGCGCGTCGGCCGCGACCTCGGTCACCGCACCCTCCTTGGGCCATTCTCGCCTCGGGAACGCAACCAGCCTCCCCGGTGTTACATCATCCGGTAATTCTCACCAACCTCGAGGAGGCGGCGGGTGTCCGGCCAGCTGATTATGTACACCACTCAATGGTGCGGCTTCTGCCGGAACCTGAAGAAGCAGCTCGCCCGCGAGGGTATCGAGATGGCCGAGGTCGACATCGAGCGGGACCCGGCGGCGTGCGAGTTCGTGATGTCGGTCAACGGGGGCAACCAGACGGTACCGACCGTGGTGTTCCCGGACGGTACGGTCATGGTCAACCCGTCGGCGGCGCAGGTCCGCGAACGAGTGGCCGCGGTCAGCGCGGGGTAGAGAATTCTGCCGAACGAAGCGTGGTGCACGCCTGCAGACAGGACAGACATGGACGCGGAGACGACGCGGCGCGGGGGCCCGGAACTGGTGCTCGTGCGCCGGTCCGGGCAGGGCTGGCAGGTCGGGCCGGAGGAGACCGCCGACCTGACCAGCGCCATGGTGCTCGCCGACCTGCTGGCCGGCGACCTAGGATCACCCGCCATCCCGGTGGTGGCGCCCGCGGCCTGGCCCTCCGCGGCGAGCCAAGGGGTCCAGGGCGCCAAGGGGTTGAGGCGGACGAGGCGGCGCGGCTGGCCGTGACCGTGGCCCAGCTCGAGCACGCGCTGTCCGCCCGGGTCCGGGTCGAGCAGGCCATCGGGGTGCTCGCCGAGCGGCACCGGCTCCGGCCGCGGCAGGCGTTCGATCTGCTCAGGAACGTGGCCAGGTCCCGCGGCCAGAAGGTCACCGAGATCGCCGAGGCGGTGGTGGACAGCGCGGCCAACCCGCTGCTGCCGCTGCCCGAGGAACTGGCCCGCAAGCAGCTCGCGCCGCGCAGGCGCGGCCGCTCCCCCCGGCCACGCCCGTTCGGGTGAGAATGTCGGCGGATCCCGCTAGAGTCCTGCGACACGGCTTCGTCCTCCGGCGCGATGCGCCTGGGCTGCGGGAAACTAGGTCGGCGAGGTCGTTTGCGTTCTTCGGATGGGAGCTTGCCGGATCGACGAAGGAGGCCGGGGTGGCCGATCTTGAGGTGGTCGAGATCTGCGCCGGGGCGGGCGGTCAGGCCCTCGGGCTGGAGCGAGCCGGCTTCGAGCACGCCCTGGCGGTCGAACTCGATACGGCGGCGTGCGCGACGCTGCGCGCCAACCGGCCCGCCTGGAAGGTCGCCGAGGGCGACGTGGCCGACCCGGCGCTGTGGCGGCCGAGCGACTACCGGGGCGTGGCCCTGCTGGCGGGCGGGGTCCCGTGCCCGCCGTTCACCGTGGCGGGCCGGCAGCTCGGCGCGACCGACGAGCGCGACCTGTACGCCTGGGCCGTGGAGCTGTGCGGGATCATCCGGCCCCGGGCCCTGCTGCTGGAGAACGTCCGGGGCCTGAGCACCAGGCGGTTCAGCGCGTACCGGCAGCACGTCCTGGACCGGCTCCGCGACCTGGGGTACGTGCCGGGCTGGCGGCTGCTGAACGCCTCGGATTACGGTGTGCCGCAGCTGCGGCCGCGGACCGTCCTGGTCGCGCTGCAGCGGGCCGACGCGCCGTGGTTCCGCTGGCCGGCGCCGTCGCCTCGGCCGCCGGCCACCGTGGGCGAGACCCTGGGCGACCTGATGGCCGCGCGGGGGTGGCGCGGCGCGGCCGCC
Organism: uncultured Actinomycetes bacterium; assembly: GCA_963849595.1. Lineage (GTDB taxonomy): Bacteria > Actinomycetota > Actinomycetes > Streptosporangiales > Streptosporangiaceae > Palsa-504. The sequence continues at coordinate 5,842 of CAWKIB010000014.1, forward strand.
TGGGCCCGCCGCGCCGACCGGATCGCGCCCACGATCGTCGGCGGCTCCAAGAAGCACGGCGGCGCCGACCTGGGCCCGACCCGGGCCAAGCGCGCCTGGGCCGAGCTCGGCGTGGACGGCATCGGGATCGCGGATGCCGCGCCGGGACCGGACGCGGACCCGGCGCTGACGCCCCGGCTGACCTGCGAGATGGTGATCAGGCTGCAGGGCTGGCAGGACGAGTGGGGCTGGCGCTTCAGCGGCCGCAAGACCGCCCGCTACCGGCAGATCGGCAATGTGTTCCCGCCGCCGGTCGCCGAGGCGGTCGGGACGGCCATCCGCCATGCCCTGGAGCACGCGGGCCCGCCGGAGCTGGACCCGGAGATGGACCCGGAGATGGACAGCGCCACCGCGCACGTGCACGACCCGGTGTTCCGCGTGCTGCGGGCGCGGGAGGACTTCCTGACCGCGCGGCAGATCGCCGCCTTGTTGCCTACCGGGGCCCGGCTGAGCCCGGCGGCGGTGCTGGAGCACCTGCGCCACCTCAGCGGCGACTTCGAGCTCGGAGATGGCCCCGGGATGGGCCCCGAGATGGACGGGGCCCGCGACGGCCCGGCCTACCGGCTAGGGTCGTTCCGGGCCTTCCTCGGGCAGCAGGACCACGCCCGCCATCAGCGCTTCGCCGCGAGCCGGTCCACCGTCAGCTAGCCACCCTCGGATTAACTTGCAGTAATGCAGTAAATACTGCATTACTGAACCCGCTGGTCGGGGGTGTGAGGGCGGCGGCTGAATCCACTGGTGGGGCCGCCGAGCGGAGGCCCGCGGGAGGCCATGCGGCGGACTGGCTACCGTAACCTCTCCGACGCTGCGATAATGCCTGGATGACAGGGCTGAGCCTCGCCCTGGCCAATCTGAAGCCGGGCACGGGCAAGACCACATCCGCGGTCTGGCTGGCCCATGTGTTCGCTCAGGCCGGCAACAGCGTGCTCCTGGTGGACGCCGACCCGTCGGGCAGCGCGCTGGAATGGTCCGACCTGGCCGCCATGTACCCCGGGCTCGCGCCGGAGCAGGCGGCGTTCCCGTTCCGGATCGTGGCCCTGCCCTCGCGCGAGCTGCACCGCCGGCTGCCCGAGATCGCCAAGCACGACGACGTGGTGATCATCGACACGCCGCAGATCGAGGACCACGCCGGCATCGCCCGGTCGGCGCTGCGGTACGCCGACGAGGTCCTGATCCCGTGCGCGCCCAGCCCGATCGAGATCAACCGGACCACGCCGGTCCGGGACGAGATCGCCGAGATCCGGGAGGGGCGGGACAAACCGGTGCGCTCGGCCGTCCTGCTGAACCGCTGCGTGGCGCGGGCGCACTCCACCACCGACGCCCGGGAGGCGCTGATCGATCTCGGCTACGACGTGCTGAGCACGGTGGTGCCCCGGCGCGAGGTCTACGCCCAGAGCTTCGGCGTGCCGATCAAGCAGGCCGGCTGCGACGTGTGGCGCCAGGTGGCCCGCGACCTCATCGAGCGCTGCGCCCCGCTCTGCGGCGTCCGGTCATGACCGCGCAGAAGGAACGCGAGCTGCGCAAGGCGCAGATGGCGGCCGCGGCGGCCCGGCGGGCCGAGCCCGACGCGCGCCCCGCGGGCAAGACCGCGATCCGGTCCAAGCCGGTCCGGATCACCCTGGACCTGAGCCCCGAGCTGTACCGGGAGCTGACCGGGTGGGCCGACGAGGCCGCGATCGCGCTCGGCGTGCCGCGGGTGTCGCTGGCCGACGCGGTGCGGGCCATGATCCGGGTCACCGCGGACCATCCCGACCAGGTCCTGGACCGGCTGCGTCAGGACCGCGACAAGTAGCGCCCTGGCCGGGGTCAGGCGCGGGCGGCGCGGGCCCGGCTCGCTTAGTTCGCGCGGGAGGCGCGGGCCCGCTCGCGGAAGCGCTCGCGCGCGACCAGGACGGTCTTGCGCAGGCGGACCGCCGGGATGGTGACCTCCACGCACTCGTCGTCGGCGCAGAACTCCAGCGCCTGCTCCAGGCTGAGCAGCCGCGGCGGCACCAGCCGCTCGAGTTCCTCCCCGGTCGACTGGCGGACGTTGGTGACCTTGCGCTCGCGGGTGATGTTGACGTCCATGTCGTCGGGCCGGGAGTTCTCCCCCACGATCATGCCCTCGTAGACCTCGGTGCCCGGGGTGACGAACAGCGAGCCGCGTTCTTGCAGGTTGAACATGGCGTAGGCGGAGGCGTTGCCGGACCGGTCGGCGACCAGCGAACCGGTGGCCCGGCCCCGCATGGGCCCGGACCAGGGCTCGTAGCCCTCGAAGACGTGGTGCATGATGCCGGTGCCGCGGGTCTCGGTGAGGAACTGGGTGCGGAAGCCGATCAGGCCGCGCGCGGGCACCACGAACTCGATCCGGACCCAGCCGGTGCCGTGGTTGGTCATCGACTCCATCCGGCCGCGGCGCACCGCGATCTGCGAGGTGACCGTGCCCAGGTACTCCTCGGGCACGTCCACGCTGAGCCGCTCGACCGGCTCGAATACGGCGCCGTCGATGTCCTTGGTCACGGCGGCGGGCCGGCCCACGGTCAGCTCGTATCCCTCTCGCCGCATGGTCTCCACCAGGACGGCCAGCGCGAGCTCGCCGCGCCCGCGGACCTCCCAGGTGTCGGGCCGCTCGGTGGGCAGCACGGCCAGCGACACGTTGCCGACCAGCTCGCGGTCCAGCCGGTCCCGGACCAGCCGGGCGGTGACCTTGGCCCCGGCGGTCTGCCCGGCCAGCGGCGCGGTGTTCACCCCGATCGTCATCGAGATGGCCGGCTCGTCGACGGTGATCAGCGGCAGCGGGTGCGGGTCGTCCACGTCGGCCAGGGTCTCGCCGATCATGATCTCCGGGATGCCGGCGATGGCCACGATGTCGCCGGGGCCGGCCGAGTCGGCCTGCACCCGGTCCAGCGCGTCGGTCAGGTACAGCTCGGAGATCTTGACCCGCTCGATCGAGCCGTCCCGGCGGCACCAGGCGGCCTGCTGGCCGCGCGACATGGTGCCGTTGCGGATCCGGCACAGTGCGATGCGGCCCAGGTAGGAGCTGGCGTCCAGGTTGGTCACGTGGGCCTGCAGCGGCGCGCCGACCTCGTAGACGGGGGCCGGGACGGTGGCTTTCAGCGTCTCGAACAGCGGCTCCAGGTCCGGCGAATCGGGCTGCTCGCCGTCGGCGGGGCGGTTGAGCGAGGCCCGCCCGGTCCGCGCGGAGGCATACACGATGGGGAACTCGATCTGCTCCTCGCTGGCGTCCAGGTCGATGAACAGCTCGTAGCAGGCGTCCACGACCTCGGCGATGCGCGCGTCGGGCCGGTCGACCTTGTTGATGACCAGGATTACCGGCAGCCCGGCGGCCAGCGTCTTGCGCAGCACGAACCTGGTCTGCGGCAGCGGCCCCTCGCTGGCGTCGACCAGCAGCAGGACCCCGTCGACCATGGACAGGCCGCGCTCCACCTCGCCGCCGAAGTCCGCGTGGCCAGGCGTGTCCACGATGTTGATGGTCAGCCCGCCGTGGTGCACCGCGGTGTTCTTGGCCAGGATCGTGATGCCCTTCTCCCGCTCCAGGTCGCCGGAGTCGAGCACCCGGTCGGCCACGTTGGCGTTGGCCCGGAACGCGCCCGACTGCCACAGCATCGCGTCGACCAGCGTGGTCTTGCCGTGGTCGACGTGCGCGACGATGGCGACGTTGCGCAGGTCGTCGCGGGTGGCCAGGATGTCCTGCGGGATCGCGGTGTCGTGCTGCGCGGTCTGATGTGGGGCAGTCTGATGCGGGGCGGTCTGATGTGGGGCGGGCATGCGTGAGTCTCGTTCGTTCGGAGTCGGGAAGCGGCCGCCGACCGGGCGGCTCAGTTCTAGTTTAGTGAACATGCCAAACCGAGGTGCGCGACGCTCCGGACCGGCCCGGCCGCGAATGGGTCTTCATCGCCGCCAAGCCCGACGGGCGCCGGAGCTGACCGGATCGCGGCCGCGGGTACCACGCTCCGTTCGGCAAAAATGCCTTTTGACCTGGCCTAAGCCGGCTTAGACGGAGGTCGGGGGCGGGCGCCGGGCCTAAGGCTGGGCCGGGCCCGGAAGATAAGGCATTCGTCCGATGCCGGGGGTGGGGCCTTACGACGAACCTTGAGGATGTGGGGAACCAGACAGGTTCCCACGGGGGTCAAGGAGGAACCATGCATCCCGAGATTCTGCGTGAACTGAACGCGCAGCGCGGCCGTGACCTGCGGGAACGGGCGACATCGGGCGCAGCTGGCCCGGACCGCGAGCCAGGGGCGGCGGGCCTTCCGGCGCCACGCCCGGCACCTGCACGAGGCCGACGCGTTCGTCGTCCCCGCCATCCCCGACTACGTGGATGGCTCGTTCCGGTCCGAGGCGGCCGTGCTTGCCGCCCGGCGCGCTGCCTGAGGCGGGTCGTGACCGCCCCAGCGCCCGCTCCTGGAATGTCAGGGGCACATGACATGCTGACAGCAGAGATGAGCGGGCGAGCCGCCAGTCCCGTCCTGGTCGGGCGGGACGAGCAGATGGCCGCCCTGGACGCCGCGTTCGGCAGCGTGCGCCAGGGCGGCCCGACGGCTGTGCTGCTCGGCGGTGAGGCCGGGGTGGGCAAGTCCCGGCTGGTCAGCGAGTTCGGCCAGGCCGCGACGGCGGCCGGGGCCCGGGTGCTGACCGGCGGCTGCCTGGAACTGGGCACCGACGGGCTGCCCTTCGCGCCGTTCACCGCGGTGCTGCGCGACCTGGTCCACGAGCTGGGCGCGGACGCGGTGGCCTCGATGTTGCCCGGCCGGACCACGCGGGGGCTGGCCCGGCTGCTGCCCGAGCTCGGCGAGCCGGACACCAGCCCCGACATTATCTGGGACCCGGGCGAGGCGCGGGCGCGGCTGTTCGAGGAGGTGCTCAGCGCGCTGGACCATCTGGCCCGGCACTCGCCGGTGGTGCTGGTCATCGAGGACGCGCACTGGGCCGACCGGTCGAGCCGGGACCTGCTGACCTTCCTGATCGGCAACCAGCGGGCCATCAGCGGGCTGCTGATCATCGTCACGTTCCGCTCCGACGAGCTGCACCGGACCCATCCGCTGCGCCCGCTGCTGGCCGCGCTGGACCGGATCACCTGGGTCGAGCGGGTCGAGCTGCCCCGGCTGACCAGCCACGACACCGCCGAGCTGGCCGCGGGGATCCTCGGCCGCCAGCTCGCGGCGGACCTGGCCGAGGCGCTGTACCGGCGCAGCGAGGGCAACCCGCTGTTCGTGGAGACGCTGCTGGGCTGTGACGGCGAGCTGAACTGCGAGCTGCCCGAGTCGCTGCGCGACCTGCTGCTGGACGGGATGCGCCGGCTGCCGGAGGACACCCAGGAGGTGCTGCGGGTGGCCAGCGCGGGCGGCGAGACCACCGGGCACGGCCTGCTCGCGGCGGTCACCGGCCTGGATGACGCGGCGCTGACCGGCGCGCTGCGCCCGGCGGTGACGGCCAACGTGCTGCGCGCGCACGCCGGCGGCTACACGTTCCGGCACGAGCTGATCCGCGAGGCGGTGCACGAGGACCTGCTGCCCGGCGAGCACGGCCGGCTGCACAGCCGGTTCGCCGAGGCCATCGACGCCGACCCGTCGCTGGTGCCGCCGGGCCGGGCCGCGATCGAGATGGCCCACCACTGGCACGCGGCGCACGACTCGGTCTGGGCCCTGATCGGCGCGTGGCGGGCGGCGGCGCAGGCGGGCCGGGCGGTGGCCCCCGCCGAGCGGCTGTCGCTGCTGGCCCGGGTGCTCGAGCTGTGGGACCAGGTGCCGGACGCGGCCGAGCGGATCGGCGCCGATCACGTCCGGGTCCTGGAGGAGGCCACGTGCGCGGCGCAGGAGGCCGGGGAGTTCGAGCGGGGCATCGCGCTGGCCAGCTCGGCGCTGAAGGAGCTGGACCCTTCGGCTTCGCCGGTCCGGGTCGCGCAGTTGCTGGAAAACCGCGGCCACTTCAAGAAGAACCTGGGCCGCAAGGAATTCGCCGACGACTTCTCGGCCGCGCTGCAGATCGCCCCCGCCGACGCGCCCGCCGTGCGGATCCCGATCCTGCTGGCCGCGGCCCGCTGCGTGCCCGTGGTGGCCGAGGAGCGCTCCTACGCCGAGGAGGCCCTGGCGCTGGCCCGGGCAGTCGCACGACGAGGCGAACGAGGCGGACGCGCTGATGACGCTGGCCATGTTCCGGGCCGGAGCCGGGCAGCAGGCCGGCGTGGGCAGCGATCCGCTCGAGCTGATCGCGCAGGCGCGCGCGATGGCCGTTCGGGCCGGGGCGCGCGGCCTGGTGGCCAAGGCCGCGATCAACGAGTCCCACCTGCTCGAGGGGGCGGGCGAGCACGAGCTGGCCGTCGAGGCGGCCCGCCGCGGCTTTGCGGGTGAGCACGAGCCCTACCTGCCCCGCACCTCGCGCAGCCTGCTGGCCATCAACCAGGTGGAGCCGCTGTTCGCGCTGGGCCGGTGGGACGAGGCGCTCTCGGTGGCCGAGGCCGCACGTGAGTTCCAGTTCACCTCACTGCCGCTGCACCGGTCCACGCTCGCGGTCTACACCGGCCGTATCGCGCTGGCCCGGGGAGACGTCGGCGACCGCCGCTTCCGCGGCGGCGGCCGCAGCCGAGGTGCTGCGCAGCTCGCCGCAGGAGGACGAGCATTACCTTCCGCTCGGCCTGCTGGAGATCTCGCTGCGCCTGGCCACGGGCGGGGCGGGCGCCGCGCTGGAAAGCGCCGCGCGGGTCATCGAGGGCTACGAGCTGTCCGGCGGCAGCCCGCGGTACGCGTGGCCCGTGGTGGCGGGCCGCGGCTGGCGTGTGCGTCGTGGCGGCCCGGGAGGAGCGGCTCCGGTCCGACGTTGCCGCCCTGGCGGGACGGCTGCGCACGATCGCGGAGAAGCTGGAGACGTTCGGCCCGGTCCAGCAGGCCGCCCGGCTGACCTTCGTCGCGGCCGAGGCCCAGGTTTGCGGTGGCTCTTCCGCTATGGTGCTCGAGGCCTGGGACCAGGCCGCGGCGGCGTGGGCCGCGGTCAGCGAGCCGTATCCGCGGGCGCAGGCGCTGCGGCACGCGGCCGAGGCGGCGCTGGCGGGCGGGGACCGGGACGGGGCCACCGAGCGGCTGCGTCTCGCGGCGGCCGCTGGCCGCCGGGCTGGGCGCGGGCTCTTTGGCCGGGGAGATCGCGCTGCTGGCCCGGCGGGGCCGGATCGTGCTGGACACTTCTTCCGCTGCTGAGTCTTCTGACGCTGGCCTCGGGCTGACCTCTCGTGAGCTGGAGGTGCTGCGGCTGGTGGCGGCGGGGCGCAGCAACCGGGAGATCGCCAACGAGCTGTTCATCTCGCCGAAGACGGCCAGCGTGCACGTGTCCAACATGATGGGCAAGCTCGGCGCGGCCAGCCGCGGCGAGGCCGCGGCCAAGGCGCACGCGCTGCGGCTGGTTGACCCGTTGTAGGACCCCCTTCGCGGCCTTTATGGTGGGCCCGTGGGGGGCGATGCGGCCCAGGTAATGGTGGGCCGTGACCGCGAGCTGGCGCGGGTCACGGGTCTGCTCGACGACGCCTTGGCCGGGCGCGGGCGGCTGGTGCTGTGCACCGGCGAGGCCGGGATCGGGAAGACCCGGCTGGCCGAAGAGCTGGCCGCGGCGGCGGGGGCCAGGGGTGTTCCGGTGGCGTGGGCGCGGGCGGCCGACCGGGGCAGCTCGCCGCCGTACGGCCTGTGGCGGCTGGTGCTGGCTGAGACCGCGGTAGGTTCCGGTTCCGCGGCTGACCTGTGGCCGGCGGTGTTCGGCGCCGCCGACCTGGGCGCCGACTCCAGCGTCGCGCAGCGGTTCGCGCTGTTCGCCGACGTCCGCGGACGGCTGGCGCAGGCGGCCTCGCGTAGCGGTCTGGTGCTGGTGCTCGACGACCTGCAGTGGGCGGACGAGGCGTCGGCGGTGCTGCTCGTCGAGGTCGTCCGCCAGCTCCGCGGGACGCGCATCCTGGCCTTCGCGACCTACCGAGACTCACCGGACGGGGTCTTGCCGCGGCTGTCGGCGGAGGCCAACACCGAGCGGGTGGACCTGCACGGCCTGCCCGCTGAGGCGGTCGGGGACCTGCTGCTGGCCGCCGGGCTGGACGCATCGCCGGACCAGGCTCGCCGGGTGCACGCCGAGACCGGGGGCAACCCGTTCCTGGTCCGGGAGCTGGCCCAGACGCTTACCGGGGCGCCCGGTCCCGCGGTGCCGGGGCGGGTGCTCGAGGCCACGGCCTACCGGCTCACCCAGCTGTCGGCCGCGGCCCGGGAGGTGCTGCAGGCGGCCGCGGTGGCCGGCAACAGCTTCTCGGCCGGCGTGGTGGCCAAGATGCTGGACCGGTCGGTGCTCGGCCTGCTCGGCCCGCTCTCGGAGTGCGCGGCGGCCGGATTCCTGGTCGCCGGTGACCGGCCGGGCGATCAGAGGTTCTCGCACGCGCTGGTCAGTTCGGCGGTGGTGGCCCGGCTCAGCGCGGAAGAGCAGCGGCGGCTCCATGCCGCGGCGGCGGACGCGATCGAGGCGCTATACGAAGGGCAGGTGCGCTTGCACCTAGCGGAGGTGGCCCGGCACCGGGTCGAGGCGTCGCTGCCCGGTGACCGGGCGCGGGCCGTGGCGGCGTGCGAGGCGGCCGCCTCCGTGGCCTGGGATGTCCTGGCGTTCGAGGAGGCGGTGCGCCTGTACCGGCAGGCGCTGGCGGCCGGTGAGGGCGAACTCGGCGAAACGGACCGGTCCCGGCTGGAGCTCGCCCTGGCCGCGGCCCTGCACCGCAGCGGTGACCTGCCCGGATCGCAGGAGGCCGCGGCCCGGGCCGCCCGGCGGGCCGAGCGCCGGCGAGATCGGCTCGGGCTCGCTCACGCGGCGCTGGTGATGGAGGCCACGGGCGTTCCGGAATGGGACGGTGAGATCTGCCGCGTCTGCGAGCAGGCCCTGTCCAATTCCGGGGCCGGGGCCGACCTGCCCGACGACCTGCGGGCCCGGGTGTCCGCCGCGTACGCGCAGGCGCTGGTGTACCGCGGCGAGTACGACCGGGCGGGGCCGGTCAGCCGGGACGCGCTGGCCGCCGCCGAAGCGGCGGCCGACCCGGTCGCGCTGGTCGACGCGCTCCGGGCCCGCCAGCTGGCCTGCTGCGCCCCCGAGGGCCTGGCCGAGCGGATCGTGCTGGCGGCCCGGATGCTCGAGGCCGCCGAGGTCCTGGGCAGCGCCTGGGTCGAGATGTGGGGCCGGATGTGGCGGATCGACACCCTGTTCGAGACCGGTCAGCTGCGGCTCATCCAGCGTGAGCTCACCGACCTCGGTTCCTGCCTGGACCGGCTGAGCGGTCCGGTCGGGCGATGGCATAGCTGGAACATCGCGGCCACGCTCGCGCTGGCCACCGGGCGCTTCGCCGAGGCGGCGCGGCTGGCTCGGGAGGGGTTCAAGGTGTTCAGCGACATGGGACACCCGGTCGCGTTCGGCGCTCTGGCGGTGATCTTGTCCCAGTCAGCCCTGCACATCGGGATGGACCGGTCCGGCCTGGCCGACGCGTTCGACCTCATCCCCGCGCACCTGCGGCCGGAGGCCGTGGACACCACCCAGGGGATCGCCACCATCTTCCCGGCGCTCACCCTCACCCTGATCCGCGTCCACCAGGGCGACCGGGCCGGCGCCGAAGCGGCCTACGCGCTGGCCGGGCCGATCCGGTCCTGGACGCCGCTACCGGCGATGCGCATGGCGGCCTGGGGACACGCGCTCGCGGTGGCCATCGGCCTGGGCCGCACGGCAGGACATCGAGTTCCTGACGTCGCAGCTCGAGCCGTTCCGGGGTCAGCACGCCGCGAACGGCGCCGGCGCCGGGAGTCTACATGGGCCCCGTCGAGCTGCAGACTCGGGCTGGCGGCCGCGGCGCTGGGCCGCCTGGACGCGGCGGTTCGCGACCTGGAGGCCGCGGTGTCGATCTGCGACGCTAACGGCGCCTGCGGGTACGCCGTACAGGCGTCCGTCGAACTGGCCGCGGTCCTGGTCCGCCGCGGTGATCCTGCCGGGGCGCGGGCGGTGCTGGACGCCGCGGCGGGCGAGGCGGCGCGGCTCGGCATGGTGCCGTTCACGACGCGGATCGAGCAGCTGCGAACCCAGTTGGCAGCGGTCGCGGAGGCCGGGCCGCTCGTTCGATCTGAGTCCACGCGAGGTCGAGGTGGCCCGGCTGGTCGCGCGAGGGCTGACCAACAAGCAGATCGGCGAGAGGTTGTTCGTCTCGGAGCGGACGGCGGAGAACCACGTCCAGCACATCTTGGTCAAGCTCGGGTTCAGCAACCGGAGCCAGATCGCCGCGCTGGGCCCGTGACTTTCGCGAATGAGTACTCAGCTGAGTACTTCCACGGATGGCCGGATTCGCGCGTTCCCGTAGCGTCATTCCTGCCAGCGCACATGCGCAGATAAGGGAAAGGCAGGACAGTCATGGGATACGTCCACATCAGCAAGTCGAAGGGCCGCACCATCGAGGACTTCCGCGCGGTCTCCGCCAAGCACAACGCACCTGCGGACATCGACGGCCTGCTGGCCTGGGCGGCCGGCTCGGACGAGAACGGCCTGCACGTGGTGACCGTGTGGCAGTCCCGGGCGCACCAGGAACGGTGGGCGGCCGAGCAGCTCTTCCCCGCGTTCCAGGAGTTCGGCATGGCTGAGGACGTGCTGGCCAACTCGGAGTTCACCGAGTACGAGACCGGCGAGCTGTACGTCCGCTGACCCCCGGGCGGTCCGGTGCCCGATCCCGGCCGTCCGCGCCCGCGGCGGCTGGGATCGGGGCCATAATGCTGGGATGGCGGCGGGGACTTGGTCCGTCTTGGTGACCGGCGTAGTGGTGCTGACCGCGGTGACGGGCGGGTCACTTCGAGCGGCACCGGCCGCGGCGTTGGCCAGCTCGTTTGCAGGCTGACCGGTGCGGATCACGATCCGGGTCCGGCCCGGCTCGGCGCGACCCGGGGTGGGCGGCGAGCAGGGCGGCGCCCTAGTGGTCCGGGTCAGCGCCCCGGCCGACCGAGTACGAGACCGGCGAGCTGTACGTCCGCTGAACCCCGAGCTGTCCGGGGCCCGATCCCGGCGGCCGCGCCTGCGACGGCCGGGATCGGGCCATAATGCTGGGATGGCGGCGCGGACTTGGTCCGTTTGCGACATCCAGGCGGGCTGACCGGTGCGGATCACGATCCGGGTCCGGCCCGGCTCGGCGCGACCCGGGGTGGGCGGCGAGCAGGCCGGCGCCCTGGTGGTCCGGGTGAGCGCTCCGGCCGTGGACGGCCGCGCGACGCAGGCCGCGCTGGCCGCGGTGGCCGATGCCTTTGGCGTCCGCCGCGACGCGGTGACGCTGGTGACCGGGAAGACCAGCCGGACCAAGGTCGTCGAGGTGGCGGGCGGTGATCCTCGGGTCCTGGCTGACCTGCTCGGGCCGGGCTAGTGCGGCATTTGCCTCCTGGGCACGTGCGCGCCTGGCAGAGTCCTGGACCATGGACGCAGCTGACGAACTGCTGAGAGCCGCCGTCGACATCACCCGCGCCGCCAGCGGCCTGGCCGCTCAGCGGTTCCTCGAAGGCGTGCCGGTCAGCACGAAAACAGACGGCACCGACGTAACCCCGGCCGACATCGAGGTGGAAGAGCTGATCCGGTCGCTGATCGCCGCCCGCTTCCCCGATGACGGCGTGACCGGGGAGGAACTGCAGGACACGCCCGGGACCACCGGCCGCCGCTGGGTCATCGACCCCATCGACGGCACCTCGGCCTTCGCTCTCCGCGTCCCGATGTTCAACGTCCTGCTGGCCGTCGAGGACGCCGCGGGCAGCGCGGTCAGCGTCATCAGCTATCCGATGAGCCAGGACCTGATCTACGCGGGCCGGGGCCTGGGCTGCTGGCATCAGGTGAACGACGGCCCGCCGCAGCGGATCACCGTGAGCAGCACCCGGCATCCGCGCGGCGCGTGGGTGGAGATGGTCAACCCGGCCACCTGGTCAGAGGAACTGCTCGTGACGCTGCACCGGGAGGTCCTCCTCCTGCCGGGTACGAAGGGCATGTCGGACGTGGCCTCCGGCCTGACCGACGCCCTGATCATCGCCGGCATGCCGATGGGCTATGAGGACATCGCGCCGATCCCGCTCATCATCACCGAAGCCGGCGGGCGCGTCTCGGACCTGGACGGCAACGACGTCCTGACCGGGAACGGCACCGTCCTGGCCAGCAACGGCCACATCCACGACGCATTGCTCGACCTCGTCCGGGACGTGCCATCCGGCCGGGACTACCAATCCCTCATTCAGGCCCGCCGGTAGCCGACGACGCGCCATGTGGGTGGTTTGCCGTTTTGGTCCACGGTCATGTGGTGAGCCAGTCCGGGGGTTCGGCGCCGGTTTCGGCGTGCCACACGGCGGCGAAGTGGTCCGGGTCGGCGCGGTAGGCGGACCGGATCGCGGGCGTCGCATCCCGGAGCAGGTCCCGCAGGTGCTGACCGGCGGCCATGCGCCAGCCCTTGGCCAGCAGGCGGGCCGCCTCGCGGTAGCGGGCCTGCCCGCACAGGAGCTCGCCCGCCAGCAGCATGGCCCGGGCCGCGCAGGACGCTGGGGAGCAGTCGATATCCCCGCATTTCTTAGAGAGCCGTTTGGAGACTCAGTACCGTTCGACCAGATGAGCGCGGCTGGCTGGAAGTTCGTAGGGCTCGGGCCAGAAGTCGGTGATCACGGCGATCTTGCCGTCGTCGGCGAGGTCGAAGAAGCACAGGCCGGGCTGGGTGCCTTCTGGCCCGGTGAACTCGGTCCAGCTGGCTGCGTGCTGGCCTTCGCCGACGACCCGCTGCACGGTCAGGTGCCAGTCGTAGGTGAAACCCTCCACGTTGAACCGGACGTAGGCGTCCCGGCCGCGGACCTGCTCCCTGGTCTGGGGGCCGCGGTAGATCACGTCGTCGGCGAGTAGCGCGCCGAACGCATCCCAGTCCCGGGCCTCGGCCGCGGCCCAGTAGGCCGCGACCACCTGATGCGCGTCGGTCATAGGGCGATCCTACGAGCCTGTCCGGGCCTGGCGCCGGGCGGCTCACCCGGTGCGGGCTGGGGGGCTGTGGCTGTGCAGGACCTTGGTGCGGCCGGGGTTCCAGGCGGTGGTGGTGCCGTCGGGGTTCAGGACCAGGGTCCAGCCCCACCGGTGGATCACAACCTGATGGTGGAACCAGCAAAGTAGAACACAATCTCGAGTGCTGGTGTGGCCGCCGTCGGCCTTGTGCTTGACGTGGTGGACCTCGCACGCCGCCGCGGGCTGATGACAGCCGCCCGCCCACCGGCACCGCTGATCGCGCAGGATCACCGCGTTGCGGATCCCGGCCGGGATCGTGCTGGCGTACCCGATGTCCAGCGGCAGGCTCGGCCCGGCCAGCCGGGCGCCCAGCTGCCGGGTCCGCAAGAAACCGGCCAGGCCGCCCGGGCCGGACAGCAGGTCCGCGGCCTTGCCGATGATCGCCTGCCGGATCGCCTCCTCGGACATACCCGACAGCAGGGCCAGCCCGGACGGCGGCGCACCGGAACCGGCCGGGGCAGGCTCGCCGGCCGGGCCGGGACCGCTGGCGGAGTCGGGCTCGCAGGCCGGGTCGGGACCGCTGGCGGAGTCGGGGCTCGCAGGCCGGGGCGGAACTGCCGGCCGAGGCCGGGGCTGCGGCGGGGGCCGCGTCCGGCTGGGGGTGACAGCCGGGGCCGTGGCCGGCTAATTGCAGGCAGACGCGACGAGGTCGTCCAGGACGCCGGGGTTGACGTCGCCGGTGACGACCGGGGTGATCGCGGCGTCGCAGGCCAGGGCGCGGGCGGCGGCGCCGTCCAGCCAGGCGCCGCCGTCGCCGCCAGTCCCGTCGGCGGCTTCGGCGCGGCGGGCCGACCAGCGGATCCGCATCTCGGTGACCCACTCGGTCTCCAGCACCGAGTCGTCGTCCAGGGCGCGCAGCTCGGCCAGCGAGACGTGCGCCCACAGCTTGACCGGCTGCCCGGCGCGTTCGGGGAGCAGGCCACTGGCCGCCAGTCGGCGCATCGCTTCCTGCAGAGCGTCGTGATAGCGCTGCTCACGGGTCCTGGTGTCCTCCGCACCCATCGGGGCGGACAAGGACTCCAGGACCGCGGTGACCACGGCGGCGCAGTCGGGGGTGAGATCGCCGTGGATGATCCCGGCGCCGGCGAAGGTGGTCTCGACCCGGACCTGGCGGTCCTCGAACCTGGGCTCCGGGTCATCCTCGCAGTCCGGGAGGGACCGGGCGTAGATCTCCGCGGCCAGGGCGGCGAGGTCTTCCTGGCGGGCTCCGGCCCGGGCGGCGGCGATCAGGATCTCATCGGCGGCGGGCCGGCAGGCCTCGGGCAGTTTGTCGGTCCACTGGCAGATGGTCCGGGCCATCGACTCGGACAGGACGGTGCCCTCGGCCAGGGCGCAGGACGTGCGGGTGGGTGTCGGCGCGGCGGGCCCAGCCCAGGTGACCGCGGGCCGCGCCCTTGGTCACCCGGGTCCGGTGGATCAGCCAGGACGCCGGGCTGTAGTCCGCGTCGGCGGAATAGCCCTGGCCAGCGGTGAACGCGCCCAGGATACCGGGCGCGGGCCGCGGTGGAGATCGCGTCGGCCTGCTCGAAGCCCTGCAGGCACTCAGCCTGGCCTGGACGGCCAGCGCGGTCGGGGTCCAGCGGCGGCCAGGTAGCTCAGGCCGGACAGGACCCTGGTCCATCGCCTCGGCGGCACTGGCGGGATCAGGAAGGGTCTGCACCGGGTCCTCACCTCCCTCGATCTTATCGACTTCTAGTTCGATTCTAACTTATGGCTACGACATTTCTGGGAACACCACGCCGAGATGGCCGATGTCAAGCGCGGAGATCTTCCTTGTGCGGCGACGGTGGTTAGACTTACCGCGTCTTTCGCCTCGAACCGGATCGCGCCGTTGGCCGTCACGGTAGTAGAGCCGACCACACTTCAGGGAGCCGTACGTGCGGCAGCGAAGGCAGCCCGGCATCTGGGCGGCAGCCGTCATTCTTCTGGGCTGCGCGGTGACGGCATGCTCGTCGGGGCCGCCGCCGATTCCGTCGCCGACCAGTAGCCAGGCGGGGCAGTTCCGGAGCTCGGATGCTCCGGCGCTGCTCGTCGAGTGCATGCTCAGCCAGGGGACCCTGGGGCGTTCGGATTCCATCTTCTCCGGGCCGCCGAGCTGGCTGCGCAACGGGAACATCGTCATCACGGCGGCCACCGAGGCAAAGTTCAACTCCTGGTACCGGGCCAATTCCGGGATCAGCGTGGCGGGCAAGACGCTGACCGAGTGGGCCCAGTGGGCGGCGGCCAACGACAAGCTGCCCGCGGAGGTGTGCGGCTCGTCGGTGACGGCGTCGGCGCTGCAGCGGCAGGTGTTCGGGAAGGACTCGGCCGCGGGTAACCCGTGGGGCGCGTGAGGACGATGCGGTAAGCAGGCTCATGGCCGCGACCAGCCCGGGCCCGCACAGCGGCCTGATCGTCGAGGTCCCCGAGGCCGAACCGGCTGTGGCGCGGCTGCGGGAACGCCTCGATGCCAGTGCGCCGCTCGGCATCCCGGCTCATCCACCGGAGGCCGGTGGACCAAGGCCGCCACTTCGCCCTGGCGTGACACAATGGCGGTCTCGTGCTAGAATAGGAGTTCGATTATCGGCTATGCTGTCAAGATGACCGGGTATACGCCGCCAGGATGGCCGACCGGGGTGCACCCCCCGGACAGCGAGGAGTTCGAATCCACCGCGATCACCTGGCTGCTGGACGTGGTGCCGCCCGACTACCGGCTGCACGGGGTGCTGCGCCGGTACCCGGTGGCGCTGGCCGCCATGGCCAGGTACCACACCAAGGCATGCGTGGAGGGCGCGCGCGAGGGTTACCGCACGGCGCGGACCGAGCTGGGCGGGGCGCTGCCGCCGCACGCCATCGATACGGTGCTGACCGCCTACCGCAAGGAGGGGGCCCGGCTGGCCGCCACCGCGCGCGCCGTCGGACTGGTCGAGCGGGCCCTGCGCGGGGAGGTGTTCTCGCCGAAGATGCAGGACAAGCGGGGCGCCAAGTAGGGAGTCGCGGGGACAAAGGGGCGGGTTGGGTAAGGAAGACGCAGGAGAAGCGGGCTGCCAGGTTAGGAAGTATATGGACCAGGAGGCAGCAGGTGAGGAAGGTGCAGGGTAAGCGGGGCGCACCGGGGAATTCCCTGGGGCTTGGCTATACAAGACGGGTGAGTTAAGTGGGTAGACCGGTAGCAACGCGGGGATCACAATATGAGATTATGGTTCCAAGCTAGCCGGGGGCGGCGGCAGGCCTGGGGCAGCGAGAAGGAAGTGGTCCAGTGTCACGGCAGGCCCGGATCCTTCTGGTTGACGACCGACCGGAGAACCTGGTCGCGCTCGAGGCGATCCTGTCGTCGCTGGACCAGATCCTGGTGCCCGTCCGGTCCGGGGAGCAGGCTATCCAGGCCGTGCTGGCCGACGAGTACGCGGTCGTGCTGCTGGACATCATGATGCCGGGGATGGACGGCTTCGAGACCGCCACACAGATCAAGCGGCACGCCAAGAGCCGCGACGTGCCGATCATCTTCCTGACCGCCGCGACCATGCAGCCCGAGCAGGCCTTCCGCGGGTACGCGGCGGGCGCGGTCGACTACCTGGCCAAGCCGTTCGATCCCTGGGTGCTGAAGTCCAAGGTGTCGGTGTTCGTCGACCTGTACCTCAAGCGGGATGAGGGGGGCGCGCAGCACCCGATACTCGACCAACTGTCGGCGGGCCTGGGGGCGGTGGAGGAGACGCTGGCCCTGCTGCGCAAGGTGCCCGCGGTGCTGCGGGACGCCGAGGCGAAGGAGGCCGCGGCCCAGCTAGCCGGGCGGGTCGGGCGCCTGCGCGACGCCCTGGAGGCGTTCGGCCGCGGGGCCGCCTAGCCGGGGGTCGAGGGGGTCTGGGGGGCCGAGAGGGTCTGGGGGGCCGAGGGAGTCTGGGCGGAAAGGTTTCCCCGCAAGAGCAGCGGGGTCTGGGGGAGATCGTTCCCCCCGGGGAAATGCTGCCGGGGCCAGCCGTCGCCGGGGACGTACTGCCTGACCACCCGGGCCGGGACGCCTGCCACCACGCACCGGTCGGGGACCGTGCCACGGACCACCGAACCGGCCGCGATCACGACGTTACGGCCGATGCAGGCGCCGGGCAGGACCACCGCTCCGGCGCCCAGCCAGCTGCCGGAGCCGATCTGGACGGCCGCGTTGCGCGGCATCTGCCGGCCGATCGGCTGGTCCGGGTCGTCGTAGCTGTGGTTCTGGTCGGTGATGTACACGTACGGGCCGGTGAACACGTCGTCGCCGATGACCAGCGACTGGTGGGCGACGATGTGACTGCCCCGGCCGATCACGCAGCGGTCCCCGATGCGCAGCACCGGAACCGGGCCGAGATCCTGGCCGGGCACCATCCCGGCCGACAGGGAGACCAGGGCGCCGATGAGCGTATCAGCGCCGATGGCGATCCAGCGCTCGCCGAACAGCGAGCCGGGCGGGAAGGCCGCCATCGATCGGGGCCCGAAGCGCGGCGAACCGGCGCCCGGCGGGGGTGTCGGCGGTGATCACCCCGCCGCGCTGGGCGGCGTCCCAGGCTCGGTGGACCACCTGCCAGCGCAGCCGGGCCAGGATCTGGGTCACGAGGGGCGGGCCGAGGCGGGGGGCGCGGCCGAGGGGAGGGCCGAGGCGGGCGAGGCGGGCGAGGCGGAAGGGGAGACCGAGGGGAGGGCCGAGGCGGGCGAGGCGGGCGAGTCGGAAGGGGAGGCCGAGGGGAGGACGGAGGCGGCGAGCTGGCCGCAGGCGCCGTCGATCTCGCGGCCGCGGGTGTCCCGGACGGTGACCGGCACGCCATGGGCCTCCAGGCGGCGGACGAACTCGCGCTGCGCGCCGGGACGGGAGGCGGTCCACTTCGAGCCGGGGGTCGGGTTGAGCGGGATCAGGTTGACGTGGGCCAGCCGCCCGGCCAGCAGCGAGCCCAGCAGGTCGGCCCGCCAGGCCTGGTCGTTGATGTCCTTGATCAGGGCGTACTCGATCGAGACGCGGCGGCCGGTGACGGCCGCGTAGTCCCACGCGGCGTCCAGGACCTCGGCCACCTGCCAGCGCCGGTTGACCGGGACCAGGGTGTCGCGCAGTTCGTCGTCGGGGGCGTGCAGGGAGACCGCCAGGGTCACCGAGAGGCCCTCGGCGGCCAGCTTGGCGATGGCCGGGACCAGGCCGACGGTGGAGACGGTGACCGAGCGCTGGGAGATGCCCATGCCCGTCGGGCACCGGGTCGGTCAGCCTGCGGACGGCATTGACGACGTTGGCGTAGTTGGCCAGCGGCTCCCCCATGCCCATGAAGACCACGTTAGACACTCGGGCGGGTTTGGGGGGGTCGTTGGAGACGCGGGCTGATACGTCGGGAACCTGGCCGTCCGCGAGCAGCCGGGCGCCCGCCACTACCTGGGCCACGATCTCGGCGGTGGACAGGTTGCGGGTCAGGCCCGCCTGGCCGGTGGCGCAGAACGGGCAGGCCATCCCGCAGCCGGCCTGCGACGACACGCACATCGTGACCCGGTCCGGATAGCGCATCAGCACCGACTCGACCAGCGCCCCGTCGAAGGCCCGCCACAGCGTCTTGCGCGTGGTCCCGTCGTCGCAGGACAGCTCGCGCTCGGCAGTCAGCAGCGCGGGCAGCAGGGCGCCGGCCAGCGCGGCCCGGGAGGTGCGGGGCAGGTCGGTCATGTCGTCGGGGTGTTCGGTGTAGCGGCCGAAGAAGTGCTTGGACAGCTGGACGGCGCGGAACGACGGCTCGCCCAGGTCGGCCACTGCCGCGCGCAGGCCGGCCAGGTCCAGGTCGGCGAGGTGACGGGGTGGCTTGCCGCGGGGCAGTTTGGGGCGGGGTCCTGACCGGGTGAGCGGGACCACGGCATCGCGGGCCGGGGGACGGGCGGGTGACACCGAGCTCCGTTCGGTAGAAAAAGGGTTTTCACCAGGATAGGACGGAGGACTGGCTGCGGCGGCCCGCCGGCCCGGGGCGGTGGTTTGAGCTCTGCGGTTAAGTCAGTACATTTCGTTCATGGGTCCCGTCACGCTGCTGGAGAGCTTCAGCCCTTACGGCAGCCGCAAGGTTACCGTCGAGTACGACGGGCTGGTCACGGCCGCCTACCTGCACGACGACGCAGCGGCGATCTCCGCGACGTGGATCGCGAACCACCGGCCGGCGCCGCCGGGCACCGACCAGGCGCGGCTGGACGCGGGGCGCGCGCCGCTGATGCCCGCCGCGCGGACCAAGCATCCGGCCGGACGGCCGCCGCTGCAGGCCGACGCGCTGGAAGCGCTGTGGTTCGAGGAGGGCGACGGGGTCGCGATCCTGGAGAGCGGACGACCCCTCGCGGTGATGGCCGGATGGTCCGACATGGACCGGGGCATGCCCGGCTACAGCGCCGACGTGATCGGCCAGACGCCGTTCGGCTGGTCGCTGGACGACGCCATGGAGGGGCTTGCGCCCCGGCTGGAGCGGTCCCGGGCCTACTGGCGGTGGCGGCAGTCCGGGTGGAGTCAGTTCCAGCAGGCGCTGCTCGGGCACCTGCAGGCCCGGCTCGGGCCGGGCGGGCACTACTGGGACGCCTCGGCGGGCAAGCAGCCGCTGGTGGGGGTCACCGAACGGCCGCCGGGGGCCCGGCGTCCGTACACGGTGCTGTCCACGGTCGGCATGAGCGCCCAGCGGATGCCGGTAGTGGAGCAGGTGCTTGACGACCCGAGCGGGTACGCCCGGATCGAACTGGCCGTGGCGACCACGCTGCCGAGTGCGCAGGCGGCCCGGGTGTTCTTGTGGCTGGCCACCTACCCGTGGCACGCGGTCACGTGGTTCGGGCCGGGTCACAGCGTGCGCTGGTACCACGAGCCTTCGACGTTCCCGCTCGGCGGCGCGGCGGAGGCGGTGCTGCTGCTCGACTCCCCCGCCGCGCTCAGCGGGGAGGCCAAGGGGGGTCGTCCCCCGGGGGCAACAACGGACGGGCCGGAGCCGCCGGACCTGTCGGGGTTCGCGTTCGGCGGGGATCCGGTGCGCTGGCTGTGGATCATCCCGATCTCCGAACGGGACCGGCAACTGGCCAAGGAGCGCGGCTCATCCGCGCTGGTCAGCCGGCTCGCCGCGCAGCACAGGAGCTGGATCGTCGGGCCGTAGGGCCGGTACGGCCCGACGAGGCCTTCAGTGGACGTGGAGGTTGACGCCCAGCAGGACGAGCCACCACAGGAAGATGGCGAGCAGGATGCTGGCGGTGGTCTTCAGCCAGGCGAGGAAGATGTAGCCGTGATCCCACGCGATGATGATGCCGATCACCACGTAAATGAGCACGCCGATACTTCTGAACCGGATAGTCATTTCCCTCTCGGCTCCTCTCCAAAACCGATCCAGGATTCCGGCCGTCAACTCCCCTATCCGGGGCGGGTAAAACTAGCGCGCCGGGATGAAAAGGTAGAGCAGGAACCAGACCACGGGCGCGGCGACGAGCAGGGAATCGAGCCGCTCGAGAACGCCGCCGTGACCGGGCAGCAGGGTGCCCATGTCCTTGATGTCCAGGTCGCGCTTGATCATGGATTCGACCAGGTCGCCGAGCGTCGCGGCCAGCACCACCGCCGCGCCGGTGAGCACGCCCTGCCAGGGGTGGCCGTGCAGCAGGTATGTTACGCAGAGCCAGCCCCCGACCAGGCAGGCCGCCACCGAGCCGGCGAAGCCCTCCCAGGTCTTCTTCGGGCTGATCAGCGGGGCCATCTTGTGACGGCCGGCGGTAATGCCGGCGAAGTAGCCGCCGATGTCGCTGCAGATGGTGATGATGACGAAGGTCAGCACCCGGCGCGGGCCGTCGGCTGGGGTTAGCATCGCGGCCACGAACAAGGCGAGGAAGGGCAGGTAGGCGGCGGCGAACATGCCCGCCGTCATGTCCTTGACGTAGCCGGTGGCCCCGCCGGGGAGCCGCCAGGCCAAGATGGCGACCACGGTCAGGCCGAGTGCGGCCAGCGCGTAGTTCGGCCCCAGCCAGTAGGTACAGGTGATGATGGCGGCGCCGCCGGCCGCTACCGGGATGGCCGGGATGTTGATGTCGCGCTTGGCCAGGGCGCTGGTCAGCTCGGCCAGCGCGATGGCCAGGGCGATCCCCATGTACAGCAGGAACGTGGCCTTGACGGTGAACAGCGTGAGCACCACCAGGCCGCCGAGGACCACGCCGACGCCGATCGCGACGGGGAGGTTACGTCCTGCGCGACCCTTGGGCTTTTCGGAGTCCTTGGCTTCCTCTGCGGCGGTGGCCACCTAGACCTCGAGGAGCTCGGCTTCCTTGTGCTTGAGCAACTCGTCGACCTGCGCCTCGTAGGTGTGGGTGAGGTCGTCGAGTTCACGCTCGGCCCGGTGCACGTCGTCCTCGCCCGCGTCCCCGCTCTTGATCATCTTGTTCAGGGTGTCCTTGGCGTGGCGCCTGATGTTCCGGATCGCGACGCGGCCGTCCTCGGCCTTGTGCCGCGCGGTCTTGATGTACTCGCGGCGGCGCTCTTGGGTCAGTTCCGGCAGGACGATCCGGATGATGACGCCGTCGTTGGCGGGGTTGACGCTCAGGTCGCTGTTCCTGATCGCCCGCTCGATGGCCCCCAGCGAGTTCTTGTCGAACGGCTGGATGATCACCATCCTCGGCTCCGGGACGTGGAACGAGGCGAGCTGGTTCACCGGGGTCTGCGTCCCGTAGTAGTCGACCGTGACCTTGCTGAACATGGCCGGGTGGGCGCGACCGGTACGGATGACGGCGAACTCCTCCTTGGCGACCGTGACGGCCTTGTCCATCTTCTCCTCGGCTTCGAGGAGCGTGTCATCGATCATGTTCGGCTCCGTTTTTTACTCCCAGTGCCTATGGAGCTTAGCTGTCCTTACGGTCCTAGCGGGTCTTCCGGGTCGTCCCAGGTGCTGGTGCGGCTGATCAGCGTGCCAACCTTCTCGCCGCGGATGGCGCGGACCACGTTACCCTCGCCCATGAGGGCGAACACCACGATCGGCAGCCCGTTGTCCATGCACAGGGTGACCGCCGTGGTGTCCATGACCTTCAGCCCGCGGCTCAGGTACTCGGTGTAGTCCAGCCGGTCGAAACGCACCGCGTCCGGCGTGGTGTGCGGGTCGGCGTCGTACACGCCGTCCACCTTGGTGCCCTTGAGCACGGCGTCGGCGCCGATCTCCAGGGCCCGCTGCGCGGCGGCGGTGTCGGTGGAGAAGTACGGCGCGCCGAGCCCGGCTCCGAAGATCACCACCCGGCCCTTTTCCAGGTGCCGGATGGCCCGGCGCGGGATGTACGGCTCGGCGACCTGGCCCATGGTGATGGCGGTCTGGACCCGGGTGTCGACGCCGTTCTTCTCCAGCACGTCCTGCAGGGCCAGGCAGTTGATGACCGTGCTGAGCATGCCCATGTAGTCGGCGCGGGCCCGGTCGATGCCTCGTTCGGCCAGGGCCGCGCCGCGGAACATGTTGCCGCCGCCGACCACGGCGGCGACCTGCACGCCCTCCTTCACCGCGGCGATGATCTCGGTGGCCAGGTGGGCGACCACGTCCGGCGAGATGCCCAGGGGCTCACGGCCCGCGAACAGCCCGCCGGACAGCTTCAGCACCACCCGATGCCAGCTCGGGTGCAGCACCCCCGCGGTTTCCGTCATCTGCGCCTTTCCGGCTCCTTTTGGCTCCTCGGCTTTTGATCCTCGGCTTTTGATCCTCGGTTTTGGGTCCTAGGTTTTGGGGTCCTAGGCCTGGCCGACCTGGAACCGGGCGAAGCCGGTGACGGTGAGGTTGTTCTGGGCTAGGAGCTGCTTGATCGCGGTCTTGTTGTCCTTCACGAATACCTGCTCGGTGAGCACGGCGTCCTTGAAGTAGGCGTTCAGCCGGCCGTCCACGATCTTCGCCGATGGCCTGCTCGGGCTTGCCCTCTTCGCGGGTGATCTGCTCGGCGATCCGGCGCTCCTTCTCCACCACGTCCGCGGGGACGTCCTCGCGGGTGGTGTACAGGGGGCGCATGGCGGCGACCTGCTGGGCCAGGTCCGTGGCGACCTGGCTGTTCTCCTTGTCGAGCTGGACCAGCACGCCCAGGGTCGGCGGCAGGGCGGCGTCACTGCGGTGCAGGTAGGCCTTTACGTATCCGCCCTCAAAGCGGACGAACCGGCCGAGCTCGAGCTTCTCCTTCAGGCTCGCGCCCGCCTGCTCGATGAGCTGCTCGACGGTCGTGCCCGGCTTGGCCTCAGTGCTCAGCAGGGTCAGCCGGTCGGCCGCCTTGCTGTTGATGGCGGCCTTCGCGATCTGTGCGGCCGTCTCCTGGAACAGGGGGGTCTTGGCCACGAAGTCGGTCTCGCAGTTCAGCTCGACCAGCACGCCTTCTTGTGGTACCGCGGAGCTCCGCGGTGACCAGGCCGTTGGCCGCGGTGCGGGTGGCCCGCTTGCCCGCGTCCTTGACGCCCTTGACGCGGAGCAGCTCGACCGCGTGCTCGAAGTCGCCATCGGCCTCGGCGAGCGCGTTCTTGCAGTCCATCATGCCGGCGCCGGTCTGGTCCCGGAGCCGCTTGACGTCAGTGGCAGTGAAGTTCGCCATGTCCTCGTCTCTCGTCTTTACGTCTTTAAATCTGTTACTCGGTCTCGGCAGCTTCGGCAGCGGCTGCGTCCGTGATCTCGCCGACCGTTTCGCCGATCGTTTCGGTGAGGGGCGCTTCGTCGGTGGCCTCTGCCTCGGCGGCCGCTGCGTCAGCGGCGGCTACGTCGCTGACCGCTGCGTCGGCGGGCGTCGCCTCGGCGGCAGCGGCCTCGGCGTCGCCGCGGGTCTCGTCGGCGGCCTGGGCCAGGCCTTCGAGATCGTCGGCCTGGTCGGCCGCTGCGTCGGCTTCGGTGATCGGGGAGGATTCGGCGTTGATGGCCAGGTCGTCGGCCCCCTCGACCTCGGCCGCGGCCACGATCGGCGCGTCAACCGGAATGACCTGATCCTGCGCCGGTGCTGGGGTTTGCGCGCCTTGGAGGAGCTCGCGCTCCCACTCGGCGAGCGGCTCCTCGGTGCCCAGGCTGCCGGCCGGCTTCTCATCCGCGCTGGACGCGCCGGCCCGCGCGATCAGGCCTTCGGCGACCGCGTCGGCTACCACCCGGGTCAGCAGGGCGACGCTGCGGATCGCGTCGTCGTTCCCGGGGATCGGGTAGTTGACCTCGTCCGGGTCGCAGTTGGTGTCCAGGATGGCCACCACGGGGATGCCGAGCTTGCGCGCCTCGTTGACCGCGATGTGTTCCTTCTTGGTGTCGACCACCCAGATGGCGCTCGGCACCCGGGCCATGTCCCTGATGCCGCCGAGGGTTCGGTCCAGCTTGTCGTGCTCGCGCCGCAGGTGCAGGAGCTCCTTCTTGGTCATCCCGGAGGCGGCCACGTCGCCGAAGTCGATCTCCTCGAGCTCCTTGAGCCGCTGCAGCCGCTTGTAGACGGTGGAGAAGTTGGTTAGCATCCCGCCCAGCCAGCGCTGGTTCACGAACGGCATCCCGACCCGGCGGGCCTGCTCGGCGATCGCTTCCTGGGCCTGCTTCTTGGTCCCGACGTACAAGATGGTGCCGCCGTGAGCGACGGTCTCCTTGATGAACTCGTACGCGCGGTCGATGTAGTCCAGCGACTGCTGGAGATCGATGATGTAGATGCCGTTGCGTTCGGTGAAGATGTAGCGCTTCATCTTCGGGTTCCAGCGCCTGGTCTGGTGCCCGAAATGGACACCGCTCTCCAGGAGTTGCTTCATGCTGACGACCTGAGCCACTGGCACGGTCCCTTTCCTTCGTGCGCTGCTGATGCTTTCCGGCGTAGCAGCGCTGCTCGGTTGCTTCCTGGTGCCCGTGAACTGACGCGCCTGCGGCCGGCCTGGTGGCCGACGGACCGAGCGGCGCGTCCCGCCGGGAGCTTGTTGCCCTGATGAGCAACTCGTTTGCCCTGGTGAGCAAGTCGTTGCCCCGGTGAGCAAGCGGGCACGCGATTTAGCCGCCAAGCACGCGCTTATCCGGCGCGGCTACGGCGACCGTCACTAAGGATACTTGACGTTCCCGGTCGCCCGCGCACTGCCTGCTGTGCTCGCTGTTGCTCGCGGGGCTGGGCCTTCGCGGCGTGGCGGGGCTTGTGTGGCCGACGCGGTGCGAGGCTGCTGGCCGGGTGCGTGGCTCGGGAACGGAGTGAAACCCCAGTTTCACCTCGTTAGAACGCAGTGAAAGCCCAGTTTCATTCCTCTTGGGGGCGGCCTCGGGGGCGTTTGGGCGGGGCCGGGGAGGCCACTGCGGCGACGTTCTGGCACGAGCTGAACGTCTGCGGAGCGGGTCTTAGGCGCGGGGATGAGCCTGGCGGTAGCTGGACTTGAGGCGCTCGATGGACACGTGCGTGTAGATCTGGGTGGTCGCGGGCGAGGAGTGGCCGAGGATCTCCTGGACGCTGCGTAGGTCGGCGCCGCCCTCGAGCAGGTGGGTGGCCGCGCTGTGGCGCAGGCCGTGCGGGCCCGTATCGCGGGTCGCTCCCCCCTCGCGCAGGCGCTGGTGGACGATCCGGCGGGCGGTCCGCGGGTCCAGGCGAGCGCCGCGCGCGCCGAGGAACAGGGCCGCTCCGCTGGTTGCGGTAGCAAGGGCGGGCCGGCCCTGGTCGAGCCAGGCGGTGACCGCGCGCAGGGCAGGCATCCCGACCGGGACGGTGCGTTCCTTGTCGCCCTTGCCCCGGACCCGGACGGTCCTGCGGGCGTGGTCGAAGCTGTCCGGGGTCAGGCCGCACAGCTCGCTGACCCGAATGCCGGTGGCGTAGAGCAGTTCGAGGACCGCGGCGTCGCGCAGGGCGACGGCTTTGTCGGCCTGGGGCGTTCCTGCCTGGGCGGCGCGGTTGGCGGTGTCCAGGACGGAACGCATCTCGTCCTGGCGCAGGACGTGGGGCAGGGTCCGGCGGGTCTTCAGGGTGCCGAGCTGCGGGCCGGGGTCGGTGGCCAGCCAGCCGCGGCGGTGCGCGAAGGCGGTGAACGTCCGCGCGGCCGCGCCGCGCCGGGCCAGGGTGGTGCGCGCCGCGCCGGAGGCGTGCTGGCTGGCCAGCCAGCCGCGCAGGTGGGTTGCCTGCAGGCCCTCGGGCGCCTGGACGCCGGCCCGGTGCGCGTGCTCCAGCAGCGAACTCACGTCGCCTAGATAGGCCCGGACCGTGTGCGGAGACAGGGAGCGTTCGGCGCGCAGGTGGCGCTCGAAGGCGGCCAGGGCGGCGGCCATCTCGGGCGGCAGCGGGTTTTCTTGCCCGGCGGCTTGCTTCTCCGCGGCTTGCTTCCCCGCATTCTTCCCCGCATTCTTCCCGGCTTTCTCCGCGGCGGTCATGGGGCCAGTGTGCACCCTTGATCGGCGCGCGGGCGGCAACGGGCCAGGTGACACGGCGGTCGCGATTAATTTCGTATCGCGACACGCCGATCGAACTGAAGTTTGACATGGGATGGGCAGTGCGGCAGGGTGATCCATGCGTTCATCCACGAGCGGTCTGGTGAGACGGACCGCGGAACGCGCTCGAAGTAGCGCCTAGAGAGGGATCGAGCATGGGTCAGAAGACTGTCCGGTTCAGCGACCTGAGCGGCCAGCTCATCACGCACGACGACGCACTGGCACGCATCGTGGTCCACGAACACCCCGAGCTGGTCGACGGCCCGGTCGAGATCGAGGCACTGACCGACGAGGCCGAGACCATCGAGCAGTCCTCCCTGCGGGTCGCGGTCATCGACCTGTACCTGCCCGACGACCTCGAGCCGCGCCGCATCGTCCTGGAGGCCGACGCCTTCGACAAGCTGGCCACCGAAAACCCGATGGATCAGCTCCTGATCGCCGCCCGGCCGATCCGGCGCAGCCCGCGGACCTCGGTGAGCAACGGGTCGCGCGGGGACCGGCCCGACTACGCGACCCTGGAGCACGCCGGCAAGCCGCACAAGGGCAAGGTCACCGACACCGAGAAGCAACTGGTCCGCGATCATCTCGACGAGATCAACCAGCGCCTCGCCAGCGAGGGGCTGCGGACGATCAGCACGGCCGACCCGGACCACGTCGAGCGTTACGGCCTGCAGGAGTTCGCCCGGGACCGCACGGCGGAGCTCGAGTTCGACTTGGAGGAGGAGGAGCGGGCGGTCGCGGCCGGGTAGGGGTCCGGCTCAGCGGACGATCTCGACCAGGAGAACCCAGGCGTCGTAGACGGCGCCGACGATGCCCGGCAGGGCAGTCGGCGCCAGCCAGTAGAGCCCGCCGCTCCACTCGACGGCCAAGGCTCGAGTCTCGGTATCACGGCTTGCGCAGGCGCCAGCCACGGTCGCAGCGCTCGATGAAGCCGGAGCCGGCCAGCATCCCGAGGCAGCGCAGAACCGTGTCCAGGTCCACGCCCGCTTCGGCGGCGATCGTCGAGGTCCCGGCGGCGCCGCGGGCGGGCAGCGCGTCCAGGACCCGGGCGCTGTCGGCGTCGAGCTCGTCCCGCGAGGGCGCGGCGTCGGCGGTTGCCGGTTCCGGGCTGCGGGACGGCGGCCCGCCCGCGCCCGCGGCCCCGGTCGCGGTCGCGGTCAGCGTCTCGGGTGTGCCCAGCGGGGAGAGCATCTCGATGATGTGATCGGCGCGGGTGACGCAGGTGGCGTCCCACTCCCGGATGATCCGGTGGCACCCGGCCGACTGGGCCGAGGTCACCGGGCCGGGGACGGCCATCAGCGGCTTGCCGAGCTGGGCCGCGTGCCGCGCGGTGTTCAGCGCGCCGCTGCGCTCCCCCGCCTCGACGATCACCGTGCCGCAGCTCAGCGCGGCGATGGTCCGGTTGCGGACCAGGAACCGGAGCCGGGCGGGCTGACGGCCGGGCGGCCACTCGCTGATCACCAGGCCATGCTCGGCGATAGTCGCGAACAGGTCCGCGTGGCCCGCCGGGTAGGGATAGTCGACGCCGCAGGCCAGGACCGCGATGGTGACCGCCCCGGTGGCCAGCGCGCCGCGGTGGGCGGCGGCGTCGATGCCGTACGCGCCGCCCGAGACGACCGTCCAGCCCCGCTCGCCGAGGTCGGCGGCGATCTCGCCGGCCACGTGCGCGCCGTACCCGGTGGCGGCCCTGCGACCCCACCATCGAGACCGAGCGCAGGCAGGCCTGGAGCAAATCGGCCTGGCCGCGCAGCCACAGCGCGTACGGCCGGGCGGCGCCGAGCTCATCCAGCCGGCCGGGCCATTGCGGATCGGCGGGGCAGACCAGGCGGATGCCGTCGCGGCGGGCGTCCGCGAGGCCCGCGTCGTCGGGCAGCCAGGGCAGGCGGAGCCGCCAGCGGCCGAATGCGGCCTCCAACGCGCGCCGGCGGGCCGGGCTGTCGGCCGGTCCGGGCGCGGTGCCCGCCTTGATCGCGGGCAGCGTGCCCGCCTTGATGGCGGCCAGCACCTCGGCGGGTTCGCAGACCTCGAGCAGGGCGCCGAGCGCGGGATCGCCGGGCTCGGCCAGGTAGGTGAGCGCGGCCCGGGCCAGGGCCTGCGGGCCAAGCCGCCGGGCCGGGCTCATCGCCGTACTCCCAGCCACAGGCCGAGTGCGGTATTGCACTCGTCCTTAGTCGGACGTGGCTTACCGGCCAGGTCGGCAACGGTCCATGCAACCCGGATTACCTTTACCACTCCACGCGCGCTGATCAGGCCGCGCTCCAAGGAGCGTTCAAGTACCGTCAGCGCCCCGGGCGCAGGTGGCCACATCCGGCGCAGCTCTGACCCCGGCACCTCCGCGTTGAGCCGCCATGGTGTGCCGCGCAGACGGTGACCTGTACGCTCCCTCGCCTGGATCACTCGCGACGCGACGATCCGGCTTGACTCGGCGAAATTCCTGTCGCTCAGGAGTTCCCTACGACCCACCGGCTCGAGCTCGATCTTTACGTCGACGCGATCAAGCAGCGGACCAGAGATCCTCCCCAAGTAGCGTCGGCGAGTTGCCGGGCTGCAGCTGCAGCCGCCGACGGGCCCGGGCATCTTTGCGCACGGGCAAGGATTCGCGGCCAACACCAAGGTGAACTTGGCGGGGAACCTCGTGATGATCCCCAATCTGGCTACTACGACCTCGCCCGCCTCAATCGGCTGTCGTAGGGCGTCGAGCACGTCCTTGGCGAACTCTGGCGCTTCATCGAGGAACAAAACGCCTCGGTGGGCCAGTGACGCGGAGCCGGGGACGATGATTCCGCTGCCACCACCGACGATCGCCGCCTTGGTTGCGGTGTGGTGTGGGGCCATGAAGGGCGGATCGGTCAGCAGGGGGACGTGTGGCGGCAGGGTCCCAGCCACCGAATGAATGGCCGTAACTTCCAGGGCCGCCGCGGTGTCCAGGCGCGGCAGGATAGTGGGGATTCGTTCTGCCAGCATCGTCTTTCCGGCGCCAGGCGGCCCCAGTAGCGACAGGTGGTGTCCGCCGGCTGCGCACACTTCGGCGGCTCGCCGCGCTGTGGACTGGCCGAGCATCTCGGCCAGATCGGGCACGGCTACGTCTCGATTGCTGGCCGGGCGTGCAGAGCCATTCATGCCGCCGGAGGCCACGTTGGCTCCAGAGCGCTGCCCGTATGCCAGCCGGCCACCGGAGAGTTCGTGACCTCCCTCAAACTCGGCCGCCGGCGGCCCGCCATGCAGACCCGGCGTGCCACGCAGCCAGTCAGCCGCACAGGAGAGGCTACTGGCTGCGATCACCCTCACGCCGGGAACCAGGACTGCCTCCGCCGCGTTGTGCTCTGCCACCATGACCTTGGCGAATCCTTCCTCGGCCGCGGCGGCCACCGCAGGTAGAACGCCGCGGACCGGCCGCAGCCGCCCGTCGAGACCGAGCTCGCCGAAGAAGATCATCCGGTCCACTGCCGCACGCGGCACTTTGCCCGCCGCCGTGAGTATCCCGACTGCGATAGCCAGGTCGAACCAGCTGCCGCGTTTGGGCAGGCTGGCCGGTGAGAGGCCGACGGTGATCTTCCGCTGCGGCCATTCCTCGCCGCTGTTCACGATCGCGGCGCGAATCCGATCCCGCGCCTCCCGTAGCGCAGTATCAGGCAAGCCGACCAGGATCATGCCGACTAGACCGTTTGTGATATCAGCCTCGACCTCCACCACATGGCCAGTCACCCCGATCAGCGCGACCGAGTGTGTGCGGGCCAGCGGCACGGCTAGCCCACTCCCCTGACGTGCTCGATGGTGAATCCGCCCGTGCCCTCGTAGACCAGGCCGACCACGTCGATCCGGACCTGATCGAAGCGGACGCCATGAGCGTTCAGCCACTGCACCGCCAGCCTGCGCAGCCGGGCACGCTTGGCCCGGCTTACGGCCTCTAGCGGGCTGCCGTAGCGCACCGACGTCCGGGACTTCACCTCGCACACGACCAGCACCTGGCGCTCGACCGCCACGATGTCGATCTCGCCGTCCGCGCTGCGCCAGTTCCGGTCCAGGATCCGCAGCCCGTGCGATTCCAGGTACCTGGCTGCTTCCTGCTCGCCGGACTTGCCCAGCGCGTCCTTGGCCCGCATGGCTATCACCTCCGGCTTCGACGATCGCCGCGGCCGGGGGTGGCCCGCAGGACGGTCTCGTGGCTGTGGAAAACCGGGAGGGGCGGCGCCGGAAATGTGGATATCGAACCGGAAATGTCAGTGCCGGATGGTTAGATCCACGCGGGATGATTGCGTCGGCAGGGCGAGGCCTGCGCTCGTTCTCCGGGCATCACAAACCGCCACTAGCAAGAACTAGTATTCGATCGATATCATTTTCACTGTGCCGACATCGACCAAAAGATCGCCAGGATGGGGTCCTATCGACCGGGGCGAGTCCGCGCGCACGGCGGTCGCGCGCACGGCGGTCGCGCGCACGGCGGTCGCGCGCAGCGAACGGGCACGGCGGCGGCGGCAGGATGCGGAGCAGGAGTACCGCGATGAGGTGTACCGACAGTGGCGAGCCGCCGAGGCGGCCACGAACGGCTACATGCTCAACCGGACTGGCCTGCGCGAGGGCATCGATGAACGGTCGCTGTTCGCGGGACCGGAGTCGCGCGTGCGCAAGTACGCCTCGCCCGAGCTGATCGAGTGGTTCGAGTCCCATCCGCGGCCGACCCGGGTCTCCTGGTTCGGGTCGGCGGCCGCACGGCGCGCACATCTGGCGGGCCGGCGGATCGGCTGAGGGCGGCGCGCTCAGGCGGCGCACTCAGGCGGCGCGCCCGTTCCGCGGCGACCCGGTTTCGGTCGGATCAGCTACCGGACGAGCGGCTGTAGGGCGGGCGGCCGAAGGGCTGCTCCGGGCGCGGGCCGGCCTTGACCGGCGGTATCTTGCGCTCCACGGCCCGGTGCCCGAGCTCGAACTCCTCGCCGTGGTGGGTGATCGGCAGCGGGTCGCCGTCCATCAGCGCGTACCGGGCCCGTTGGCCCCGGATTTCGACGCTCAGCTTGCGGCCCCGGTAGCGCATCCGGAACATCAGCCGGGAGATGCCGTCGGGCATGCGGGGGCTGAAGGCCAGCGGGCCGTTGCCCGCGCGCATCCCGCCGAACCCGGCCACCAGCGCCATCCACGCCCCGGCCAGCGAGGCCATGTGGAGGCCGTCGGAGGTGTTGTGCTCCACGTCCCGCAGGTCCATGAGCGCGGCTTCGGCCAGGTAGTCGTGGGCGAGATCCAGCTGGCCGACCTCGGCCGCCATTACCGCCTGGGTGCACGCCGACAGCGAGGAGTCGCGCACGGTGAGCGGCTCGTAGTAGGCGAAGTTGGCCGCCTTCTGCTCGGCGGTGAACGCCTCGGAGCGCAGGTACATGGCCAGGACCAGGTCCGCCTGCTTGACGACCTGCTTGCGGTACAGCTGGAAGTACGGGAAGTGCAGCAGCAGCGGGTAATCCTCCTCGGGGGTGTTCTTGAAGTCCCACCGCGCGTAGTCGGTGAACCCCTCGTGCTGCGGGTGCACGCCCAGGCGCTCGTCGAACGGGATGTACATCGCGTTCGACGCGTCGCGCCAGGACGCCGCCTCTTCGGTGCTCACGCCGAGCGCCTCGGCCTCGGCGGGCAGCCGGGCGACCTCGGCCGCGGCGCAGGCCAGGTTCCGCTGGGCCATCAGGTTGGTGTAGACGTTGTTGTCCTTGATCGCGCTGTACTCGTCCGGGCCGGTCACGCCCTCGATCCGGAAGTGGCCCATCGCGTCGTGCTGGCCGAGCGAGCGCCACAGCCGCGCGGTCTCGACCAGCAGTTCCAGGCCGACCTCGGTCTCGAACTTGGCGTCCTGCGTGGCGTCCAGGTAGCGGCTGACCGCGTCGGCGATGTCGGCGTTGATGTGGAACGCCGCGGTCCCGGCGGGCCAGTAGCCGGAGCACTCCTGGCCGCGGATCGTCCGCCACGGAAACGCCGACCCGGCCAGGCCCAGGTCGGTCGCGTGCTGCTTGGCCTCCCCGAGCACCAGGTGCCGCCAGCGCAAGGCGTCGGCCGCGGCGGACGGCTGGGTGTAGGTGAGCACGGGCAGCACGTACGTCTCGGTGTCCCAGAACGTGTGCCCGTCGTAGCCGCTGCCGGTCAGCCCCTTGGCCGCGATCGGCCGGTACTCGGCCCGCGCGGCGGCCTGCAGGATGTGGAACAGGCCGAAGCGCACCGCCTGCTGGACCTCGGCGTCGCCGTCGACCTCGACGTCGGCGCCGTCCCAGAACTCGTCCAGGTAGGCCCGCTGCTCGGCCAGCAGGCCCTCCCAGCCGGTCAGGTGGGCGCTGGTCAGCGCGCCGACGATCTGGTCGATCAGCGCGGGCCGGGACCGCTGGCTCGACCAGCCGTAGCTGAGGAACTTCACGATGTTCAGCTGCTCGCCGGGGGCCAGCTCGGTGGCCACCGTGGACCGGCCCAGGTCCGGATAGGACTCGGTCCGGCCGACCCATCTTCTCCGGGCCGGTGATCACGTGCGACATCCCGGCCGCCATCCGCAGCTTGCTGGCCCGCGTCTGGTGGACCAGCACGACCCGGGACGGGGTGCCGTCGTAGGTCTGGTGCTCCTCGCTGACCAGCGGCGCTTCCAGGATGGCGGCCAGCCGGGGATCGTTGCCCCGCTTGGGCATCTCCTCGTTGGTGACCAGCTCGGACTGCAGCACCACCCGCAGCTTCTGGTCCACCGGCTCGACCGTGTAGCTGATGGCCGCGATCGCGCGCTGGGTCAGCGACACCATCCGCACCGAGGTCACCTTGACCCGGGCCCCGGGCGGGGAGGACCAGTCCACGGTCCGGGTCAGCGTGCCGGCCCGCAGGTCCAGGACGCGCTCGTGCGAATGCAGGGTGCCGTACCTGATGTCGAACGGCTCGTCGTCGACCAGCAGCCGGATGATCTTGCCGTTGGTGACGTTGATGACGCGTCTGCCCGCTGTCGGGGTACCCGTAGCCGGCCTCGGCGTAGGGCAGCGGCCGGACCTCGTACATGGAGTTGAGGTAGGTGCCGGGCAGCCCGTGCGGGTCTCCCTCGTCCAGGTTGCCGCGCAGCCCGATGTGCCCGTTGGACAGCGCGAAGATCGACTCGCTCTGGGCCAGCAGGTCCAGGTCCAGTTCCTTCTCGACCAGCCGCCAGGGCTCGGTCCCGTACGCGGCCTGCTTGATCATTTGTTTCCCTCGAGAAGCTCCGACAGGTCCTTGACCACGATGTCGGCGCCGTGCGCCTTGAGCTCGGCGGCCTGGCCAACCCGGTCCACGCCGACCACCAGGGCGAAGTGGCCCGCGTGGCCCGCCGCCACCCCGGCCTGGGCGTCCTCGAAGACCACCGCGTGCGCGGCGGGCACGCCGAGCGCCTCGGCGGCGGCCAGGAACGTGTCCGGCGCCGGCTTGCCGCGCAGGCCGCGCTCCTTGGCGATGACCCCGTCGATCCTGGTGTCGAACAGGTCCTCGATGCCCGCGGACTGCAGGACCTGGACGGTGTTGGCGCTGGCCGAGACGATCGCGGTGCGGATGCCGTGAGCCCGGACCGCCTTGATGTACGCGATGCTGCCCGGGTAGACCTGGACCCCGCCGGCCGCGATCTTGGCCAGGACCAGGTCGTTCTTGCGGTTGCTCAGCCCGTACAAGGTGGGCGTCCCCGGCGGGTCGTCGGGGGTGCCCTCGGGCAGGTCGATGCCGCGGGACTCCAGGAACGACCGGGTTCCGTCCAGCCGTGGCTTGCCGTCGACGTAGGCGTCGTACTCGTGGTGCGGGTCGAAGGGAACGAACTTGGTTCCGGTGCTCTGGGCGCGTGCCTTGAGGAACTCGTCGAACATTTCCTTCCACGCCGCGGCGTGCACCGTCGCGGTCTGGGTCACGACGCCGTCCATGTCAAACAGGCAGGCCAAAACCCCGTCAGGAAGCCCCAACATCCGCCCCTCCGCCGAAAAGTTATGCCGGGAAGTCCGGCTTGTCCGCTGGAACCTCCAGGTCCGCCTTGGCCAGTTCCTCGATGTTGACGTCCTTGAAGGTGACTACACGTACATTCTTGACGAACCTGGCCGGGCGGTACATATCCCACACCCACGCGTCTCGCATCGTAACCTCGAAGAAGACCTCGCCGTTGTCGCTTGACCGTACGTTCAGCTCAACGTCATTCGTGAGATAGAAACGGCGCTCGGTCTCGACCACGTGGGTGAACAACCCGACCACGTCGCGGTACTCGCGGTAGAGCTGAAGCTCCATCTCGGCCTCGTACTTCTCAAGGTCCTCCGCGCTCATGAGTTCATTCTCCTCTCGTTCTCCCCGTTTGCACCCGTCAGGACCAGGTCCGCGGCGTCCGCCGCATCCACGTCGACCATGAGCTCCATCGGGTCCACGGGGTCTATCGGGGCCAAGGGGCCCGCCTGGACCGCCACCCGGTTCACGTTCACGAACGAATACCGGTGGACCGGAGACGGGCCGTGCTCGGTCAGGGCCCGTTCGTGCTCATCGGTGTTGTATCCCTTGTGCCGGTCGAACCCATACCAGGGATAACGTTCGTGCAGGTCCCGCATCATCCGGTCCCGGCTGACCTTGGCCACGACCGAAGCCGCGGCCACCGACGCGGTGACCCGATCGCCCTTCCAGACGGCCAGGGCGGGCGCGCCCAGGCCGCGGACCGGGAACCCGTCGGTCAGCACGTACCCCGGGCGGCAGCGCAGCCCGGCGAACGCGCGGCGCATGCCGGCCACGTTGCACACGTGCAGGCCCAGCGCGTCGATCTGGTCGTTGCCGATCACCACCACGTGCCAGTCCAGCGCCCAGCGGAGCACCTCGGCGTAGACGTCCTCGCGGGCCGCGGCGGTCAGCAGCTTGGAGTCGGCCAGGCCGCGCATGCGCTTGATGTGAGCCGGGTCCAGGACCACGGCCGCCACCACCAGCGGCCCCGCGCAGGCCCCGCGGCCCGCCTCGTCGATGCCCGCCACCGGCGCGAACCCGGCCTTGGCGAGCACGGTCTCGTAGGCCCCGAGTCCCCCGTCGCGCCGGGGCGTATAGCCGACGTACCGGGGCGGAGCGGCCATGGGTTGTGGGTCGCTGACGGTCAGCGACCCGGGATCGCGGGTCATGACACCGGAAAGCGTACGCCAGTTGGCACGGTGTCGCGGCCAACGCCGCGAGCCCCGGCTAACCGCGCGGCGGGTCCTTGGGTCCCCGACGCCGGCGCCGGGCGACCCGCGTCCGGACGCGGCGCTGCAGCCAGGTCAGCGGGAGGGCGCCGGCGAACCCGAGGGCCAGCGGAACGACCTGACCGGTGGGCTCGGCGCGCGCGGTCAGCAGGTCGCTGCCGGCCCCGGACGGCCCCGCCGCGTGCGAGCCGTTCAGCGCGGGCTGCTCGAAGGTGGCCGGGATGGGCAGGATCCGCCAGTGGCTGGGCGGCCAGATGATAATGAAGGCCCGGCCGATCACCGCGCTCTCCGGGACCGTCCCGCCGCCGGGATCGCCCATGTGGTCCCGGGAGTCCGCGGAATCGAGCCGGTTGTCGCCCATGACCCACAGCCGCCCTTGCGGCACCACAATGTTGAACCGGGTCTGCGACGGAGCCGAGCCCGGGTACAGGTACGACTGCTCGGTCAGCGGAACGCCGTTGACGGTGACCCGGCCCTGCGCGTCGCAGCAGGCCACCCGGTCGCCGGGAATCCCGATGACCCGCTTGATGAGGATGTCTCCGGAGCGCCCGAAGCCGAACATGCTGGCAAAGCCGTCAGCGAACTGCTGGAAGATATTGCCGGTCACCGGGATCGTGCCCGGATCCCAGGAGCCGTCGCCATTGAAGACCACGATGTCGCCGCGGTGAATGTCGCGGATGTGGTACACGATCTTGTTGACCAGAACCCGGTCATTGACCTGGAGGGTGTTCTCCATCGACCCCGACGGAATCCAGAAGGCCTGGATGGCAAAGGTCTTGATCACCACCGCGAGCACCAGCGCGACCGCGATCAGGATCGGCAGCTCGCGCCAGAACGACCGTTGCTTGCGCTTGCGGCGGTGGCCGGAGCGCGGCCCGCCGGGACCTTCGGCCGGGGCGTCGCCGGGCGCTGCCGCGGTCGCGTCGGCGGCGCCATCGGCCTCGGCCTGCCCGCCCGGCCTGGGCGTTCGCAGCCTGTGCGTTCGCGGGGGCCTGGTCGGCCGCCGCCTGCGAGTCCGCGTCCGATCTGAGCGCAGATCCGGAATCCCGTGCTTCCGACGCGGCGCTGTCCTGCGGACCGCTCACCTAGACCCACACCCCTCGTCGACCCTCACCGTCACCCAGTGAGCTTAGCGCCATTACACAATGGCAGGACCGGCCGCGCGAGGCCGGGCCGATCCGGATCGGACGCCATAACCAGCGATATTCGCAGGCCTATGCGCAGTTCGCGCTATTTCGCGGACGCTAACGCCGCCGACGGCGGCGCAGCAGGAGCCAAGGTGCGCTGAGCACTCCCGCCCCGGCGGCGGCCCCGGCCACCGGCACGGCGGCCACCGCGGCCAGCGCGGTCCCGCCGGTGTCCACGGCACCGATCAGCGCGGCTCCCGCCGGACCCGCGTGCAGCGCGGCCTGGCCGAAGGTGGACGGGATGGGCAGGTCGCGGAACTGGGAGGGCGGCCAGATGATCAGGAACGCCCGGCCCACGACCTCGTTCTCCGGGATGGCTCCGCCACCCGGGTCGCGGTGTGGTAACGGGAGTCGTCGGAGTCCCCGCGATGGTCACCCATGACCCACAGGTGACCGGCCGGAACGGTGACCGTCTTGAACGGGAACGACGGCGCGTCGCCCGGGTACAGGTACGACGTCTCGGTCAGCGGCACGCCGTTGACCGTCACCTTCCCGTCGGTGCAGCACGCCACCTTGTCGCCGGGCAGGCCGATGACCCGCTTGATGTAGTAGGTCTGGCTGCTCTGCAGGCCGATGTCGGACAGCACATCGTCCCCGAGCCGGACGAACCCGTTGTTGGCGGGGGGCGGCGCGTCGGGCCCCCACGAGTCCTGCCCGCTGAACACGACGATGTCGCCGCGGGCGATGCCGCGGAAGTGGTAGACGAGCTTGTTCACCAGGACCCGGTCGCCGACCTGGAGGGTGTTCTCCATCGACCCGGTCGGGATCTTGTACACCTGCGCGACGAACGCCTTCACCACCAGGGTGAGGGCCGCGGCGACCACCACGATGACCAGCAGCTCGCGCCAGAAGTGCTTGCTCCGCTTGCCCGCCGGGGCGCTCGCGGGTTCATCCGGCGCGTCCTGGTCCTCGGGCGGCGGGCCCGGCTGGGGCCCGGGGGCCTGCCATCCGGGATCGAGCGGGCCTGGGTCCGGCTCCTCGGCGACCGGGCTCCACGGCCCTCGGGGCCCGGGGCGGCCCAGCGGCTGGGCGGGCTGGATGCGCGGCCGGGAAAAGGTGTCCTGATCGTGCGGATCGTCCATGCCCTGCCCCCCGCCCGGCCCCACTGGTCAGCTACCGGCTTGGTCGCGGCGCTCCTTGATCCGCGCTGCCTTGCCGCGCAGGTCCCTCAGGTAGTAGAGCTTGGCCCGGCGGACGCGGCCCCGGCTGACCGGCTCGATCTTGTCGATCGAGGGGCTGTGCACGGGGAAGGTGCGCTCCACGCCGACGCCGTAGCTGATCTTGCGGACGGTGAAGGTCTCGCGAGCTCCGCTGCCCTGACGCCTGATCACCACGCCCTGGAACACCTGGATCCGCGAGCGGTTACCCTCGGTGACCCGGACGTGGACCTTCAACGTGTCCCCGGGCCGGAAGGCAGGGATGTCAGAACCGGGTCTGGGCCTGCTCGATTTCGGCGATGGCGGTATGCATGACAGCGATTTCCTCGGTGGTGGTCGGTTTCGCACGGCCCGGCGGCAGCCTGCTCGTACCAGGGCACCAGGGGCCCCCAGCCGCAGCCTGGAAAAGACAGCGGACTTCAGTGTGCCATATCTTGACCGCTAACCGGAACGCGAGGCCCGGACCCTCCTCGGCCGGCCATCCGGCCTCGGCCAGAACCTGCTGGTCGCGGCGGTCCAGGTCGCGCAGGGCCGCGATGAGGTCGGGGCGGTGCGCCGCGGTGCGCCGCAGGGCCATGTCGCGGCGCCAGCGCGCGATCGCGGCGTGGTGGCCCGAAAGCAGGACCTCCGGCACCTCCAGGCCCCGCCATTCGCGCGGCCTGGTGTAGACGGGCCCCTCCAGCAGCCCGCGCATGGCGGGGTCCGCGTCTGTCCCGAACGAGTCGTCCGTGGCGGAGGACGCGTTGCCGAGCACGCCGGGCAGCAGCCGCCCGACGGCCTCGACCATGACCAGCGCCGCGGCCTCGCCGCCGGCCAGCACGTAGTCGCCGATGCTCACCTCGTCGACCGGCAGGCGGGCCCGCATGGCCTGCACGACCCGCCCGTCGATGCCCTCGTACCGCCCGCAGGCGAACACCAGCCACGGCTCGGCCGCGTACCGGGCGGCCAGGTCCTGGGTGAACGGCACCCCGCTGGGCGTCGGCACCACCAGCCGGGCTCCGCGCGAGCCGGCCAGGATCGCGTCCAGCGCGTCGCCCCAGACGTCCGGCTTCATGACCATGCCCGGCCCGCCGCCGAACGGCACGTCGTCGACGCTGTGGTGCACGTCGGTGGCCCAGGACCGCAGGTCGTGCACGCCGAACTCGATG
This sequence comes from uncultured Actinomycetes bacterium, assembly GCA_963849595.1. Classification (GTDB taxonomy): domain Bacteria; phylum Actinomycetota; class Actinomycetes; order Streptosporangiales; family Streptosporangiaceae; genus Palsa-504. Next base: position 44,909 of record CAWKIB010000014.1, read on the forward strand.
TCGCCCCGGGCCGCCGCCTTCCCGATCAGCGAGACCCGCAGCGGGCTGTCGAAGTACTCGGGAAAGATCGTGACGATGTCGATGCGCAGTGGTGATGTGCGGCCCACGTCCTCTCCTTTTTTTCTTTTTCAGAACGGGCCGTGGTTCTCGGGGTCCGGCCGCTACTCCGCTTGCGCGGGGTCGAGAAGGCCAGCCGGCGGGTCGATGACGAGCACGCCGGCGGCCACGTCGACCTCCGGCACGATCGCCTTCACGAACGGCACCAGGTGCTCCTGGCCAGGGGCACGCCGGACCACGAGCAGGTCCTGGCCGTGGTGCAGCACGTCGGTGACCACGCCGACCGCCTCGCCGGCCGACGTCCGCACCGACAGCCCGATCAGCTCGTGGTCACGGAACTCGTCCGGGTCGGCGGTCTGCGGCAGCTGGCTGGAATCCACGCTCAGCCAGCTGCCGGTCAGCTCCCCGGCCGCCGTCCGGTCGGTGATCCCGGCGAACGCGACCAGGAGCTGCCCGGAGTGCCACCGCTTGGCGGCGACCCGGAGGACCTGGTCCGGCTCAGTATCGCCGTCGGCGGTAGGCCCGGCGTCCAGGCTGGCGCCCACGACGAAGCGGAGGTCAGGCTCGTCGGTCCTGACCCCGACCACGACCTCGCCGCGGATCCCGTGCGGGCGGCCGATGCGGCCGACGATGACCCGCACCGGGTAAGCGGACCTCGTTCGCGTCCAGCAGGTCGATGCGCACGTAGCGGCCCGACGCCAGGGCGCCGATCACCGTGCGCAGGGCCCGGGCGGTGCGCCCGCCCCGGCCGATGACCTTGCCGAGGTCGTCGGGATTCACCCGCACCTCCAGGACGTTGCCCCGGCGCAGCGCCCGGCTGCGGACGCGGACCTCATCCGGGTACTGGACGATGCCCCGCACCAGGTGCTCGAGGGCCTCCTCAAGCACGTCAGGCCTCAGTCCCTGCGTCAGCGGCCGCCTCGGCGGGCGCCTCGGCGGCGGCGCTCGCGCCCTCCTCCGCTGACGCGGCAGGGGCGTCCTCGGCCTTGGCCGACGCGGCGGGAGCGTCCTCGGCCTTGGCCGACGCGGCGGGAGCGTCCTCGGCCTTGGCCGACGCGGCAGGCGCGTCCTCGGCCTTGGCCGACGCGGCGGGCGCGTCCTCGGCCTTAGCCGACGCGGCGGGCGCGTCCTCGGCCTTGGCCGACGCGGCGGGAGCGTCCTCGGCCTTAGCCGACGCGGCGGGAGCGTCCTCGGCCTTGGCCGACGCGGCAGGCGCGTCCTCGGCCTTGGCCGACGCGGCGGGAGCGTCCTCGGCCTTGGCCGGCGCAGTCTCGGTCTTGGCCGACGCGGCGGGAGCGTCCTCGGTCTTGGCCGACGCGGCCCTGGCCTTACCGCCGGCTGCGGACTTGGCCCTCGGGCCGCCCTTGGCCGAGGCCTTCTCGTCCTTTTCCTTGCTGGCCTGGCTGGCCTTCGCGGCGGCCTCGAAGGCTTCCTTCTTGTCCTCGCGCGGCGCGGCGGTGCGGAGGGTGCCTTCGCTCCCCGGCTCGCCGCGTGAACTTCTGCCAGTCCCCGGTGATCTTGAGCAGGACGCGGACCGGGTCCGTGGGCTGGGCGCCCACCGACAGCCAGTGCTGGACCCGCTCGGAGTTCACTTCGATGAGGGAGGGCTCGGCCTTCGGGTGGTACTTGCCGATCTCCTCGATGGCGCGCCCGTCGCGCTTGGTGCGTGAATCGGCGACGACGATCCGGTAGTAGGGCTCCCGGATTTTGCCCAGGCGCTTCAGCTTGATCTTGACAGCCACGGCTGTGGTCTTCTCCCAGCGATAGATCGATGCGGCGGACCCGTGTCGGCCGGGGACCAGCCGACGGGACCGCTCAGATGAGCCAGGCCGGGCGAACGAGGAGAGGGCGTCGCATGGCCTGACGGTCAGCATCACATTGTGCCAGACAACCGCGGCCGACTAGTAATCGTCGCCTCCAGTGGGAACAGTAAGCAACGTGAGGCTCATGAGACGGATGGGATGGGGGCGGGGGTACGGGGCGGGGGACCGGGGGCGGGAGCCGGGGGAACAGGGCCCGCGAGCCAAAGGGCGCCGCCGCTGCCTGGACTGAGGAGCGAGGAAGGAGCGACGAGGGAAGGCGGCGGCTTAAGGGCGCCCGGAGGCGAGCGGGACAAGCAGAGCGAGCGGGGGATAACACCTCATTCGCACTGGCTACGGGCGTCGACCTCGGCTGTCTCACGGATTGAAACAGTTACATAACGTGCGTTGACTATCCGCAAAATGGCATCCTAGCGTTGCCATACTGTTCTATATATGTACGCCCGTTCGCATAGCGCACGGATCTCGGGGACGGGCGCGCAGTTACCGCGCGAAACGAACTCCAGATAGCGATAGGAGCCCGCACACCAGGCATCCGGGGTCCCAGCCGGGGTCACGGTGTCACGGTGTCACTTCATAAGCGGTCCCGCGCCTTGGCGCGACCTCAAAGGGAGATCGATGCACATGAGTGACCAGACAGCCCAGGGGTCAGGCGGCTACGGGGGGCCGGACAGTCCGCCCGTGAGCGGGAGGGGTTTGGGGGGGTCTGCCCCCCGGGGTAACCCGACGCGGCGTGCTGCGCGCGGCCGGCGCCGGCGCGGCGGTCGTGGGGGGCGGCGGACTGCTTGAGGCCTGCAGCTCCAGCATCAAGGGCGCCTCGTCCTCTTCCTCGTCCTCGTCCTCGTCCACCGCGGGCGCCAGCACCCAGCCCATCGTGATCGGCTTCATCCACCCGCTCACCGGCCCGCTGGGGGAATTCGGCACCTCCGACAACTGGATCGTCAGCACGATCCAGGCCACGTCGCAGTTCAAGAACGGGATCAAGGTCGGCGGGAAGACCTACCCGGTCACGATCAAGTCCTACGACACCCAGTCCGACCCCACCAAGGCGGGCCAGCTGGCCAGCCAGGCGATCCTCACCGACAAGGTGGACCTGATCCTCACCTCCTCCACGCCCGAGACGGTCAACCCGGTCGCGACCGTGGCGGAGAAACTGGGCACCCCCACGATCTGCGGCAACGTCCCGTGGCAGGCCTGGTACGCCAACCTGGGCGGCAACCCGACCCCGGGCAAGTCGACGTTCAAGCCCACCTGGGTGACGATGTACTTCCTGGGCGTCAACGACCTGTGCAACGCCTTCATCCCGATGTGGAACAGGATCCACGCCCAGCTGGGCACGGACAAGGTCGCCGGCTGCATGTTCCCCAACGACTCGGACGGCAACGCCTTCCGCGCCGCGTGGCCGCTGTTCGCCGGCCCGGCCGGCTACACGCTGGTCGACCCGCCGCCCTACACCGACGGGCAGACCAACTACTCCTCGTTCATCAGCCTGTTCAAGTCGAAGAACTGCGAGTTCTTCACCAACGTGCCGCTGCCGCCCGACTTCAACACGTTCTGGAAGCAGGCCGCGCAGCAGGGCTACAAGCCGAAGCTGGCCACCGTGGCCAAGGTGCTGCTGTTCCCGGCGGACGTGACCGCGCTCGGCTCCCTGGTCAACAACGTCGCCACCGACGCCTGGTGGACGCCGAACATGCCGTGGAAGTCCTCGCTCACCGGGCAGACCTGCGCGCAGATCGCCGCCGCGTTCACCTCGGCCACCGGATCGCAATGGGTGCAGTCGCTGTCCAACTACAGCCTCTTCGAGGTCGCTTACGCGGCCATGACCTCGGTGAACAACCCGCACGACAAGACCGAGGTGGCGGCGGCCCTGTTCAACGTGAACATCGAGGGCGTCGCCGGGCAGCTCAACTGGACCTCGAGCAAGAACCCGGCGCCGGGCGTCGTGGACACGCCCTGCGTCGGCGTGCAGTGGAAGCCGAACAGCAAGTACGGCTGGTCAATGGAGGTCGTCGACAATACGCTGATGCCGAACGTACCCCTCACCTCGACGCTCGAGCCGACGAACAAATAACCGGATGACCGAACCACTGCTTGAACTGGACCACGTGACGAAACGGTTCGGCCGGGTCGTCATCGCCGAGGACCTGTCGTTCACGGTCGGATCCGGGGACACGGTCGGGATCGTGGGGCCGAACGGAGCGGGCAAGACCAGCCTGTTCGGCCTCATTTCCGGCGACCTGTCCCCGGGGCCGGGAGCGTCTCCTTCGCCGGGCGCACGGTGACCAAGCTGGACGCGGCGGCCCGGTGCAGGCTCGGCATCGGCCGCACCTACCAGGTACCGCGGCCCTTCACGGACATGACCGTGTTCGAGAACGTGCTGGTCGCCGCCCAGCAGGGCGCCGGGCTGCGGCGCCGGGCCAGCTACGTGGCGGCCGGCGAGGCCCTCGAGCGGGCCGACATGACCGGCGAGGCGAACCTGCCCGCCGAACGGCTCGGCCTGCTGCAGCGCAAGCGGCTGGAACTCGCCCGCGCGCTCGCGTCGCAGCCGAAGCTGCTGCTGCTCGACGAGGTGGCCGGCGGCCTGACCGACCCGGAAGTCGCGCAACTGGTCGAGATCATCCGCGGGGTGAACGCCGAGGGCATCACGGTGATCTGGATCGAGCACGTGGTGCGGGCGCTGGTGCCGGTGGTGACCAGGCTGATCTGCCTGGCCGGCGGGAAGTTCGTCGGCGACGGCGACCCGGCGCAGGTGCTGGCCGACCCGGCGGTCCGCGAGGTCTTCCTCGGCTCCGAGGTCACCGCCTCCCTCGGCGGCGGCACCCTGAGCGAGGACATCAGCCTGGGAGACGCTCCGTGAGCGAGCCAGCAGGACCGCGCCCCGGAGGCGAGGACGAGCCCATACTGGAGGTCCGGGAGCTGACCGTGCACCATGGGCAGCTGCGGGCCCTGGACCATATCTCGCTGCGGGTGTTTCCGGGCGAGGTGTACGCGATCATCGGCGCCAACGGCGCGGGCAAGTCGACGCTGCTGCGTACCATCGCCGGCCTGCACCAGCCCACCGAGGGCTCGATCCGGTACGACGGCCAGGACGTGACCAGGATCCGGCCCGAACGCCGGGCCATCAGCGGGATCGTCATGGTGCCGGAGGGCCGGCGGCTGTTCGGATCGCTCACGGTCGAGGAGAACCTGCAGGTCGGCGCGACCTACGCGCGAAAGGGACCGTGGACGATCGAGCGGGTCTACGAGCTGTTCTCCTGGATGAAGGACCGGCGGGCCCAGCGCACCGAGCAGCTTTCCGGCGGTGAGCAGCAGGCGGTGGCCATCGGCCGGGCGCTGGTGGCCAACCCGCGGGTGCTGCTGCTCGACGAGCTGTCCCTGGGCCTCGCGCCGGTGGTCGTGCAGCGGATCTACGGCATGCTGCCGCAGATCCTGGCCAGCGGGCTGACCGTGCTGCTGGTGGAGCAGGACGTGAGCCAGGCGCTGCGGGTGGCCTCGCACCTGCAGTGCCTGCTCGAGGGGCGGACCACGCTGGAAGGCAAGCCGTCGGACGTCACCCCGGAACAGGTGGAGGCCGCCTACTTCGGGCTGAGGACCGCGCCGGCCGGCGACGGGAGCGAGGAGGCCTTATGGTCTGGGTCAACGACGTCATCCAGGGGATCTTGATCGGCGGCCTGTACGCGCTGTTCGCGTGCGGGCTCTCGCTGATGTTCGGGGTCATGAAGGTGGTCAACCTGGCGCACGGCGACCTGGCGGTCATCGGCGGCTACGTCGCGGTCGGCGTCATCACGGTCACCCACATCCCGGTGCTGTGGTCGTTCGTGATCGTGGTCCCGCTGATGGCGGTGCTGGGCTACGTGCTGCAGCGGACCGTGATCCAGGCCGCGCTCGACCGCAGCATCTTGACCACGCTGCTGGTCACGTTCGGGCTGTCGGTGGTGATCGAGAACGCGCTGCTGGAGTTCTTCAGCGCCAACAGCCACTCGCTCGGGACCAACGACGCGATCATCACCAGTTCGTTCTCGATCGGCTCGCAGATCACCATCGCCTACCTGCTGCTGCTGATCTTCGTCGTGGCCGTGGTGGTCCTGACCGGCCTGCAGTACTTCCTGTCCAGGTCACGGTACGGACGGCTGATCCGGGCGGTGGCCGACGACCGGGAGGCGGCCCAGCTGTCCGGGATCGACTACCGGCACGTGTTCGGCATCGCGGCGGCCATCGCGTTCGCCACCGTGGCGCTGGCCGGCATCGCGTACGGCATGTACTCCCAGTTCTCGCCGACCACGGGAACGGACACGATCCTGCTGTTCGCGTTCGCCGCGGTGGTGATCGGCGGACTCGGCTCGCTGTGGGGCACGCTGGTCGGCGGCGTGGTGCTCGGGGTCTCCCAGGCGATCGGCGCCCAGATCAGCGGGTCGGACGAGTTCCTGGCCGGGTACATCGTCTTCCTGGCCGTGCTGGTCCTGCGCCCGCAGGGCCTTATAGCTCGGAGGGCGCAGGCATGAGCGAGGCTTGGTCTGCAGGCGAGCGGGGGAGCACATCGTGACCGCGGTGGCTGAAACCACGGCCCGTTCGGCCGAAAAATACCGTGTGACCCGGTCACGTAGGAACGTGGCCTGGACCGGGCTCGGCGCCCTGGTGGTCGTGGTGGTGCTCGCGCTGTTCCCCTACATCGTGGGCGCCGGCACCGAGACCATCCTGGTGCAGGCGTTCATCATCTTGACCCTGGCCAGCATGTGGAACCTGCTGGCCGGGTACGCGGGCCTGGTATCGGTGGGACAGCAGGCGTTCGTGGGGCTCGGTGCGTACTTCGTGCTGATCCTGAACATCCACAACCTCTCGATGTTCACCGCGCTCCCGATCGCGGCCATCGGCTGCGGCGTCGCCGCGCTGCCGATGTGGTGGCTGGTCTCGCGGCTGCGCAGCGGGTACTTCGCGATCGCCACCTGGGTGCTCGCGACGACCATCCTGCTGATCATCGAGAAGTTCCCCTCCATCGGCGGCGGGACCGGCCTGTCGCTGCCGCACACGCCCAGCCTCAGTTCGGCGGTGCTGGAGGCGTACACGTACTGGATCGGGCTGGCCGTCACGGTGCTCGCCCTGCTCGGCGTGTACCTGCTGCTGCGCAGCAGGCTGGGCCTGGTGCTCACCGCGGTCAGGGACGACGAGGTGGCCGCGCGCAGCTCGGGCGCGCGGGTGGGCCTGGCCCGGATGCTGGTCTACGTGGTGGCCGGGATCGGGTGCGGCGCGGCCGGCGCGCTGCTGGCCGTCAGCCAGCTGATCGTGCAGCCGAGCGCGGTGTTCAGCGTGCAGTTCACGGCCGAGATGGCGTTCGCGGTGATCATCGGCGGGCTGGGCACGATCGAGGGGCCGATCCTCGGCACCATCGTGTACATGATCCTGCAGCAGACGCTGCAGTCCTACAACGCCTGGTACCTGATCATCTTGGGGCTGGTCGCGATGGTCATCGCGATCTTCGCGCGGCGCGGGCTGTGGGGCCTGATCGACGAGCACCTGCACGTCCGGCTGTTCCCGGTCGGGTACTGGCTGTGGGATCCGGGCTCGCGCGGTCGCGGCCTTGGTTCTGCCCGGCGCCGGGGTGGGCGGCACCTAGCTCGCGCTCCGGCGGGAGCGGTCGAGAATAGGCGGGTGCTGCTCGTTCGGATCGCCGAGGTGTCGCAGGCCGTGGCCGCGACCAGCGCCCGGCTGGCCAAGATCGAGATGCTGGCGGCCGCGCTGCGCGAGGCCGGGCCGCTGGAGGTGCCGATCGCGGTCGCGTACCTGTCCGGGGAGCTGCCGCAGCGGCAGATCGGGGTCGGCTGGGCGGTGCTGCGGGATGGGTTCCGGCCTGCGGTGGTCGCCCACGCTGGGATTGGCCGAGGTGGACGCGGCGTTCTCCGCGATCGGGGCGGTGGCCGGAAAGGGTTCGGCGGCCGCGCGCAAGGCGCTGGTCGGGGAGCTGTTCGGCCGGGCCACTTCGGCCGAACAGCGATTCCTTACCGGGCTGCTGTCCGGCGAGCTGCGGCAGGGCGCGCTGGAGGGGGTGATGACCGACGCGGTGGCCCGGGCCGCGTCGGTGCCGGTGGCGGACGTGCGCCGGGCGATGATGCTGCGCGGCTCGCTGGGCGCGGTGGCGGCCGCGGCGCTGGCGGGCGGCAGCGCGGCGCTGGCGGCCTTCGGATTGGAGGTCGGGCGGCCGGTGCGCCCCATGCTGGCGGCCAGCGCGTCGAGCATCTCCGAAGCGCTGGACAAGATCGGCGCCGGGGTGCAGGCGGCGGTGGAGTGGAAACTCGACGGGATCCGGATCCAGGCTCACCTGTCCGGTGGATCCGTGCGGCTGTTCACCCGGACCCTGGACGACATCACCGGGCGGCTGCCCGAGGTGGTCGCTGTCTTGGGCAAGCTCCCGGTGCGGGCGGCGGTGCTGGACGGCGAGCTGATCGCGCTGCGCGCGGACGGGCGGCCGCTGCCGTTCCAGGACACCTCGTCGCGGGCCGCGAGCTCGGACGCGGGGCCGGCGGTGCCGCTGTCGGTGTTCTTGTTCGACGCGCTGCACCTGGACGGCGTCGACCTGATCGACCTGCCGGACTGGAAGCGGCACGCCGAGCTGACCTGGGCGGTGCCGCCCGAGCTGCTCATGCCGCGGCTGGTCACCGACTCGGTGGTCGCGGCGACGGAGTTCTTCGGTGACGCGGTGGCCCGCGGCCACGAGGGCGTGGTGGTCAAGTCGCTGGACACGCCGTACGCGGCGGGCCGCCGCGGCGCCGGGTGGATCAAGGTCAAGCCGCGGCACACGCTGGACCTGGTCGTGCTGGCCGTCGAGTGGGGGCACGGGCGGCGGCGCGGCTGGCTGTCCAACCTGCACCTGGGCGCGCGCGACCCGGCCACCGGGGGGTTCGTCATGCTCGGCAAGACGTTCAAGGGCCTGACCGACGAGCTGCTGACCTGGCAGACGTCGCGGCTGCTGGCCCTGGAATCTCGGCGGGACGCTTACACGGTGTACGTCCGGCCGGAGCTGGTGGTGGAGATCGCGTTCGACGGCGTGCAGCGCAGCCCGCGCTATCCGGGCGGCCTGGCGCTGCGCTTTGCCCGCGTGCTGCGCTACCGCGAGGACAAGTCCGCCGCCGAGGCCGACACCATCGACATGGTCCGCGCCCTGGCTCCGAGTAATCACGCCTGGGTCAAGCGCGCTACTTCTTCTTGTCGCGGCGCTTGTTGTTCCGCCGCGGAAGGCGGCGGGGATGTTGCCCTGGGCTGGGGACGGGAAGTTCAGGCCGGGTGGCAGGTTGGCCAGGCCGTCGGCGAGGCTCTCCGGGAAGCCTTCGGGCAGGCCGCCCAGGCCGGTTCCCAGTCCGCCGAGGCCAGCGGGCGCGCCACCGCCCTGGTTGTCCTGGCCCTGGTTGTCCTGGCCCTGGTCGCCGGCGCCGCGGGCGATCTCGCCGGCCCGGCGGGGGTCGCCGCTGCGGGACGGCTTCTTCTTGCCCTTCTTGCCGCCGCGGGCGGACTTGGCCGCCGCGCGCTTGGCCATCGCGCCCATGCCCGGGGGCATGCCCGGCATGCCGCCGCTGAACATGGCTCGCATCTGCTTCTGGCCCTCGAAGAAGTTCGTGACCAGCTGGGAGACCTCGCCGATGGCGACGCCGGAGCCCTTGGCGATGCGCGCCCGGCGCGAGCCGTTGATGACCTTGGGGTTGCGCCGCTCCTCCGGGGTCATGGACCGGACGATGGCCTCGGCGCGGTCCAGGTCCTTGTCGTTGACCTGAGACAGCAGTTCCCGGTTCTTCGCCGCGCCGGGCAGCATGCCGAGCAGGTTCCCGATCGGGCCGAGCTTGCGGACCATGGACAGCTGCTCGACGAAGTCCTCGAGCGTAAAGCCCTCGCCCGAGGCGATCCGCCCGGCCAGGTTGGCCGTCTGATCGGCGTCGAAGGCCTTCTCGGCCTGCTCGATCAGGGTCAGGAGGTCGCCCAGGTCGAGGATCCGCGACGCCATCCGGTCCGGGTGGAACAGGTCGAAGTCCTCGAGCTTCTCCCCCGAGGAGGCGAACATGATCGGCCGGCCGGTCAGCTGCACGATGGACAGCGCGGCGCCGCCTCGGGCGTCGCCGTCCAGCTTGGTCAGCACGACGGCGTCGTAGCCGACCCCATCCAGGAAGGCCTGCGCGGTGGCCACCGCGTCCTGGCCGATCATCGCGTCGACCACGAACAAGATCTCGTCCGGGTCGGTGGCGTCCTTGATCGCCCGGGCCTGGGCCATCATGTCCTCGTCGACGCCCAGCCGGCCGGCGGTGTCGATGATGACCATGTTGTGCTGGCGGCGCCGGGCCTCGTCCAGCGACTGCCGCGCGACCTGTATGGGGTCGCCGACGCCGTTGCCCGGCTCCGGGGCGTACACCGGCACCCCGGCGCGCTCGCCGAGCACCTGGAGCTGCTGCACGGCGTTGGGGCGCTGCAGGTCGGCCGCGACCATCACCGGCGTGTTGCCCTGCCCCTTGAGCCAGAGCGCGAGCTTGGCCGCCAGCGTGGTCTTACCGCCGCCCTGCAGGCCGGCCAGCATGATGACGGTCGGCGGCACCTTGGCGAACCGCAGCCGCCGGGCCTCGCCGCCCAGGATGCCGATCAGTTCCTCGTGCACGATCTTGATGACCTGCTGAGCGGGGTTCAGCGCGGCGGAGACTTCCTCGCCGTTGGCCCGCTCCTTGACCCGGGCGATGAACTGCCGGACGACCGGGAGTGCGACGTCCGCCTCGAGCAGGGCGATGCGGATCTCCCGCGTGGTCGCGTCGATGTCGGCAGCGGACAGACGTCCCCGGCCGCGCAGCGCCGAAAAGACCTGCGTCAACCGGTCAGATAGGGTCTCAAACACGTTGTCCAGGCTACCGGTAGGTGGGCCCTGTCCGGCCAGCCCTCAAATAGCCAGCCCTAAGATAGCCAGCCCTAAGGTAGCCAGCCCTAAGGTAGCCAGCACCGCCAGGACCGAATGCACGGTGGCCCGGCGCCGCTCCCGGTCGGTCAGCGGCTGGCCGTCCTCGTCGGTCACGTAGAACACGTCGACCACCTCGGCGCCCAGCGTCTCCACCCGGGCCGCGCGGACGTTGAGGCCGCATTCTCCCAGAGCCCGGCCCACCCGCCAGAGCAGCCCGGGCGCATCGTGCGCGCGGACCTCCACCACGGTCGCGGTTTCCGAGGCGTCGTCGACCAGGGTGACCTTGGGCGCGGGGACCATGGCGCCGCGCGGCGGGACGGCCCGCGCCCGGCGTTCCAGCCGGTCCTCCACGTCCAGCCGCCCCAGCAGCATCCGGCGCAGGTCCCCGGCCACCAGGGTCGCGTCGGGCGGCTCGCCGAACTCGGGCTCCACGTCGAACACGGTGACCGCGGTCCCCCCGACCGAGGTGGCGTTGGCGCTGCGGACCGCCAGGCGGTGCGAGGCCAGCACGCCGGCCGCGCGCCACAGCAGGCCGGGCCGGTCGGGCGCGACCACGGTCACCTCGGATCCGCGCACGGTCGCGGCCGGGCCGCCGTCGGCGGCCAGGGCCAGCTGATCTTTGCGGAGCGGGGCCGGCTCGGGCATCGGCTCGCCGGCCAGCACGGCCGCTACCCGCCGCACCAGGTCGGCGACCAGCGTGGCCTTCCAGTCGTTCCAGGCGGCGGGCCCGGTGGCCAGGCCGTCGGAGATGGCCAGCGCGTGCAGCAGCTCGAGCAGCGCCCGGCTGGGCACCAGCGCCGCCACCTGCTTGACCGTCACCGGGTCATCCAGGTCCCGCCGGGTGGCGACCACAGGGAGCAGCAGGTGGTGCCGGACGGCCGAGGCGACCAGGTCCACATCGGGCTCGGGCAGGCCCATCCGCCGGCCCACGTCCCGGGCCACCACCTCGCCGGTGACGCTGTGGTCACCGGGCCAGCCCTTGCCGATGTCGTGCAGCAGGGCGGCCAGCAGCAGCAGGTCGGGCCGGGCGACCTCGCGGGTCAGCGCGGCCGCGTGGCCGGCCGCCTCGACCAGGTGCCGGTCCACGGTGAACTTGTGCAGCGGGTTGCGCTGCGGCCGGTTCCGGACCCGTTCCCAGTCCGGGATCAGCGAGGTGATCAGGCCCTCGGTGTCCAGCGCCTCCCACACGCTGACCGCGGACGGGCCGGCCCCGAGCAGGGCCAGCAGGGCGTCGCGGGCCGGGGCGGGCCACGGGACGGGCAGCGGCGGGCATTCGGTGAGCCGGCCCAGGGTGCGCGGCGCCAGCGGCAGCCCGGCCTGCGCGGCGGCCGCCGCGGCCCGCAGGACCAGGACCGGATCGCCGGCCGGGTCGGCCGCCCGGGCCAGGACGACCTCGCCGTCCTGCTCGACCACGCCGTCGGCCAGCGGGCGCCGGTCGGCCGGACGGCGGCGCCGCGGACGGCGCTGAGCCCAGCCGGTCGGCCTGGCGGAAGGTGTGATCGACGGCGTAGGCGACGGTCCGCGCGGCGCCGGCCAGCATGCGCAGCAGCACGTCCCCGTCGAGCAGGCCCAGAGCCCGGGCCACCTCGTCCTGCTCCTCGAGCACGAGCCGGTCCAGGCGGCGCCCGGTGATCTCGTGCAGCGCGTGCCGGGCGTCGAGGATCTGCTCGTAGGCGGTGCGCACCTTGGGCCCGGGCGCGGGCGCCACCCACGCGGCGGCCACGGCCTGGATCGCGTGCACGTCCCGCAGCCCGCCCCGGGCCTCCTTCAGGTCCGGTTCGAGCAGGAAGGCGAGCTCGCCGCTGATCTTGGTGCGTTCGTCGTGGGCGGCGTGCAGCTCGGCCAGCCGGGCCGGCGCGGCCGCGCGCCAGTCCTCCAGGGCGCCCGCGCGCAGGCGTTCGGTGAGGTCGGGATCGCCGGCCACGTGCCGGGCGGACAGCAGCCCGAGCGCGACCTTCAGGTCGGTGCGGGCCACCCGCCGGGCCTGCGGCACGGTGCGGACCGCATGGTCGAGCTCGGCGCCGGAATCCCAGACCGGATACCAGATCCGGTCCGCGATGCCCGCGATGTCGTCGCGCCCGCCGTGCAGCAGCACCACGTCCAGGTCGCTGCGGGGCAGCAGTTCCCGGCGCCCGTACCCGCCGACGGCCACCAGGGCCACGCCGGGTTCGGCGCCCAGGAGCTCGGCCAGCCACCGGTCGACCTGAGCGGTGCGGCGGGCACGATCCGCGGCGAACGAAGTCATGGTCTCCATGAGTCCCCCGGACTGCTCATGGGCTGGACTACGGCTCAGATCGCGTCCGGTCCGCGCTCTCCGGTCCGGACCCGGACCACGGTTTCCACCGGCACCGACCAGACCTTCCCGTCGCCGATCCGGCCGGTCTGCGCCGCCTTGACCACCACGCCGATCAGGTCGTCGGCGTCCTCGTCCTCGCACAGGACCTCGACGCGGACCTTCGGGACCAGGTCGACCTGGTACTCGGCGCCGCGGTACACCTCGGTGTGCCCTCGCTGCCTGCCGTATCCGCTCGCCTCGGTGACGGTCAGGCCGTGGACGCCGAACGCCTGCAACGCGGCCTTGACGTCGTCCAGCTTGAACGGCTTGATGACAGCGGTGATGAGCTTCATCGTCAGGTGTCCCTTCGCCAGTCCTGTACCTGACCATCGGCTGCGGAGGTTTCGCCGGACCTGTCGGCGTGTGTCGGCGAGGTGAAAGACCCCGCCCGCGTGTTACATCCGTGTTTCGGTTGTCTTAGCCGAGGATGGCGTCGACGAACGTGGCCGGGTCGAACGGCGCCAGGTCGTCGGGCCCCTCGCCGAGGCCGACCAGCTTGACCGGAACGCCCAGCTCGCGCTGCACGGCGATGACGATCCCGCCCTTGGCCGTCCCGTCCAGCTTGGTCAGCACGATGCCGGTGACGTCGACCACCTCGGCGAACACCCGCGCCTGCCGCAGCCCGTTCTGCCCGGTGGTGGCGTCCAGCACCAGCAGCACCTCGTCCACCGGGGCCTTCTTCTCGACCACGCGCTTGACCTTGCCGAGCTCGTCCATCAGCCCGACCTTGGTGTGCAGCCGCCCGGCGGTGTCGATGATGACCGCGTCGACGCCGGTCTCGATGCCCTCGCTGACCGCCTCGAAGGCCACGCTGGCCGGGTCGGCGCCGTCCCGGTCGGCCCGCACCGTCTTGGCCCCGACCCGCTCGCCCCAGGTCTGCAGCTGGTCGGCGGCGGCCGCGCGGAACGTGTCGGCCGCGCCGAGCAGCACGGTCTCCCCGTCCCCGATCAGGGCCCGGGCCAGCTTGCCGCAGGTCGTGGTCTTGCCGGTGCCGTTCACGCCGACCATGAGGACCACCGCGGGCGTGCCGTTGTGCGGCGCGGTGCGCAAGGTCCGGTCCTCGTCGCCGAGCTGGGTGAGCAGCTCGTCCCGGAGCAGGTCGCGCACCTCTTTCGGCCCGCGCACACCCAGCACCTTGACCTTGGTCTTCAGGTCGTCCACCATCAGCCGGGCGGGCACCACGCCCACGTCGGCGGTGATGAGCACCTCTTCTATCTCGTCCCAGGTCTCGTCGTCGAGCCGGTCCCGGGACAGCAGGTTCAGCAGCGCCGAGCCCACCGAGCCCTGGGAGCGGGCCAGCCGGGCCCGCAGCCGGACCATCCGGCCCGCGGACGGCGGCGGGCGCTCGACCTCGATCACTCCGGCGGTGGCCTGGGGCTTCCCGGCCTCGGCCGCGGTCTCCCCGGCTTGGCTCGGCGCGGCCTTGGCGGCCTCCGGTAGCGAGGACGGCGCGGGGGGCGCGGACACGCGGCCGCGGCGCGGGCGCACGAACAGCAGCCACCCGCCGGTGCCGAGCGCCAGCACGGCGATGACGATGATCAGGATCACGTATTCCATCAGGCTCACAGTCTCGCAGATTGGCTAGCTGCCGCTCCTGGCAGGGTTTTGGAGCGGGCCGTCCGCCAACCTACCGCCAGCCCATCCCCGCTGTGTGACACACGATGCCTGTGAGGCTGGAGAGGCGTAGCTGCGAGCCAGCGGGGCCGAAGATTGTGGTGGATCCGGGCTTCGTGGTTGATTGCGGGTACTAGAGTCCCCCGGATCCACCGCCAAGCCCGGATCCACCGCGGAAGTGGTGAAGAAGGTGCCAGAGTGACGCATGGGGCGGCGGGCGGGTGGCTGGGGGCGGGCGGGCGGGTGGCTGGGGTGGGTGGCTGGGGTGGGACGGGGGCTAGGCGGGCTGGCGGGTGGCTAGCTGCTGGCTGATCACGGTGGAGACGCCGTCGCCGCGCATGGTGATGCCGTAGAGGGCGTCGGCGGCTTCCATGGTGCGGCGCTGGTGGGTGATGACGATGAGCTGGGAGTTCTCGCGCAGCTCCTCGAAGACACCGAGCAGGCGCTGCAGGTTGGTGTCGTCCAGGGCCGCCTCGACCTCGTCCAGCACGTAGAACGGGGAGGGGCGGGCCATGAAGATGGCGAACAGGTAGGCGATGGCGGTCAGCGACCGCTCCCCGCCGGACAGCAGCGAGAGCCGCTTGACCTTCTTGCCCGGCGGCCGGGCCTCGATCTCGATCCCGGTGGCCAGCATGTCGTCCGGCTCGGTCAGGACCAGGTTGCCCTGGCCGCCGGGGAACAGCCGGGAGAACAGCTGCTCGAACTCCCGGGCGGTGTCGGCGTAGGCGGAGGCGAACACCTCCTGGACCCGGTCGTCGACCTCCTTGACCACGGTGAGCAGGTCGCGGCGGGTCTTGCGCAGGTCTTCCAGCTGGGTGGCGAGGAACTGGTGGCGTTCGGTCAGCGCGGCGTACTCCTCCAGGGCCAGCGGGTTGACCTTGCCCAGCCGGTCGAGCTGGCGCTGGGCGTCGGCGGCCCGGCGCTCGATCTCGGCCCGGTCGTAGCGGGACGGCCCAGTGGTCGGCGGGGCGGCCTCGTCACCGGGCACCGGCACCGGGACCTCCGGGCCGTACTCGGCGACCAGGGCGTCGGTCTCGATGCCGAACTCCTCCAGCGCGTGGTCGGACAACTGGGCCAGCCGCAGCCGGTGCTCGGCGCGGGCGATCTCGGTGCCGTGCGCGGTGTTCACCACCGTGTCCAGGTCGGCGGCCAGGTCGCGGACCCGGGCCCGGACGGCCTTGAGCTCGCCGGCGCCGCCCGCGCTGGCCGCCTGGGCCTCGGCCCGCCGCTCGGCGGCCTCGGCCACGGACCGCTCGGCGGCCTCGACCGCGTAGCGGGCGCCCAGGGCGACGGCGTGGGCCACGGCGGCTTGTTCGGCGCGCCGGGCGCGGCGCTGCGAGGCCCGCTCGCGGGCCTGCCGCTCGGCGGCCGCGGCCGCGGTCAGCGAGTCGGCCCGGCCGCTGATCGCGCGCAGCCGCTCCTCGGCGGTGCGGACCTCGAGCCGGGCTTCCATCTCGGCGTCCCGGGCCGTCGCGCACCGCTCGGCCAGGTCCTCGCGCAGCCAGCCGGACCCGTTAACCTCCTCGTCCGGCTCGGCGGGCTCGTCGGCCGCCTCCTCGGCGGCCGCGAGGTCCTGCCGGAGCCGGGCCAGTTTGGCCAGGCCCTGCTCGCCGGCCAGGCGCGCCGCCTCGATGGTGGCGTCCAGCCGGTCGGCCTCGTCCCGCGCGGCGCGGGCCGCGCCGGCCAGCCGGCCGAGCCGCCCGGAGACCGCCGCGGCTGCGGCGTCGGCCTCCTGCCGGCGGGCGAGCGTCTGGGTCACGGACTGGCGGGCGGCCTCCTCGGCCTGGACCGCCTCGGCCAGCTGCTCGGCGGCCTGCTCGCACCGGCGCTGCGCGCCGGCCAGCCCGGCGGCCGCCTCGTCGGCCGCCACCCGCAGCTCGAGCAGGCTCTGCGGCCGGGCGCTGCCGCCGTGCGCCCAGCGGGACCCGAGCAGGTCACCGGCGCGGGTCACGGCCTTCAGCTCGGGATTGTCCCGGACGATTCGGCGGGCCTGCGCCAGGTCCTCGACCACCACGACGTCGCGCAGCAGCTCGGCGGCGGCCTGGGCCAGCCCGTCCGGCGCCCGCACCAGGTCGACGGCGTAGGTGAGACCGGGGGCCGCGGTGACCGGTGTGACTGGAGTGGCCGATGGGGTGGATGGGACGGACGGGGTGGACGGGGTGGATGGGGCGGACGGGGCGGATGGGGTGGCGATGACGAGGCCGGCGCTGCCGGCGTCGTCGCGGCGGAGGGCGGCCAGGATGTCGGCGGCGGCGTCCAGGCCGGCCACCGCGACCGCGTCGGCGGCGGCGCCCAGGGCGGCGGCGATGGCCACCTCGTAGCCCTCGGCCGACCTGCAGTCGCTCGGCGAACGGGCCGAGCACGCCGCCGAACCGGGCGGGGTCGGCGAGCAGGGCCGCGGAGGCGTCGGCGCCGCGGCGGGCGGCCTCGGCCAGCACCTCGGCGCGCGCCTTGAGGGCGGCCAGCTCGCGGGCTGATTCACGGTCCGCGGTGCGCAACGCCACGGTCCGTTCGGAAAATTCTGAAAGGGTGCGGTCGGCCTGCTCGTGTGCGGCGGCCAGCTCGCTACGGTCCTCGTCCCCCCCGCCGGACACGTCGCGGACCTGGTCGTACTCGGCCTGGGCGAGCGCGGCCCGCTCGCGGGCCTGCTCGGCGGAGACGGCCAGGCGGTCGAGCTCCTCCTGGGCGGCGGCGCCGCGGCTGGCGGCCGCGCCGACCTGCTCGCGCAGCCGGGCCAGCTGGCCGGCCCGGGCCGCCGCGGCCTTGGCGCCCTCGGCGATCCGGCGTTCGGCCGCGGTGAGCTCGGCCTCGGCCGCGGTGCGCTCGGCGGCGGCGGCGGACAGGACCTTGCGGCCCGCCTCCAGCCGCTCGGTCAGTTCATGTTCCTCGTCGCGCAGCTCGGCGGCCTGCCGGTCCAGCTCGTCGGGGTCGCGGCCGGGGCGTTCGGGGTCGGCCTGCTCGGTCAGCAGGGTGTGCCGCTGGGCGGCCAGGTTCTGCGTTCGAGCGCAGCCGCTCGGCCAGCGAGGACAGCGCGAACCAAGTCTCCTGCGCGCGGGCCAGGGTGGCCGAGGCCTGCTGGGCGGCCTGGTCCAGGTCGGTCTCGGTGCGCCGGGCCTGGGCCAGCTCCTGCTCCAGGGCGGTGCGGCGGGCCACCGCGGCCGCCTCGTCGGCCTCGTCGCGCTGCAGTTCGGCGGCCAGCGTGACGTAGTCGTCGGCCAGCAGCCGCAGCCGCGCGTCGCGCAGGTCGGCCGCGATGACGGCCGCCTTCCTGGCCATCTCGGCCTGCCGGCCGAGCGGCTTGAGCCGGCGGCCCAGCTCGGCGGTCAGGTCGACCAGCCGGGTCAGGTTGGCCTGCATGGCCTCCAGCTTGCGCAGCGCCTTCTCCTTGCGCCGGCGGTGCTTGAGCACGCCGGCCGCTTCCTCGATCAGCGCGCGCCGGGCCTCGGGGCCCGCGTGCAGGATGTCGTCGAGCTGGCCCTGGCCGACGATCACGTGCATCTCGCGGCCCATGCCGGAGTCGGACAGCAGCTCGGCGACGTCGAGCAGGCGGCAGTGGTCGCCGTTGATGGCGTACTCGCTCTGCCCGGACCGGAACATCAGGCGGCTGATGGTGACTTCGGCGTAGTCGATGGGCAGGGCGCCGTCGGTGTTGTCGATGGTGAGCGTGACCTCGGCCCGGCCCAGCGGCGGCGCGGGAGGTGGTGCCGGCGAAGACGACGTCCTCCATCTTGCCGCCGCGCAGGGACTTGACGCCCTGCTCGCCCATGACCCAGGACAGGGCGTCGACGATGTTGGACTTGCCCGAGCCGTTCGGGCCGACCACGCAGGTGATGCCGGGCTCCAGGCGCAGCGTGGTGGCGGAGGCGAACGACTTGAAGCCGCGCAGAGTGAGGCTCTTCAGGTACACGAACCCCCTCCTCTCGCTCCACGCACCTTACCGTCCCGGGGCACGCCAAGCCGGGAACCCGGCCGAAGGGGCCGTCGCCCGGGGACAACACTGTGACTAACGGGGCCAGTGGGGTTTGTTAATGATCATGCCGGACACCCCATTACCTACCGGGTTAATGGCATATCACGGGGAAATAACAACGAAGAGGGGCGCCACGGCTGGCGCCCCTGGTTCGTCTTTGTCGTTTTCCTCGCCGACCGGCGCTCAGGCGAGCGCAGGTTCGCGGTCCGGCACCAGCATGTCCGGGCGGGCTGCCTCTACCGTGAGCGACTCGTTCTCTTCCTGGAGCCGGACAAGCTCGGCTTCCAGGTCTCGTACTCGCTGCTGGAGGCGGCGCATCTCGGAAATCATGCGGGGGTCGGGACCGCCGACGTGGCCGAATAGAGCCTTCGCCATTGTTAAAGGTCCTCCACGCTGAGTGACCAGAGTGGGCACATACTCAACACGCGCGTACTCGTCGCGCGCAATCAACGTGTTCTAGTTTCCCACCCAGGCGTTTGCTGGTCAAGTTGAGAGCCGTTCCCGGCCCGGTTAAATACCTTATCACCCTTAACAAGGGATTTGACCTGCCCCTGCCCATCAGCGAGGCTCACCAGTGGGCCCGGCGGGGCCGGGGCTGGCACTGCGGGCAGCTGTAGGCCGACCGGTTCATGAACGGGTCGCGCCGGACCGGGGCGCCGCACTTGGGGCACGGCAGGCCCTCGCGGCCGTAGACCGCCAGCGAGCGGTCGAAGTAGCCGCTCTCCCCGTTGACGTTGACGTACAGGCTGTCGAAGCTCGTCCCGCCCGCGGTCAGGGCCTCGCCCAGGACCTCGCGGACCGCGGCCAGCAGCCTGCTGACCTCCGGGCCGTTGAGGGTCTCGGTAGGCCGGGCCCAGTGCAGGCCCGCCCGCCACAGCGCCTCGTCGGCGTAGATGTTGCCGACCCCGCTGATCAGCGACTGGTCGAGCAGGGCGCGCTTGACTCCGGTGTGCCGCTGGCGCAGCCGCCGGGCCAGGGCGGCGGGGTCGAAGGACGGCTCGAACGGGTCGGGGGCGATGTGGGCGATCGGCCCGGGGAGTTCGGCGCCGTCGGGCACGAAGCACATGTGGCCGAACGTCCGCTGGTCGGTGAAGCGCAGATCGGGACCGGAGTCGGAGAACGTGAACCAGATCCGCACGTGCGGGGACAGCGGGCGGTCCGGCTCGCCGACCAGCAGCTGCCCGCTCATGCCCAGGTGCGCGAGCAGGGCGTCCTCGCCCGCCGACAGCCACAGGTACTTGCCGCGGCGCTTGACGGTATCGAGGCTGCGCCCGGTCAGCGCGGCCTCGAAGTCGGCCGCGCCCGCCAGGTGGCGGCGCACGGAGCGCGGGTGCAGGACGCGGACGGTGTCGATGGCCCGGCCGGAGACGTGGTGCGCCAGGCCGCGGCGGACGGTTTCGACTTCGGGGAGTTCGGGCACGAGGTCAGCGCTCTCCCGCGGGACCGGGCACCTGTCCGTCGTCTCCGTCGTCTCCGTCGTCGCCCTTGTCGTCCTGCGGCTCGTTCTGCGGCGGGGCGGACTCCGCGTTGATCGCGGTCCAGGCCGCCTCGGCCGCGTGCTGCTCGGCCTCCTTCTTGGTGCGGCCCTGGCCGGAGCCGAGCACGCGCCCGCCGACCCGGACCGCGGCCCGGAACGACTTCTGGTGGTCCGGCCCGCTCTCCTCGACCTGGTAGTCCGGCACCCCGAGCATGCGGGCCGCGGTCAGCTCCTGCAGCGAGGTCTTCCAGTCCAGCCCGGCGCCCAGCCCGGCCGACTTGGCGATGACCGGGTCGAACAGGCGATGGACCAGCGCGCTGGCCTCGGCCAGCCCGCAGTCGATGTAGACCGCCCCGATGATGGCCTCCAGCGTGTCGGCCAGGATCGAGGACTTGTTGCGGCCGCCGGTGACCTCTTCGCCCCGGCCGAGCCTGACGTAGGAGCCCAGGCTCAGCTCCCGCGCCACCTCGGCCAGGGCGCGCATCTGGACCACGGCCGCGCGCAGCTTGGCCAGCTGTCCCTCGGGCAGGCTCGGGTAGGTGCGGAACAGCGTGTCGGTGACGACCAGCCCGAGGACCGAGTCGCCGAGGAACTCCAGCCGCTCGTTGGTGGGCGGGTTAGCGTTCTCGTAGGCGAAGGAGCGGTGCGTCAGCGCCCGCTCCAGCGACTTGGGCATGATCGGCACGCCGAGGGCATGCCGCAGTTCGGCAGGATCCCGTCCGGCGTTGCCCGCAGTCCCAGGCCCGGCTCACGACGCCCACCGCGCCCTGCTCAGGACGGGTTGAGGACCTGACGGCGACGGTACGTGCCGCAGGTCGGGCAGGCCACGTGCGGCAGCTTGGGATCGTGGCACTGCGGGCAGCTCACCAGCGTCGGCGCGGTGGTCTTCCAGTTCGAGCGTCGTGATCGGGTGTTGCTGCGGGACATTCTCCGCTTGGGAACCGCCATCGTCAGCCCTCCTGTAGGTCGACGGCGCCGCTGCGCCGTGTTGGTTGGTCACCGAGCTGCTCGAGGGCGGCCCAGCGCGGGTCCGGTGAATCGTCGTGCGCGTGCCCCGGGCCCGCGTCGGCCAGCGGCACGCCGCACTCGACGCACAGCCCCGGGCAGTCCTGGAGGCACAGCGGTGACATCGGCAGCGCAAGCACCACCGCGTCCCGCAGGACCGGCTCCAGGTCGAGCAGGTCGCCGTCGAGGTGTCGCTCCTCGTCGTCCTGCTCGGTGTCCTCGTCAAACCATTCACGGCTGTTACGCCGGTCGTGCTTGTGCGTGCTTGTCGTGCTTGTCGTGCTTGTCGTGCGTCCGGCGGCCGTCGGCGTACAGGTAGAGCTCGGTGAAACTGGCCGTCACCGAGGTGGTCAGCGGCCTCAGGCAGCGGGCGCACTCGCCCGCCAGCGGTGCGGTCGCCGACCCGGTGACCAGCACGCCTTCGGTCACGGCCTCGAACTTGACGTCCAGGTGCATATCGGCGCCGACCGGTACCCTGGCGAGCTCCAGACGCAGGTCGTCCGGGGCTGGCACGGTCAGCTGCTGAGTCCGCGCGGAACCGGCCTGGCGGCCGAGCGTGCGCGTGTCAAAAACAAGCGCGCCACGAGGCGCGTTCGTGCGTGTGTTGGGCATGACAGTGTACTCGCGTATGTAGCGATTGCGGAACGAGCGCTTAGCCTACCGGCGGCGCGCAGTAATCCCAACTTAACCGCGCGCCGCCACGATTCCCGGGCCTGGTTATTCGCTCGGCTTACTCTTCGGCCAGGCGGGCCCGCAGCCGGGCCAGAACCGGGTCGGGGACCAGCCCGCTGACGTCCCCGCCGTACCTCGTGATCTCCTTGACCAGGCTGGAGCTGAGGAAGGAGTACAGCGGGTTGGTGGTCATGAACAGCGTCTCGACCTTGGCCATGCGGTAGTTCATCTGGGCCATCTGCATCTCGTACTCGAAGTCGGTGACCGCGCGCAGGCCCTTGATCACGGCGGTGATCCCGTTGGCCGCGCAGAAATCCACCAGCAGGCCGTGGAACCGGTCGATCTTCACGTTGCCGTAGTGGGCGGTCACCTCGGTGAGCATCTCGACCCGCTCGTCCACCGTGAACAGGCTGTGCTTGGTCACGTTGATCAGCACGGCCACGACCACCTCGTCGTACAGCCCGGACGCGCGGCCGATGATGTCGAGGTGCCCGTTGGTGACGGGATCAAAGGAACCCGGACAGACGACGCGTTGCACGCGATGCCACCCCTTTCACGGTTCAGCGAGCAGGTTATACGGGACGCGGCCGTACCAGAAGGTCGCCTCCCCGTACCGGCGCGCCCGGTCGGGCTGCAAGCCGGCCGGCCAGCTGACCGGCCCGGACCTGGTGGCGCGCTCGACGATCACCAACGCCCCCGGCGCCAGCCAGCCGTGGTCGCTCAAGGTCTGGAGCATGGCGGAGACCTCGTCGCCGGCCAGCGCGTAGGGCGGGTCGGCGAAGACGACATCGTACTGGCCGTGCTCGGGCCCGCGGGCCAGGACCCGTTCGACCCGGTCGGTGAGCACCTCGGCGCCGGCCAGGCCGATGGCCTCGATGTTGTCCCGGATGACGCGGGCCGCCCGGGGGCCCGACTCCACCAGCAGCACGTGCTCGGCGCCCCGGGACAGGGCCTCCAGGCCGACCGCGCCGGATCCGGCGTACAGGTCGAGCACGCGCGCGCCGTCCAGCGAACCGGTCAGCGAGACGATCGTGGCGAACAGCCCTTCCCGGGCGCGGTCGCTGGTCGGGCGGGTGCCCCGGCCGTCCGGGACGGCCAGCCGCCGCCCGCCCGCCTCGCCGGCGATCACGCGTGCCATGCCTTAAGTGTGCACGTCGGCCGTGGCCGCGACTCCTCGCCCGCAGCGTTGCAGCCCGCCGCGGCCCGGCTACCTTGCAGATCACGGGTGTTTTGTCCGTTTCGCGGCTTTCTTGTGCCGGGTCTGGCGCCCCGTTTTCGGGTCGATGTCACGTTTGTACCAGCTCTTGCGGCTCTTGCCGGTACGGTGCGTCATCGACCAGGTTAGGCCCGGCTGCCGCCCGGAAATCGCGCCTAGGAGCTGCTGTAACCCGGGCGGGGGTGGCCGCTGGGGTCTAGCGGACAGTTGCTACCCCGCTGTGTCACCCGGCGGCCGGGTGACACAGCGGGGTTGGGACGCCTACGCAGACGGCGCCCGTCGGCGTTCCGCTACCTGACTACGGTTCAGCGCTGAATGGTGCTCAGCAGGCCGATGTAGGGCTGAGTGCTGCCGGTCAACTGGGTTGTCTGGCCGGCGCCGTTGATCGCAGGAGGCTGCCCCGTCGAATCCTCGCCGTTACTCTGCAGCCAGGATATGAAGTTGTTGATGAGCCCGGTGGACCTGGCCTGTACCTGGCCGGTGCTGAGGCCGGAGTATTGCAGCATCCTGAGCTGGAAGGCCACCTCATAGGCGGCGGACTGCACCTCCCACCTCACCGCCGACCACTTGTCCGTGGCGTAAATTATTTGGAACGCCTCGGCCAAGCTATTGCACGTGGTGCAGTTCTCAGTGGTCGCCAGGGCTGAATCTGTCCCATTGAGTTCTGCGAGGTTGTGCTTCGATACGAGCACCACCTGGAAGGCGATCGCGGTAGCGCCGCAGTGGCGGCAACTGCTTACATCTGCCTCGGCGTAATTGTTGGCGGTGACTAGCGGGGCGCCGGTAACCGACAACTTGAAGTCGAACTTAAAGGGTGCGCGCCGGTTAGCTGCGGAAGCTGCAGATACCGAGTTGTCGTACTCCGCAGTCTGGGTACCCGACGGCGGGTTGACCGTTACACTGACGTACTGGATGGAGTTCGAGGTCGCGGTCGGTCCGACACCGGCTGACGCGGCGCCTGCGATGGCGAGCGGTACGATCATCGCCAATGCCGCCACCGCCCCTCCGCGCAGCCACGAGGCTCCGCCTCTTATTTTGGGCAGCATAAATATCTTTCTCCTTTTTGTAGCGTATGGCTTTGTCCGGGCGAGCCTGGTATACACGTTGTTCGGAATAGAGGAAAACGGCAGACAGGCAATTATTGGTATCAGGCTGCCTGGCGATTCCCCGGCTTTGAGGGCTCTTAGCCGACTTACCTTCATTTTGCTCAGCTTCATTGCGCTTAACCCCTTTTCTCGGCCGTTAGCCAGTCGCCGACGATGACGGTGACAGGGAGGACGACGGTGAAGACGAGGAAGAGGACGACACCGACGGCGACGGTGACGGGGAGGAGGACGGTGAAGACGAGGAAGACGACGACTCCGACGGCGACGGTGACGGGGAGGACGACGGTGAAGACGAGGGCGAAGACGGCGCGGAGGACGGCGGCGCGGAGGATGGCGGCGGCGAAGACGATGGGGAAGGGGAGGGGGATGGCGAAGATGAGCCGGACGGATTGGGTGACGGGGACGGCGATCGGGATGGCTCCGACGACGAGGGTGAGCCCGGCGGCTCGGGCGACGACGGGGTCGGCGTCGCCGACGCCACGACGGGAGACGAGACGTAGGCCGAGGGCTGAATGACGGGGACGGCGTTGGGCAAACTGCCGCGGCTCTGGCTCGGGAACAGGACCTGCGGGCGGGCCGCGTGGACAGGCGACTAGGCCTCAGGGCCATGGCGGGCCGCAGGGTGGCGGTGGCGGCGACGCCAGGTGCGGGACGGGGGCGGCGGGCTGGCCGGGCAGCGGCAGCAGCCCCCAGGTGTAGGCCAGCGCGCCGACGGCCAGCGCGGCGGCCGCCGCGACGGGCAGACCCAGCATCCGGTGTTTGCGGGTCGCGGCCGCGGCCAGCCGAACGGCCGCCCGCCCGGTCAGCACCAACAGGTAGGCGAGCCCGGCCATCGGGAAGATCAGCAGCACGACCGAGATCACGCTCACCAGCCCGGCCGCGACCTCGCCCCGGCCGAAGTGCGCCGTCACGGCGTCGGCATTGGCGGCCAGGGACCGGGCGAACCCGGTGGCAAGCTTGGGGATGCCCACCACGATCAGCACCAGCTCGCCGCCCAGCAGCGGGACCATGGCCAGCACCCACGCGGTCAGCGCGATCCGGGCCGCCCGCTTCAGCGCGCCCACCCTCGGATCGGCCGGCTGGCCCGGGACCAGGCTGCGCAGCACCGGCCCGATGCGCTGGAACAGATCGGGCACCCCGATCAGGTCGGTCAAGATGAAATACCCATCCAGCCGCAGCGAGGGCATCAGCTGCTCAGCCAGCTCCACCTGGGTCAGCCCCGCGGTCACCAGCAGCGGCAGGTAGCCGGTGGCCCGGTAGGCCCCCGCCAGCACCACCGCGAGGACCGCGTTGAAGTACACCCCGCCCAGGTCGGTCCGAAGCCGGCCGGCCCGACCCAACCGGTAGGAGTCGGTGACGTTGGTGAACAGGGCCGGCCACAGCACATACAGGCCCATGCCGATCCGGCCCGGCCGGGCCCCGCCGTACCGGCACGCCGCCGCATGCCCGCACTCATGGAAGACCATCGACACCAGCGACAAGCCCAGCACCACCAGCAGCAGCAGCGGGCGGGCCAGCACCTCGCGGAACGCAGCCAGCATCCCCCCCGACCGCACCAGCCACAGATCCGCGCCAGCTAGCGCCCCCAGCACCGCAACCACCACCAACGGGCTGAACAACGGCCCCAGCAGCCGCGCCACCACCTGGACCCCCGCCTCTGGCAGCAACGTCCGGTGCAGCTTCAAGGCCAAGATCATCGGATCCGGCCGCGCCGTCAGGCCGATCCGCACCCGCTCCGGCCACCAGCCCCTGCGGCGCCAGCTTGTTCGCCAGGAGATATTCCACATTCCCCGCACTGACCGACCGGCCGGATCCCACGCTTACCCGCGCCGCGATCTCCCCGACCGACCGGCGGCCATCCACCCCCGACAGCACCAGCCACAACACCCGCGACAGGTGCACTATCCGACCCGACGCGTTACGCGCCAGAAACGTCACCTCACTCAGACCCGACCCCTGGTACTCCCCCAGCAACTCCGCCCCCGCGGCCAACCGCGGTACCACCGCGGCCGGGCTGACGGCACAATCCGTCAAGACCCCTGGCCGGAGCGATTCGTTAACACCACCCATTTCCTGTGCCAGCCGTCACTCTCATGGGTCGGTCCGTGCTGATAACCGGGGCGGGTACAACTGCCGTCGGATGTCCCTGATGGATTCATTCCGGCGTACGGCACGACCCACTGCCCCCTGTGATTGTGGCCGTTTCCCTTTGGAAAATGCCTGCCGGGGGACCACCCAGTGGGCAGTTCCCCGGCAGGCATATTCAGTACAGGTCAGCCAATGATGACGACGTTGGTCGACGTTGGCGACATTCAGTGGCCAAAGGCCGCCACCGCGAAGGCATGCTGGTGGATGTAGGTGTTGAGGAACAGCGTCTCGCGCTCGGGCAGCAGCTCGGCGTGCTCGGACTCCAGCTCAACGATGCTGAGTTCGGACATTGTGGTTCTCCTTCTTCTTCTCGGGTTCCCGGTATCCGCACAATTACGGATACCGCAGACTGCAGGTGGCCCGGGAAATGACACGAAGATACTTTGTGAGGCCGGCGGCCTGGAGAGTCCCCGCCGCGATTACGGTGGTTGTGCCCTCTTCTGCCCTTTTCGTTACACGCCAACACGCGGTATCCCACGCAACCCCCCTCGAATCACGCCCGCAGGAAATAAGTTATAAGGCCGATATAAGAACGCGCAAGACTGATCGAGTTACGCTAAAGTAACATACGATACCTATTGTGAAACATGCATGTATAAATTAGCGCATAGAGATGCTTTAATCTGCGCGGGCGGCCGCGCTTGCGGTAGCTCTGCCCCTTCGGGCTGCCGAGCAACTCGACCACTTCGGCGGGATTCGCGGCGGCCATGGTGCGCCATGGCGTGGCGGACGACGGCACTGGCCGATACGTCGAGGCCTTCATGATCGCCAAAGATCGCGCCTGCCGGAGGAACCGTGGATCACGGGGACAGGTACACCTGCGCCAGGCGGACGGCTCGGCAATGTCTGAGGCGCGGCCGGAGCGACGCTGAGCGGGCGGGTGGATTGCCGATCCCACCGGGGCCGCTGCCGGGGCGGGGGGGCGAGGCCGCCGCGGCAGCGGCCAATTCCTCCGCCACCTCGGCCACGGCCAGTGTCCGGCCGTCCCGCCTGCGCCATCTACCTGCAACCTGCCATTCGCGGCGCGGTAGGCGTTTTGCTGCCCCATATATCGTTCATTTCCCCCTCTTCCCCTGTGTCCGAGCTCGTGATACCGGGACGCCTGCCTGCAGCCGCGCTGTGTGAATCTCGGGTAAACGGGGCAATTCTGGGCGACTCGGATACAATGCGGCCATTTGCACGCAGAACTAGTGACACTACTTCTCCTTGCGACTCAAGGAAAACGCCGCTCGTATACCTACATGACGCGCATCGGCGCAGTTGGGATGACGTGGCGCGACGGTCGGCCGGTTAAAATCCCTTAACTCCTTTAAAGCTCGTTGGACCTTTAAAGCCCATTAGACCGTTAATGCCCATTAGGCCGTTAGAGTCCATTAGCCCTCTTTAGAGCCAGGTGCGGACGATTCCGGATAGCGGCTAACGATCTTCAATGGTGGGGGTTACTGACGGCGGGCAAGCAGCCTGGGCCAGCTTCAGTCGCGGTGGCTGACCCACACGGACAGGTACGAACCGGGCGTGTGATATCCCAGGTGCGCAACAGGCATCCGCAAAGTGCAGTAGCGCTGCGGATACCCCGGCCGCAGCCTCGCGCCGCAGGATAGTGACCAGACGACGCACTGATCGTCCGGGCCAGCGGGCAGGCACGCAGGCCGGATCCGGCCGAGTCGCAGCAACCACCACGGTGGCTGCTGCCAGCGCCGCCGACAGGCCTGGCCTTTCGGATGACATGTGAGCCGCGGCGAGCTGATGCCGATCCGACAGCCCCAGCGGCC
>CAWKIB010000015.1:0-58390 GCA_963849595.1 uncultured Actinomycetes bacterium
ACGTGATCACGGTGGCCAGGCCCGCCGACACCGTGGCGGGCAGGATGTCCCGGCCGGACACGTGGGCGAGCTCGTGCCCGAGCACGCCGCGCAGCTCGGCCTCGTCGAGCGAGGCGAGCAGGCCCTCGGTGCAGCAGATGGCGGCGCTGCGCGGATTGCGGCCGACCGCGAACGAGTTCGGCTGCTCGGCCGGGGACAGGAAGAGCCGGGGCACCGGGAGCCGGCCGCCCTTGCTCAGCTCCCGCACCAGGCGGTAGAGCTCGGGATGCTCGACCTCGCTCACCGGCCGGGCCGCCATCGCGGACAGGGCCAGCCGGTCGCAGTAGGCGCCCACCATGGCCAGCACGACGGCGGCGACCGCGAGTCCGGCGATCGCGCCGGCGCCGCCCGCGACCGCGGCGCCGATCCCGGCGCACAGGGCGGCCACCGGCAGCACGGCGGCCGCGAGCCGGGCGGCCGCGCCGGCCCGGCTGGAACTCAGCCCCGCGGCCCGCCGGTCAGCGCGCACGGCCATGCACCTCCCGGGATCCCGCGTTCGGCTAGCAGTCGCATGATGACATCAAGTCTCGGCCGCGGGGCCAGGCACGTTATCCACAAACCTGGCCGCGGGTTCTTACCGGAATCTGTCACAAACTACATCGGCCCGGCCCGATCACCACGGGCCTGGGAATATCAACGGGCAGATGAACGTTGGCCCGCCTGTTCGGGCGTAAGATTTGTACCGTCCTAATGCCCCCGGCCGTGGGGTGGTGCTGCGAGAGTGTTCGGCCGCGGCATGCCGAGGAGGTCTTCCAACTGTGACCAAGCAGGTCCAGCAGCTCGATCACGTCATCATCAGATTCGCCGGCGACTCCGGTGACGGCATGCAGCTCGCCGGAGACAGGTTCACCCAGGAGACGGCGATCTTCGGCAACGACCTGTCTACCCAGCCGAATTTCCCGGCGGAAATCCGGGCCCCGGCAGGCACCCTCGCCGGCGTATCGAGCTTCCAGCTGCATTTCGCTGACCACGACATCCTCACGCCCGGCGACGCACCGGATGTCCTGATCGCGATGAACCCTGCCGCGCTGAAAGCCAACATCAAGGACCTGCCGCGGGGCGGCGACCTGATCGTCAACACCGACGAGTTCACCAAGCGCAACCTGACCAAGGTCGGCTACCAGGTGAGCCCGCTCGAGGACGGCTCGCTCGAGCAGTACAACGTGCACGCCGTGCCGATCACCTCGATGACGGTCAAGGCCCTGGAGTCCTTCGACATCACCCGGAAGGACGCCGAGCGGGCCAAGAACATGTTCGCGCTCGGCATGCTGTCCTGGCTGTACGACCGGCCCGCCGACGGCACGCTCAGCTTCCTCAAGGCCAAGTTCGCGAGCAAGCCCGAGATCATGGCCGCGAACGTGGCCGCCTTTCAGGCGGGCTGGAACTTCGGCGAGACGACCGAGGCGTTCCCGGCCCGCTACGAGGTCAAGCCGGCCCCGCTGACCCCCGGCACGTACCGCAACATCAGCGGGAACACCGCGCTGGCCTACGGGCTCATCGCGGCGTCGCAGCTGGCCGGGCTGCCGCTGTTCCTCGGCTCCTACCCGATCACGCCGGCCTCGGACATCCTGCACGAGCTGGCCAAGCACAAGCGCTTCGGGATCCGCACGTTCCAGGCCGAGGACGAGATCGCCGCCGTGGGCGCGGCTCTGGGCGCCTCGTTCGGCGGCTCGCTGAGCGTGACCAGCACGTCCGGACCCGGCATGCTGCTCAAGGCCGAGACCGTCGGCCTGGCCGTGTCGGTCGAGCTGCCCCTGATCGTCTGCGACATCCAGCGGGCCGGGCCGTCCACCGGGATGCCGACCAAGACCGAGCAGACCGACCTGCTGCCGGCCATGTTCGGCCGCAACGGCGAGTCGCCGGTGCCCATCGTCGCCCCGGCCAGCCCCGCCGACTGCTTCAACGCCGCGATCGAGGCGGCCCGGATCGCGGTCAAGTACCGGACCCCGGTGATCCTGCTCTCCGACGGCTACCTGGCCAACGGCTCCGAGCCGTGGCGGATCCCGGACACCGCCAGCCTGCCCGACCTGAGCGCCGAGTTCTCCTTCGCTGAGCCGACCACCGGCCGACCCGGCCGGACCGGGCGAGCACAGTGGCGGGTTCGAGCCGTTCCGGCGGGACCCGGTGACCCTGGCCCGGCCGTGGGCCATCCCCGGCACCGCGGGCCTCGAGCACCGGATCGGCGGCATCGAGAAGGCCGACATCACCGGGGAGATCTCCTACGACCCCGACAACCACGACCGGATGGTCCGGCTGCGCCAGGCCAAGATCGACGGCATCGCGGCCGACATCGAGCCGCTGGCCGTCGACGACCCCGACGGCGGCGCCCGGGTGCTGGTGCTGGGCTGGGGATCGACGTACGGCGCCATCGGCGCGGCGGTCCGCCGGGTCCGCAACGCCGGGCACGCGGTGGCCCAGGCGCACCTGCGGCACCTCAACCCGTTCCCGCCGAACCTGGGCGAGGTGCTCCGCCGCTACGACAAGGTGCTGGTCCCGGAGATCAACCTCGGCCAGCTCGCCCTGCTGCTGCGCGGACGGTACCTGGTCGACGTGATCTCCTACAACCGGGTGCGCGGCCTGCCGTTCCAGTCCGCCGAGCTCGCCGGCGTCATCGAGGATGTGATCGGGCATGCCTGAGATGAACGGCACTGAGTCGGCTAAATGGCACCGGGCGGAACGGCCACGGCGGGACCACCGCCCCCGAGGCGCCGGGATCCAGAAGCCACCGGCTCGCCTCGCTGACCCTGGTGCCCAAAGCCACGGTCCGTTCGGCGACCAAAGATTTTAAATCCGATCAGGAGGTACGGTGGTGCCCTGGTTGCGGCGACTACGCCATCCTGGCCGCCTTCCAGGCCTTCCTCCCCGAGCTTGAGGTCCCGCGGGAGAACGTGGTCGTCATCTCCGGGATCGGCTGCGCGTCGCGGCTGCCGTACTACGTGAACACCTACGGGATGCACTCCATCCACGGCCGGGCGCCGGCCATCGCCACCGGGCTCGCGACGTCCCGGACCGACCTGTCGGTCTGGGTCATCACCGGCGACGGCGACGCGCTGTCGATCGGCGGCAACCACCTGATCCACGCGCTGCGCCGCAACGTCAACATCAAGATCCTGCTGTTCAACAACCGGATCTACGGGCTGACCAAGGGCCAGTACTCGCCGACCTCCGAGCAGGGCAAGATCACCAAGTCCACCCCGTTCGGGTCGCTGGACCACCCGTTCAACCCGGTGTCGCTGGCCCTCGGGGCCGACGCGAGCTTCGTGGCGCGGACCATCGACTCGGACCGCAAGCACCTGACCTCGGTGCTGCGGGCCGCCGCCGACCATCAGGGCGCCGCGTTCATCGAGATCTACCAGAACTGCCCCATCTTCAACGACGACGCGTTCGAGCCGCTCAAGCAAACGGCCTCGGCGGGCGAGCGGCTGATCCGCCTGGAGCACGGGGCACCGGTCCGCTTCGGTCCGGGGGCCTCGAAGGGGCTGCGGTTCGGCCGTCACGGTGAGCTCGAGGCGGTCGACGTCGAGGGCGCCGACCCGGACACGCTGGTCACCCACGACGCGCACCGGGCCGACCCGTCCTACGCGTTCGCGCTGTCCCGGCTCGACGCGGCCGACTTCCGGCACACGCCGGTCGGGGTGTTCCGGCAGGCGGAGCAGCCGAGCTACGACCGGCTGATGGCCGAGCAGATCGCCGCGGCCCGGGCCCGCAGCGGACCGGGCGACCTCAGCGCGCTGCTGGCGGGCCACGACACCTGGGAAGTCAGCTAGGCCGCGCGGCGATCATGGAGCTCAGCCGTCGGCGCGCGTCGGCGGGCCGGTCTTCAGCTTGCTGATCCGCTGAGCACACGGCGGAGCCGGACGGCCCGTCGGGTCGCCCGGCTCCGGTCGGGGATGGGACTGCTCAGCCGGTGATGTTGCCGTCGCCGCGGAGCTGGCCGTCGCCGTTCCAGGCGCTATCCACCCAGGTCTGAACCCGGACGTGCTTGCCATGAACGGTCTTGATGACGGTGTAGGTGTAGCTGTAGCCGGTCTCGCTCACGCCAGCGAACGTGGTGCCGTTGGCGAATGCCAGCTCAGGCCAGGTGCTCGACGGGTAGTGCAGATTCCTCGCGGACCCGCGCAGCGCCGGCGGGACCGTGTAGGCGTCGCCGCGGTAGCCCGCGGCCTTCTGGCTCGCGTAGAACACGGCGAAGTCGCCGTAGCCGGACATGGTGCCCGTGACCTGGGTGGGCCGCAGGGTCCGGCCGGCATTGCGCCCGCCCTGGTTGGGGGTGAACGCGCCGGGGATGTCCTTGAAGGTTCCCTTGTCGGTGAGCGTCGCGGTGTACATGTATGGCGTCGAGGCCAGCGCCGGGTTGGCGGCGATCATGGCCGGAGTGACCTTGCCCAGATACTGGAGGTTCAGGACCCGGCCGAAGGAGTCGTAGGCCCAGTAACCGCTGCCGCCGCCGTCGTAGCGGTTGACGATTTTGGTCGTCGCGGTGAGCGTCTGGTTGCGGTGAGTGGAAGCGGACGCGGCGCTGGCGCCGACCGCTCCGAGGCTTGCCAGCAGGCCTGCTGATCCGGCGAGTACTACGGCCCTGGTGAGGATGGACTTGGTGTTGATGGTGAACACGCCTTTCGTGTGGTGATGCGTGGTGCAGTTGTCTTTGAGGGTCGGCGTTGGCCTCGGCCCTCTACTTTTTGCTGATCCGCGATCTGCTCCTTGCCGCTCATGGCCTCGCGGAACTCGACCGGGACGGGCGCTGCCTGCGCCGACGCATCCGAGCAAGCCCAGCCCCCGCTGCACGGTGCTCTGGAGGTCCAGGTAAGCCGAGCGAACGGGATGGCTGGTATGCGTTACCTCTGAGAATCATGGAAATTCCTGAAGACTTACCTGGTATTGCCTGTAGATAACCTGCATATTTATTGAAGGCCTGCTTTGACTTGATTCTGAACCGAGGCTTGGCGCCATGGCCGCTGAGGACCGGGAGCGGCCGATGTGCCTACTCAAGCATCCGCATGCGCATGCGCAGAGGCCGCGAAGGCATGGGAATGGGTCTGCTCGGCCAGGAGCTTGATCACCGCGGTGGTATCCGCGTAGTAGAGGCTCACCAGCGTTCCTTGTCGCCGCCAGGGCGGTGAAGGAGCTACGGCAGGAGTTCGGCGTGAATCACAACACCGTCTTCCGCGCTATCGGCATGCCAAGCCGAGGACACCGTCTTCGCGGTCTGCCACTGAGGGGAGCGCGGCACTATGTAAGTTCAGCCGGTCCGCTTCTCCACGAAGTCGCACAGCGCCAGGAACGCCGCCCGGGCCGGCACGTCGGGCAGCGCCATGATCTCGTTCCGGGCGCCCTGCACCCAGCTCAGCACGTGCTCGCGGGACTCGGCCAGGGCCGGATGGGCGCGCAGCAGGGCCAGCGTCTCGGCCAGCAGCGCGTCATCGGTCAGGTCGGCCTCGGCGAGCAGCTCGTGCAGCCGCCGGTCGGCGTCGGATCCGGCCGCCGGCCTGGCCGGTCGAGCGCAGCGCGTACAGGACCGGCAGGGTCCGCACGCCCTGGCGCAGGTCGGTGCCGGGCGTCTTGCCCGACTGCGCCGAGTCGCTGGCGATGTCGATCACGTCGTCGGACAGCTGCCAGGCCACGCCGAGCTGCTCGCAGGCCACCGCGATCCGCGTCGCCACCTCGGCCGGGGCGCCGGAGAACAGGGCGCCGAACTGCCCGGAGGTGGCGATCAGCGATCCGGTCTTCTCGGTGATCACGTGCATGTAGTGGTCGAGCGGGTCCTGCCCGCCCCGCGGCCCGATGGTCTCGGACAGCTGCCCGTCGACCAGCCGGTTGAACGTCTCGGCCTGGATCCGGACCGCCTCCGGGCCGAGGTCGGCGAGAATGCGGGAGGCCTGCGCGAACAGGAAGTCCCCGGTCAAGATGGCGACCGAGTTGCTCCACCGCGAGTTGACCGACGGCTGGCCGCGGCGGACCTCGGCCTCGTCCATGACGTCGTCGTGGAACAGCGTGGCCAGGTGGGTCAGCTCGATGGCCACCGCGGCCTGGATGACCCGCGGGTCCTTCGGGTCGCCGAACTGCGCGGCCAGCAGGACCAGCAGGGCCCGGAACCGCTTGCCGCCCGCCGCGATGGAATGCCTGGAGGCCTCGGTAAAGAGCTCGTCACCGGGATGCGCCGTCTGCCATGAGCGACGCCTCGACCCGGGCCAGATCGTCAAGAACCTCCGCCGCCAGGGCGGAGTCCGGGAAATCTACCGGAACTGCGATAATCACACACTCTCCAGGTCATCGGCACGCGCGAACGCCTCGAATTCCCGAGTATGCCCGTTCCGCGCCACCGCAACCAAGACCGTCAGCTCACGAACAGTGTATTCGCCGCGTGGCCGGCCAGGCTCAGGAGCGGTTCGGGCACGATGCCGAACACGACCGTGGCCGCGACGCCGACGCCTACCACGGTGCCGGAGAACACGTTCGGCACCACCACCTCGGGGCCGTCGGGCAACGGGTCGCTGAAGAACATCAGCACGATCACCCGGACGTAGAAGAACCCGGCGATCGCGCTGGCCAGGACGCCGACGATGACCAGCGGCGTCTCGCCGGCGGCGATCGCGGCCTGGAAGACGGCGAACTTCCCGGTGAAGCCGCTGGTCAGCGGGATGCCCGCGAAGGCCAGCAGGAACAGCGCGAAAATACCCGCCACCACCGGCGAGCGCCGGCCCAGGCCCGCCCACCGGGACAGGTGCCCGGCCTCGCCGCCCGCGTCCCGCACCAGGGTGATCACCGCGAACGCGCCCACCGTGGTCAGCCCGTAGGTGGCCAGGTAGAACAGGCTGCTGGACAGCCCCGCGACGCTGGTCGCGATGACCGCGGTCAGGATGAACCCGGCGTGCGCGATCGAGGAGTAGGCCAGCAGCCGCTTCACGTCGGTCTGGGTGATGGCGATGACCGCGCCGGCGACCATGGTCAAGACGGCGATGACCCACAGCGCCGGGCGCCAGTCCCAGGTCAGGTTGCCGAACGCGACGTAGAAGACGCGCAGCAGCGCGCCGAACGCGGACACCACGGTGCAGGACGCCATCAGCGCGGTCACCGGCGTCGGCGCGCCCTGGTACACGTCCGGCTTCCAGCCCTGGAACGGCACCGCCCCGATCTTGAACAGCAGCCCGACCCCGGTCAGCGCGATCCCGGCGTACAGCAGGGTGGAGTTGGAGGTGTTGCTGGCCGCCGTCGGACGCGATGGCCGGGAGCGAGACCGAGCCCGCGAAGCCGTAGAGCATCGCGATGCCGAACAGGAAGATGGCCGAGGAGAACGCGCCGAGCAGGAAGTACTTCATGGCCGCCTCGTGCGAGAGCAGGCGGCGGCGCCGGGCCAGCCCGCACAGCAGGTACAGCGGCAGCGACAGCACCTCGAGCGCGACGAACATGGTGAGCAGGTCGTTGGACGCGGGGAACAGCAGCATGCCGCCCACCGCGAACAGGGTCAGCGGGAAGATCTCGGTGTGGAAGGCCCCGGTGACCAGGCCCTCGCGCTCCTCCGGGCTGCCGGGCGGCACGGCGGCCTGGGCGGCGAACGGGCTGTTGCTGGTGTCGGCGATGAGCAGCACGCTGACGAAGGCCAGGACCAGGATCGTGCCCTGGATGAACAGGGTCGGCCGGTCGATCGCGACCGCGCCCGCCGCGGCGATGTGGCCCGGGCTGCCGTCATTGAAGATGCTGAACGAGGTGACCACGATGGTCAGCACGAACGCGGCGGCCAGCGAGCCCAGGGTGATCACCAGCTGGACGGGGCGGCGCAGCGGGCGGGGGGTGAAGGCCTCGACGAGGATGCCGGCCACCGCGGCGCCGAACACCACCAGCATCGGCGACAGCTGGCCGTACTCGATGCTCGGCCGGGTGATCGCGCCGGCCACGCTGCTCGCCGGGATGGCCAGGAGGCCGGTCACGGTGCCGTTCCCTTCTGCACGCCGGTGGTATCGACGGCGGTCGTGGTGAACCCGGGCGCGGGATGCGCGGGCACCGGATCGGTCTCGTGCACCTGCGCCATCGTCACGCGCACGGCCGGGTTGATGATGTCGAGCACCGGCTTGGGGTACACGCCGACCCCGATGATCAGCACGACCAGCGGCGCGACGGCCAGCAGCTCGCGGGGCCGCAGGTCCTTCATCCCGGCCACCTGCTCACGGACCGGGCCGCCCGCCACCCGCTGGTACATCCACAGGATGTAGATCGCGGCCAGGATGATGCCCGCGGTGGCGAAGGTGGCGGCCACCTTGTACCGGGAGAACGTCCCGATCAGGACCAGGAACTCGCTGACGAAGGTGGACAGCCCGGGCAGCGAGAGCCCGGCCAGGCCGGAGATCAGGAACAGCCCGGCCAGCAGCGGCGCGACCTGCTGCACGCCGCCGTAGTCGGCGATCCGGTCCGAGCCACGCCGGCTGATCAGGAACCCGGCCAGGATGAACAGCGCGCCGGTGGCGAACGCGTGGTTGACCATGTACAGCGTCGCGCCGGCCACGCCCTGGCTGGTCATGACGAATACGCCGAGCGTGATGAAGCCGAAGTGCGAGACCGAGGTGTAGGCGATCAGCCGCTTCATGTCCTGCTGGCCGATGGCCACGATGGCCCCGTACAAGACCGCGATCACCGACAGCGTGATGACCAGCGGGGTGAAGTACTTCGCGCCGGCCGGGAACAGCTCGAAGCAGTACCGCAGCATGCCGAACGTGCCCACCTTGTCCAGCACGCCGACCAGCAGCACCGCCGCGCCGGGCTGCGCCGAGGCGGCGGCGTCGGGCAGCCAGGTGTGGAACGGCCACAGCGGCGCCTTGATCGCGAACGCGATGAAGAACCCGAGGAACAGCCACTTCTGCACGGTCGGGCTCAGCGATACGTTGACCAGCTCGCTGAACAGGAACGAGCCGTGGTGCCCGGTGGCCGGGCTGCTGACCGAGTACACGTACAGCGCGATGACCGCGACCAGCATGAGCAGCCCGCCGAGCAGGCTGTAGAGCAGGAACTTGACCGCCGCGTACTGCCGCTTGCCGACCCCGTAGCTGCCGATCATGAAGTACATCGGGATCAGCATGGCCTCGAAGAACACGTAGAACAGGAAGACGTCGGTGGCCGCGAAGACGCCGATCATCATCGTCTCGAGCGTCATCATCAGCGCGAAGTAGGTCTTGACGCTGTGCCTAGGTTTGGCGGGGGGGCTCGGGCCCGCCGCCGCAGGCGGCAAAGGCGGTACGGTCGTCCCCCCGGCGGTACAGGGCTCTCCGCGTCGTTCCAGGAGGCCAGGATGACGACCGGCATCAGCACCGCGGACATGGCGATCAGGACCAGCGCGATGCCGTCCACGCCCAGCGCGTAGTGCACGCCGAACGCCGGGATCCAGGAGTAGGTCTCGGTGAACTGGTAGTTCGGCCCGCCGATCTGGAACTTGACCGCGATGATGATCACCACGACGAGCGTGATCAGCGAGAACGCCAGGGCCAGGTACTTGGCCAGGCCCTGCCGGGCCCGCACGTCGGCCTCGGCGCTGTCGGCCGGCAGGCCGGGCACCAGCATGATCACGATCGCGCCGAGCAGCGGGACCGCGCCGGCGATCGTCAGCCAGGGAAAGCCGTTCATCTAGAGCCTCACCGCCAGGAGCAAGGCGACCAGTACCACGGCGCCGGCCAGCATGGACAGCGCGTAGGAGCGCACGAACCCGTTCTGCAGCCTGCGCCATCGGCCCGACGTCCCGCCGATCAGCGCGGCCGTGGTGTTCACCAGGCCGTCCACGCCGCGGTTGTCGAAGTACACCGACAGCCGGGTCAGCCACTGGCCGGGCCGCATCAGGACCGACTCGTTGAACGTGTCGCCGTACAGGTCCTTGCGGGCCGCGACGACCAGCGGGTTCCCCTGCGGGGCGACCGCGGGCACCGGGATCCGTCCGTACATGACCCAGGCCAGGCCCACGCCGGCCAGGGCCAGCACCAGCGCCACGATCCCGGCGGTCGTCACGAACCCGTGTTCGACGGGCGGCACACCGACGACCGGGGCGAGGAAGTTCTGCAGCCGGTCGTTGACGATGAGGAATCGCGCCCGCGCCGACCGAGCCGATCGCGAGTATGATCATCGGCCAGGTCATCACCGGGGGCGATTCGTGCGGATGCGCCTCGGCCTCCCAGCGCCGCTTCCCGTGCCAGGTCATGAGCATCATCCGGGTCATGTAGAACGCGGTGATCCCGGCGCCGATCAGCGCGCAGATGCCGAGGATCCAGCCGCCCGTGCCGTGCTCGGTGAAGTCGCCCTCGATGATGGGGTCCTTGACGAAGAACCCGGAGAACGGCGGGATGCCGATGATGGCCAGGTACGCCAGGCCGAACGTCACGTAGGTGACCGGCAGGAAGCGGTACAGCCCCCCGTACCTCCGCATGTCCTGCTCGTCGTTCATGCCGTGGATCACCGAGCCCGCGCCGAGGAACAGCCCGGCCTTGTAGAACCCGTGCGCGAGCAGCAGCGCGATCGCGAACACGTACCCCTCGGGCCCGAGGCCGGCGCCGAGCGAACATGTAGCCGATCTGGCTCATCGTGGACCCGGCCAGCGACTTCTTGATGTCGTCCCTGGCCGAGGCGATGATCCCGCCGAACAGCAGCGTGACCGTGCCGACCACGGCGACCGCGACCCGCGCGTC
Source organism: uncultured Actinomycetes bacterium (assembly GCA_963849595.1). Lineage (GTDB taxonomy): Bacteria > Actinomycetota > Actinomycetes > Streptosporangiales > Streptosporangiaceae > Palsa-504. Next base: position 10,701 of record CAWKIB010000015.1, read on the forward strand.
CGGCGCGACCGCGAGGATCGGGTTGGACCGCACGAGCAGGTAGACCCCGGCGGTGACCATGGTGGCGGCGTGGATCAGCGCCGACACCGGCGTGGGGCCCTCCATCGCGTCCAGCAGCCAGGACTGCAGCGGCACCTGGGCGGATTTCCCGCACGCGCCGAGCAGCAGCAGGAACCCCAGCGCGGTGGCCACCCCGCTGCCGCCGGACGGAACCTGGTGGAACACCCCGGTGAAGGACACCGTCCCGAACGCGCTGAACATCAGGAAGATGGCCAGGGTGAGGCCGGCGTCGCCGACCCGGTTGACCACGAACGCCTTCTTCGCCGCCACCGCCGCCGAGTTCCGGTCCTGCCAGAACCCGATCAGCAGGTAGGAGGCCAGGCCGACGCCCTCCCACCCGACGTAGAGCACCAGGTAGTTGTCGGCCAGCACGAGCAGCAGCATGGACGCGATGAACAGGTTCATGTAGCCGAAGAACCGCCGCCGGCCGGGGTCGTGGGCCATGTAGCCGACCGAGTAGATGATGATCAGCGACCCGACCCCGGTGATGAGCAGCACGAAGCAGATCGACAGCGGGTCGACCAGCAGGTTTACGCTGGCCTGGAAGCGGCCCGCCAGGATGTACGTGTACAGGTGCTGGTCCTGTTCCCGGTTGGTGTCCCCGAGCAGGGTGAAGTAGGCGATCGCGCCGTAGACGAACGCGGCGACCGGCATCACGCACCCGAGCAGGTGCCCCCACCGGTTGGTACGCCGGCCGCCGACCAGCAGCACCACCGCGCCGAACAGCGGGAAGGCGAGCAGCAGCCACGACAGCTTCAGCGCTCCGGTGGCCGGCACGGTGGTCAGCGCCTGGGCATGAACAGCGTCCGCGAGGGCCCTGCCAGTCAAGGTCGTCATCCCCTCAGTACTTGAGCAGGTTGGCGTCGTCCACCGACGCGGACCTGCGGGCCCGGTAGATCGCCATCAGGATGGCCAGGCCGACCACGACCTCGGCCGCGGCCACCACCATGACGAAGAACGCGATGACCTGCCCGTCCAGGTTGCCGTGCTCGCGGGCGAACGCGACAAAGGCCAGATTGCACGCGTTCAGCATCAGCTCGATGCACATGAACACGACGATGGCGTTGCGCCGCACGAGCACGCCGACGGCGCCGATCACGAACAGGATCACGGACAGCGCCACGTAGTGCACCGGGCTCATGAGTCGGCCTTCCCGGACGGGGTGGGCTCCCATTCGCCGCTTTCCGCGGTGATCTCGAGCGTTTCTTCGGGCGGAACGAAGCGTGGTTCGTCGGCCGGGTCACGGGGCGACAGCGCCGAACTGACCGACACCTCGGAGGTCGTGCCGTCCGGCAGCAGGGCCGGCCGGTCCGCGGAGTCGTGCAGCGCGTACACGCCGGGCGACGGGTCCGGCGCCAGGTGGCCGCTGGCCAGCCGGCGGGCGGCGAGTTGCCGCTGGGTGGGCCGGGGCGTGGCGCGCTCGCGGTGCGCCAGCACCATGGCCCCGACCGCCGCGGTGATCAGCAGCGCGCCGGTGACCTCGAACGGGAACACGTAGGTGGTGAAGATCAAGGTGGCGATGCCGGTCAGGTTGTTCGTGCCGCCGGCCGCCTTCGACAGCGTGGCCGGGCCGATGGCGGCGTGCCCGATGCCGAGGATGAGCAGGACGAACAAGCCGATCGCGGCCAGGCCTGCGGCCTGCCGCTGGCCCTTGATGGTCTCCACGATCGAGTCCGCCGAGCTGATGCCGATGAGCATCAGGACGAACAGGAACAGCATGAGGACCGCGCCGGTGTACACGATGATCTGCACGAAGGCCAGGAACGGCGCGCCCTGCATGGCGTACATGGTGGCCAGGCAGAGCATCACGACGGCGAGCATCAGGGCGCAGTGCACCGCGCGCGGGACCAGGATCATGGCCAGCGCGGCGCCCACCGAGGCGACGGCCAGGATCCAGAAGACGGTTTCCACCGCGACGGAGTCGGTGTTGGTGCCGGCCGCCAGGACGTGCGTCATTGGTCCTCAGCCCCCTCCTCGCGGACCTCCGGCGGGGCCCACGACAGCGAGGCGTCGGGCGACCCGGCGAACACCGCCGGGCCGGACGGCCCGCCGGGCCCGGACATCCCCGGCGCCCGCGGGCCGCGGACCAGGCCGGCCGCGCCGAGGCGGTAGTAGTCCTTCTCGTCGTCGCCGAGCCGCATCGGGTGCGGCGGCGCCTCCATGTCCGGCAGCAGCGGCACGAGCAGCTGCTCCTTGGTCCAGATCAGCTTCTCCCGGCTGTCGTCGGCGATCTCGTACTCGTTGGTCATGGTCAGCGCGCGCGTCGGGCAGGCCTCGATGCACATGCCGCACAAGATGCAGCGCAGGTAGTTGATCTGGTAGACGTGGCCGTACCGCTCGCCGGGGGAGAACCGGGCCTCCTCGGTGTTGTCCCGGCCCTCGACGTAGATCGCGTCGGCCGGGCAGGCCCAGGCGCACAGCTCGCACCCGATGCACTTCTCCAGCCCGTCCGGCCACCGGTTGAGCTGGTGGTGGCCGTGGAACCGCGGCGCGGTGGGCTTCTTGACCTCGGGGTACTCGACGGTCTCGACCTTCCGGAACATCTCGTGGAAGGTGACCCCGAACCCCTTGATCGGGTTGAGGAAATCAAGCACCAGTGACCTCCCTGGTGGAGGTTTCGTTGTCGAGGTCGATGCCGTGGTAGTGCGGCAGGTCGAGCGGCGGCACCGGGAAGGAGCTCGTGCCCATGGGCACGTCCCGGCCGGCCTCGCTGGCACTGGCGGAATCCGCGGCCGCGAAACGGGCGGCCCGCTGCTGCGCGGCGCTCTCCCACATCGAGGCCAGCGCGATGATGATGACCAGGACCACGCCGCCCACCACGTACGGGATCGTGTTGTGCGTGTCGAGCCGCCAGGCGCGCACGGTGGCGATCAGCAGGATCCAGACGATGGAGACCGGGATCAGGACCTTCCAGCCGATCGCCATCAGCTGGTCGTACCGGACCCGGGGCAGGGTCCCGCGCAGCCAGATGTAGCAGAACAGGAAGATGTAGACCTTGATCACGAACCACAGCACCGGCCACCAGCCGCTGTTGGCACCCGACCACAGCGACAGCGGCCACGGCGCCCGCCAGCCGCCCAGGAACAGCGTGGTGGCCAGCGCGGCGACCGTGGTCATGTTGATGTACTCGCCGAGGTAGAACATCGCGAACTTCATCGACGAGTACTCGGTGTGATAGCCGGCCACCAGCTCGCCGTCGCCCTCGGGCAGGTCGAACGGCAGCCGGTTGGTCTCGCCGACCATGGTGACCAGGTAGATGACGAACGAGACCGGCAGCAGCCACGCGTACCATTCGTGCTGCTGCGCATTGACGATGGCGGTGGTCGACAGCGAGCCCGCGTACAGGAACACGGCCACGAAGGCCAGGCCCATCGCGATCTCGTAGCTGATCACCTGCGCGGCCGAGCGCAGCGCGCCGAGCAGCGAGTAGGGCGACCCCGAAGACCAGCCGGCCAGCACGATCCCGTAAACCCCGATCGAGCTCATCGCCAGCACCAGCAGCACCGCCACCGGCAGGTCGGTGAGCTGCAGCGGGGTGTAGTGGTGGAAGATCGAGACTTCCGGGCCCCACGGGATGACCGAGAAGGCGACGAAGCAGATCGACCCCGATATCACCGGCGCGGCTATGAACAACAGCTTGTCCGCGGTGAGGGGAATGATGTCTTCCTTCAGCGGCAGCTTGAGCGCGTCCGCGACCGGCTGCAGCAGGCCGAAGGGCCCGGCCCGGTTCGGGCCGGGCCGGTTCTGCATCCGGCCGATGACCCGGCGCTCCGCCCAGATCATGAGCATCGTCGTCAGCAGCAAGAAGACGAAGACGATGACGACCTTCAGCAGCACCAGCCACCAGATGAGCTGGTTGAAGTCGCTGAGCGTCGGGTCTGGGGGGGAGCCGCCAGCACCTGCGGCAGCCCTGCTGCCTGCATCATTCCGGCCTCCTCAGCGTGACCATGGCGCCGTGGCCCGCGCCGAGTTCGGCGCGGAGGGTGGTTCCGCCGGGCAGGCCCGCCGCCGGGAGCCAGACCACGTGATCGGCCATCGGCACGAGCTCGACGGGAACGGTCACCGAGCCATGGTCGGCGGCCACGGTCACCTTATCGCCGTCGGCCAGGCCGGCTTCGGCCGCGGTCGCCGCGGACATCCGGGCCACCACCGGGCGGGCGGTGCCCGCCAGGGACGGCTCGCCGTCCTGCATGCGCCCGCTGTCCAGCAGCTGGTGCCAGCTGGCCAGCCGTACGTCCAGGCCACTCGACGGGTCGTGGCGGACCGGCGGCACGCCGGGCCAGGCGGTCGTCGCCGCCGGCGGCTCCGGCCGCGTGCCGCGCCAGGCGCCGAGCGCGGCGAGCTCCGCGCGCGCCGCCGCGGCGTCGGGCAGCCCCAGGTGGACGTCCATCTGATCGGCGATCGCGCCGAGCACGTACAGGTCGGTGCGGACCTCCGGAACCCGCAGCGCCGCGCCGAACGAGCCGCCGCGACCTTCCCAGTTCACGAACGTCCCGGCCTTCTCGGCCACGGCGGCGACCGGGAACACCACGTCGGCGCGGTCGGTGACCGCGCTGGCCCGCAGCTCGAGGCTGACCACGAAGGGCGCCCTATCGATCGCCCGCAGCGCCGCCCGCGGATCGGGCAGGTCGGCCGGATCCACTCCGGCCACCACCAGGGCGCCGAGCTCGCCGTCGGCCGCGGCGGTGAGCATGGCCGTGGTGTCGCGTCCCAGCGTGCTGGGCAGCGTGCTCTTGCCCCAGGCCCGGGCCACCTCGGCGCGGGCCGCGGGGTCGCTCACCCGACGGCCGATGGGCAGCAGGCCGGGCAGCGCGCCGGCCTCGACCGCGCCCCGTTCGCCCGCGCGGCGCGGCACCCAGGCCAGCCGGGCGCCCGACGCGAACGCGAGCCGGGCCGCGGCCGCGAGCGCGCCCGGCACGGCGGCCAGCCGCTCGCCGACCAGGATCACCGCACCGGCCTCGCCGAGCGCCTGGCCCGCATCTTTCCAGCTCTCGTCCGCGGCCTCCGCGCCGGCCGACTTCCAGCCCGGGGCGCTGGCCGCGTCGCCCGCGGTCAGCGCGGTGAGCGCGGCGGCCTCGTCGCCGGGCAGGGTGGCCAGCAGCGTGCCGGACAGCTTGGCCAGCCCGGGGCTGGCCAGCGCCGCGATGGAGAACACCGGCAGCTGACGGTGGCGCACCGCCTTGCGCAGCCGCAGGAAGACGATCGGCGACTCGTCTTCCGGCTCGAACCCGGCCAGCAGCACGGCCGGTGCCCGTTCCAGGTCGGCGTAGCTGACCGCGATGTCGCGCCCGGCCACGCAGGCCGCGAGGAACTGCTCCTCCTCGGCCGAGTGCACGCGCGCCCGCATGTCCACGTCGTTGGTGTCCAGGGCGACCCGGGCGAACTTGGCGTACGCGTAGGCGTCCTCGAGGGTGAGCCGGCCGCTGGCCAGCACGCCGGCGCCCGCGGCCGCTCGCCCTCCGAGTCGCGGGCCGCGTCGCGCGCCGCGACCAGGCCGGCCGCGGCGACCGCCAGCGCGTGCGGCCAGGAGGCCGGGACGAGCCTGCCGTCGGCGTCCCTGACCAGCGGGGAGGTGAGCCGGTCGGGCTGGGTCGCGTAGGTGAAGGCCCAGCGGCCCTTGTCGCAGTTCCACTCCTCGTTGACCAGGGGCTCCTCGCCCGCCAGCCGGCGCATGACCCGCCCGCGCCGGACGTCGGTCCGCTGCCGGCACCCCGAGGCGCAGTGCTCGCACACGCTCGGCACCGACACCAGGTCGTACGGCCGGGACCGGAACCGGTACGCCGCGCCGGTCAGCGCGCCGACCGGGCAGACCTGCACCGTGTTGCCGGAGAAGTAGGAGTTGAACGGCTTGCCCTCGGCGGTGCCGATCATCTGGGCCGGGCCGCGCCCGAGGAACTCGATGAACGCGTCTCCCGCGATCTCCTCCGACGTCCGCGTGCACCGGGTGCACGAGATGCACCGCTCGCGGTCCAGCAGCACCTCGGTGGAGATGGGGACCGGCTTGTCAAAGGTCCGCTTGTCGAAGGTGAACCGGGTCTCACCCCGCCCGTTGGACATGGCCTGGTTCTGCAGCGGGCACTCACCGCCCTTGTCGCACATCGGGCAGTCCAGCGGGTGGTTGATGAGCAGCATCTCCATCACGCCCTGCTGCGCCTTGTCCGCGACCGCCGAGGTGAGCTGGGTGTGCACCACCATGCCCTCGGTGCACGCGGTGATGCACGAGGCCAGCGGCTTGCGCTGGCCTTCCACCTCGACCAGGCACTGGCGGCAGGCGCCGATCGGCTCGAGCAGCGGATGTTCGCAGAACCGCGGGATCGCGATGCCGAGCAGTTCGGCGGCCCGGATGATCCACGTGCCCTTGGGCACCACGATCTCGAACCCGTCGATGGTGACGGTCACCGTGTCCTGCGTGGTCTCCACGGTCACGACTCGCTCCAGACCGTCGAAGCCGCCGGGTCGAAGGGACAGCCGCCCTCCTTGTGGTGCTGGATGAACTCGTCCCTGAAGTACTTGACCGCGGAGGTGATCGGGGGCGTCGCGCTGTCGCCGAGCGCGCAGAACGCGCGGCCGGTGATGTTGTCGCAGATGTCCAGGAGCTTCTCGACGTCTTCCTCGGTCCCATCGCCGTGTTCCAGCCGGTCCAGGATGCGGACCAGCCAGAACGTGCCCTCGCGGCACGGCGTGCACTTCCCGCACGACTCGTGCTGGTAGAACTCGGTCCAGCGGAGCACCGCGCCGACCACGCAGGTGGTGTCGTCGAAGATCATCACCGACCTGGTGCCGAGCTGGGACCCGGCGGCCGCGACCGACTCGAAGTCCAGCGGCAGGTCCAGGTGCTGGTCGGTGAGGATCCCCGCCGACGAGCCGCCCGCGGTCCAGAACTTGAGCCGGCGACCGCCCCGCATCCCGCCGGCAGAGCTCGAGCAGTTCGCGCAGCGTGATGCCGAGCGGAGCCTCGAACGTGCCCGGGGTCGTTATGTGGCCGGAAAGGTTAAAGATCCCGCAGCCCTTGGTCTTCTCGGTGCCCATGCTGGCGAACCAGTCGGCCCCGTTCAGCAGGATGGCCGGCGCGCTGGCGATCGACTCCACGTTGTTCACGTTCGTCGGGATGGCGTACACGCCGGCCACGGCCGGGAACGGCGGCTTGTTCCGCGGCAGCCCGCGCTTGCCCTCGAGCGAGTCCAGCAGCGCGGTCTCCTCGCCGCAGATGTACGCGCCGGCCCCGGCGTGGATGATGACCTCCACGTCGAACCCGGAGCCGAGGATGTTCTGGCCGAGGTACCCGGCCGCGCGCGCCTCCTGGACCGCGTGCCGCAGCCGCCGGATGACGTGCAGGACCTCGCCCCGGACGTAGATGAACGCGTGGCCGGCCCCGATCGCGTAGGCGGCGATGGCCGCGCCCTCGATGAGCAGGTGCGGGTTGGCCATCATCAGCGGGACGTCCTTGCAGGCACCGGGTTCGGATTCGTCCGCGTTCACCACCAGGTAGTGCGGCTTGTCGTCGCCCTGCGGCAGGAAGCCCCACTTCACTCCGGTCGGGAACATGGCCCCGCCGCGGCCGCGCAGTCCGGAGCTCTTCACGATCGCGATGACCTCGTCCCGGGACATGCCGAGCGCCTTCGGCAGCGCCTGGTAGCCGCCCGTCCGCCGGTACCCGTCGATGGTGAACAGGTCGGGCTGGTCCCAGTGCGCGGTCAGCACCGGGGTCAGGATGTCGGTCACCGCGGCTCCTTCGCTTGCTCGCCCGCCGTTTGCCCGGCCGCCGGACCCGGCTCCGGCGCGGTCCAGCCGTGCTCCTGGGCGATCTTGAGGCCGACCAGGTCGGCCGGTCCCGCGGTCGGACCCTCGAGGGCCTGGTCGTCGTTGAAGCCGGCCAGGATCCGGGCCGCCTCGCGCCAGGTGACCAGCCGGTCCGGGCCCCGGGTCGGGGTCACCGGGTTCCCGGCGCGCAGGTCGTCGGCGAGCTGGCGCGCCGAGGCCGGCGTCTGGTTGTCGAAGAACTCCCAGTTCACCATCACCACCGGCGCGTACACGCAGGCGGCGTTGCACTCCAGGTGCTCCAGGCTGACCCGGCCGTCGGGCGTGACCTCGTCGTCGCCCACGCCGAGGTGCTCGTGGAGTTCGGCGAGGATCTGGTTGCCGCCCAGCACGCCGCATATGGTGTTGGTGCACACGCCGACGTGATACTCGCCGACCGGGCCGCGCTTGTACATGGTGTAGAAGCTGACCACCCCGGTGACATCGGCCTCGGTCAGCCCGAGCTGGCGCGCGCAGTACTCGATGCCGTCCTCGGAGACGTAGCCTTCCTCGGACTGGACGAGATGCAGCAACGGCAGCAGCGCCGACCTCGACCCCGGGTACTGGCCGATGATCCGCGCCGCGTCCGCGTCGAGACGGGAGCGCACTTGGTCGCTGAACGGCATTACCGGTCACAACCTCCCATCACGGGATCCAGGCTCGCGATCGCGGGGATGAGGTCGGCCACGAAGCCGCCCTCACACATCGCGGCGACCGATTGCAGGTGGACGAACGAAGGGTCGCGCAGGTGCACCCGGTACGGCCGGGTCCCGCCGTCGCTGACCACGTGCGCGGCCAGTTCGCCGCGGGGTGACTCGATCGCGGCGTACGCCTGGCCCGCCGGCACCCGGAACCCCTCGGTGATCAGCTTGAAGTGGTGGATGAGCGCCTCCATGGACTGGCCCATGATGTGCGCGATGTGCTGCGGCGACGGGCCGAGCCCGTCGGGCCCCAGGGACAGCTGGGCCGGCCAGCCGATCTTGGCGTCCCGGATCATCACCGGATCGGAGTCGAGCGATCCGCGGGCCGCCAGCCGGTCGCCGCACTGCTGGATGATCTTCAGCGACTCCTCGATCTCGTCCATCCGGATCTGGTACCGGCCGTACGCGTCGCACGTATCCCTGACCGGCACGTCGAAGTCGTAGGTCTCGTAGCCGCAGTACGGCTGGGACTTGCGCAGGTCCCAGGGCAGTCCGGTGGCCCGCAGGATGGGACCGGTCACGCCGAGGGCCATGCACGCCTGCAGGTCCAGGTAGGCGATGCCCTTGTTCCGGGCGATGAAGATCGGGTTCGCATCGATCAGAGTGTGCATCTGGTCCAGCAGCCGCCGCCCGGACTCGTCGAACACCCGGATGGCCTCCAGCGCGCCGGGCGGCAGGTCCTGCGCCACGCCGCCGGGCCTGACGAAGGCGTGGTTCATCCGCAGGCCGGTGATCAGCTCCAGCACGTCCAGGCAGCGTTCCCGCAGCCGGGCGCCCTGCGTGTAGATCGTGGTCGCGCCCAGTTCCAGGCCCATGGGGGCGATCCCGCCCAGGTGCGAGGAGATCCGGTTGAGCTCCATCAGCAGGACCCTGATGATCTGCGCGCGTTCGGGGATCCGGTCCTCGATGCCGAGCAGGCGCTCGACCGCGAAGCAGTAGGCGGCCTCGTTGAAGATCGGCATCAGGTAGTCCGCCCTGGTGCAGAACGTGACGCCCTGCGTCCAGGTCCGGTACTCCATGTTCTTCTCGATGCCGGTGTGCAGGTACCCGATGGCCGGGCGCACCTCGGCCACCGTCTCACCCTCCAGCGTCAGGACCAGCCGGAGCACCCCGTGGGTGGAGGGGTGCTGCGGGCCCATGTTGATCACGATCCGCTCGCCGCTCTCGAAGTCCCCGGCCTCGTTCGCGGCGGCGACGATCTCGTCCCAGTCCTCGCCGGAGACCGTGTAGACGCGGCCCTCGGCGGCTTCGGCGTCGCTCGCCCCGGCCGCCGCGTGCGGCATGCCGCTGGTCATTGGTAGTGCCTCCGCTCCTCGGGAGGGGGGATCTTGGCGCCGCGGTACTCGACCGGGATCCCGCCCAGCGGGTAGTCCTTGCGCTGCGGATGGCCCTTCCAGTCGTCAGGCATCTGGATCCTGGTCAGCGCGGGATGCCCGTCGAAGATGAGGCCGAAGAAATCCCACGTCTCCCGCTCGTGCCAGTTACAGGTCGGGTACACGCCGACCAGCGACGGGACGTGCGGGTCGGCGTCCGGCGCGCTCACCTCCAGCCGCACCCGGCGGTTGTGCGTGATCGACAGCATGTGGTACACGGCGTGCAGTTCGCGCCCTGTGTCCTCTGGGTAGTGCACGCCGGAGACCCCGCTGCACAGCTCGAAGCGGAGGGCGGGATCGTCGCGCAGTTTCGCCGCCACCTCGGGCAGCCGCTCCCGGCGGACGTGGAAGGTCAGCTCGCCCCGGTCGACCACCACCCGCTCGATGGCGTCGGACAGGCCGAGGGTGTCGGCGATCTCGTCGAAGTAGGAGCCGTACGGGCGCGGGCTGACCCGCGGGGGCTGCTGGTGCACCCGGAGCAGCCCGAACCCGGAGGTATCCGGGGTGTCCTCCACGCCGAACATGCCCATGCGGACGACCGGCTCGTTCAGCCGCTCCTCGCCGAGCCGGGCGGGCAGGTTGGCGTCCGCGCCGGCCGGATCCGCCTTCGGATCCTGCTCGGACTCGCTCACAGCTCGGACCCCTCGGGCGAGATCAGGTGCAGCGGCCGCAGGTTCAGCCGGGCCTCCTCGAGCTCGGTGATCTGCCGCTCGCGGTCCTTGCCGAGCTTGGCGTTCATGATCTGGTCGTGCAGCTTGAGGATCGCGTCGAGCAGCATCTCCGGGCGCGGCGGGCAGCCGGGCAGGTAGATGTCGACCGGGATGACGTGGTCCACGCCCTGAACGATGGCGTAGTTGTTGAACATGCCGCCGCTGGAGGCGCACACGCCCATCGAGATGACCCACTTGGGGTCGGACATCTGGTCGTAGATCTGCCTGGTCACCGGGGCCATCTTCTGGCTGAGCCGGCCGGCCACGATCATCAGGTCGGCCTGGCGCGGGGTGTTCGAAGCCCGTTCCATGCCGAACCGGGCCAGGTCGTGCTTGGGGCCGCCGGTCTGGAACAGCTCGATGGCGCAGCAGGCCAGGCCGAAGGTGGCCGGCCACACCGACCGGGCCCGGGCCCAGCCGGCCAGCTTCTCCACCGAGGTCAGCAGCACGCCGCTCGGCAGCTTCTCTTCAACACCCATGGCTAATCCCACTCCAGGCCGCCGCGCCGCCACACGTAGGCGTAGGCGACCAGCACGGTTATCACGAAGGTCACCATCTCGATCAAGCCGAAGGCGCCGAGCTTGTCGAAGGTGACCGCCCAGGGATACAGGAAAATGATCTCGATGTCGAACAGGATGAACAGCATCGCGGTCACGTAGTACTTGACCGGGATCCGGCCCCCGCCCACCGGGTGCGGCGTCGGCTCGATGCCGCATTCGTAGCTCTCCAGCTTGGCCTTGTTCCACCGTTTCGGCCCGGCGATGGCGCCGAAGGTGACGGAGAAGGCGGCGAAGCCGAGGGCCAGCACGGCCAGCACGAGGATCGGAACGTAGAGCCTCATCGATGTTTCCTCCCTCCACAGGCCGGATGCCAACCCCTTATCCTAGGGACAGCCGCCATGACCCCTCACTTAGGGTTAGGGGCGAGCTTGGACAGGGCGTTGACCAGCCGGTCTGACGCATCTCCCCCCGGATCGGTCAGGTTGGCGAGCAGTTTGAGCGCGAACCGCATCAGGGCCGGCCGGGACATCGCGTGCTTGGTCGCGAAGCGCATCAGCTCTGGCCGGCCGATCGCCTTCACGAACACCCGGCCCACCGAGTAGTAGCCGCCGTAGGCCTGCGCCAGCGCCCGCGGGTACCCGGCCAGGACCCGCTCGGTCTCGGTCCGCCGGGCCCGGGCCAGGGCCTGCGCGATGGTGCGGGCCAGGATCTCCCCCGACTCCATCGCGTACGCGATCCCCTCGCCGTTGAACGGGTTCACCATGCCGCCGGCGTCGCCGGCCAGCAGCAGGCCCCGGTAGTAGTGCGGGGTCCGGTTGAAGCCCATGGGCAGCGCCGCGCCGCGGATCGGCTGGGTGCGGTTCTCCTCGGTGAAGCCCCACTCGGCCGGCATGCCCGCCAGCCACTTGCGCAGCAGGGCGTGATAGTCGGTGTGCCCGAACGCGGCGCTGGTGTTCAGCAGCCCCAGCCCCACGTTGGACGTCCCGTCGCCCATGCCGAAGATCCAGCCGTACCCCGGCAGCAGCCGGTCGCCGTCCCACAGGTCCAGCCAGGACTCCAGGTAGTCGTCGTCGTGCCGCGGGCTCTGGTAGTAGGTCCGCACCGCGACGCCGAGCGGGCGGTCGTCCCGCTTGCGCAGCCCCATGGCCACCGACAGCCGGGAGGAGTTGCCATCCGCCGCGACGATGACCCGGGCCCGGTAGGCACGCTCGCCGTCGGCCTCTTTTGCTGCGACGCCGGCGATCCGGCCGGTGCGCTCGTCGAGCACGGGACCGGTCACGGTGACGCCCTCGAGCAGCCGGGCACCGGCCTGCTGGGCCCGGCGGGCCAGCATCTGGTCCAGGTCGGTCCGGGGCCGGACCAGGCCGTACCCCGGGTAGCTGGACAGCTCGGGCCAGGGCAGTTCCAGCCGCTTGCCCGCGCCGATGACGCGCAGGCCCTTGTTACGGACCCATCCGTCCTGCTCGCTGACGCTGATGCCCATGGCCACCAGCGCCCTGACCCCGCGCGGGGTCAGGCCGTCCCCGCACACCTTCTCCCGCGGGAACGTGGACTTCTCCAGCATCAGGACGTCGAGCCCGGCCTGGGCCAGGTAATAGGCGGTCGTCGAACCGGCCGGCCCGGCGCCGACCACGATGACGTCGGCGTCGTCGGCGGGCCGGCGCGGCTCGGCTCCGTTGCTGGTCTGGGTGACGGGGGGAGCGTGCTCGGTCACGGGTGAGATCCTGAACGTCTTGTGAACCGCTTCACAAATTCTTTGCCCTTAGTTTAGACCCCCATGGTCATCGCCATACGCGGGGTCAGCCGTGTCGGCCGCCCGACCATGCGCAGAGCTATCCGCGGGTCAGCCGGGCCGGCCGCTTGCCTCCGGGGCCCGCCGGGCGACGTGCACCGCGACCACGCCCAGGCTCAGGTCGCGCCAGCGCACCGCCGACCAGCCCGCCGCCTCGATCACGCCGGCCAGCTCGCGCTGAGCGGGCCAGTCCGCGATCGACTCGGCCAGGTACTGGTAGGCCTCGGGATGACGCGCCGTCCGCTGCGCGATCGCCGGGAGGACATTGATCAGGTAACGCCGGTAAAGCATATCGAGGGGGGCAATCGTGATGGTGCTGAACTCGCAGACCACCAGCCGGCCGCCGGGCCGGGTGACCCGGCGCATCTCGGCCAGCGCCGCGCCCGGGCTGGCCACGTTGCGCAGCCCGAACGAGATCGTCACCGCGTCGAACGCCTCGTCCCGGAACGGCAGCCGCAGCGCGTCGCCCGCTATCAGGCCCAGACGCCCCGCGCCGCGCTGCGTCCGGCCCGCCCGCTGGGACTGACCCGCCCGCAGCATGCCCAGGGAGAAGTCGCAGGCCACGCAGTCGGCGCCGGTGGCGGTGAACGACAGGGCGGACGTGCCGGTGCCGGCCGCCAGGTCCAGCACCCGGGTACCCGGGCCGGCGCCGGTGATCCGGGCCACGGCCCGCCGCCACAGCCGGACCTGGCCCCCGGACAAGATGTCGTTCAGCAGGTCGTAGCGTTCGGCGATGCCGTCGAACATCGCCGCCACGTCCCCCGGCTGCTTGTCCAGATCCGCACGGGTCATTGCCTCAGCCTAGAGCAGCGCGGGACGCTGCCATTCCTGGCCGAGGACGTGCTCGGCCAGGAAGGCGAAGACCGTCTCGTACCAGATCCGCGCGTTGCCGGGGGTGAGGATCCAGTGGTTCTCGTCCGGGAAGTACAAGAACTTGGCCTGCGCCCCGTGCCGGGACAGGTCCCACCACAGCCGCAGCGCCTCGCCCACCGGCACCCGGTAGTCCTTGTTGCCGTGGATGACCAGCATCGGGGTCCGGATCCGCTCGATGTGCCGGTGCGGCGAGTTCTTCTCGTACATCTCGGGCTGGGTGAGCGGATCGCCGAACTGCGGCCGCCAGAACATCGGGTGGTCGGTGGTGCCGAACATCTGGTCCAGCACCCACAGCCCGGCGTGACTCACGATGGCCTTGAACCGGTCGGTGTGGCCGGCCATCCAGTTCGCCATGTAGCCGCCGTAGGAGCCGCCCATCATGCCACCCGGTCCGCGTCGATGTCCGGGCGGGCCATGACCGGCTCGGTCACGGCCATGATGTCGGCGAACGGCCGGGTGCCCCAGTCGTGGTAGCCGCGGGCGATGAACTCCTGCCCGTAGCCGGTGGACAGCGCCGGGTCGGGCAGCAGCACGGCGTAGCCGCGCGCCGCCATCAGCCACGGGTTCCACCGCCAGGACCAGGCGTTCCAGCTGCTCATCGGGCCCCCGTGCACCCACAGCAGCAACGGCGCGGGGTGGTCGGGGGACGCGCCGTCGGGCAGCACGAGCCAGGCCCGGATCGGCTGGCCGTCGTCGGCGGCCGCCTGCACCTCGGCCAGCCCGGCCCGGCAGCGCCAGCGGCGCGCCGGGGCTGTCCAGGACGGCCGGATCGGCCGCCCCGGTATTGGGGTTCAGGTCGATCCGGACCGGGGTGGGCGGCGAGTCCACCGCCGAGCGCAGCGCGTACAGGTACCGGCCGTCCGGGGCGGGATTCAGGTCGGTGTACGCGCCGTCATCGCCGGTCACGCCGGGTCACCTCGCCGGTGCGCGGGTCGACGCGGAACACCGGCCGCCGGCCGCCCTCGTCGGCGGCGAAGTACACGGTCCGGGAATCGGGCGACCAGGCGGGCTCGACGGGCCACCGGTCCAGGCCGGGCAGCAGATCGCGGCCGGCTTCCCCGTCCGGGCCCGCGCCGTTGACGCCCAGCACGACCAGGGTGAGGTCCGGCGGGCGTTCCGGGGTGGTCTGCGTTTCGCGCTGGCAGACGATGAACCGCCCGTCGGGCGAGACGCGAGGCGCCTCGAAGTTGTACTCCGGCGCGCTCAGCAGCACCCGGCGTTTCCCGGTGGCGACGTCGATCATGACCAGCTCGGCGTGTGACTGCCCGGCCGGATGCCACAGCTGCCACCCGGTGATCACCGAGGTGCCGTCCGGGGTCAGCTCGAACGCCTCGTCGTCGAGGGCGCGGCCCGGCTCCGGGGTCAGGTCACGCAGTCCGGTGAACTCCTCGCCCGGCCCGGCTGCCTCGCTGAGCAGGTCCGGGTCGACGGCGAACAGCCGGACCTGGTCCGGGCCGAGGTCGTGGTCCCAGTACCTGATCGGGGCCGACTCGTGCAAGATGGCGGTCACCCCGGCGTCGCCGCGTTCGGTCCGCAACCGGGCGTCGTCCGCGGCGCTGTTCCCGTCCGCGACGTCCGTCGCGTCCCGCCGCGGGCAGCACCGGCGAGCTCAGCACGACGGTCCCGGCGTCCCGGGCCACCTCGGCAGCCGTGACCCCGCCGGGCAGGGCGGCCATGATCCGGGCCTCGCCGCCGCCGGGGGGAAGCAGCCATAGCGCTGGCGACATCCGCCGCGGCGTCCTTGCGGGCCGGGCCGGCTCCGGGATCGGGCCGCCTGGAGGTGAACAGCAGCGAGCCGTCGGGCAGGAACCGCGGACTGGCCTCGCCCTCCGCGGACCGGGTCAGCCGGCGCGCCGGCCCGCCCGCGGTATCGATGCGCCACAGGCTGGTCAGGTACTTCTTCCGGTCCGGGCTCAGCGTCTGCACCGCCGCCGCCAGCCAGCTCCCGTCCGGCGCCAGCCGCAGCGCCGTCACCCGCGGGATCGCCACGAAGTCCGCCAGGTCGTGGAACGGGGTCGTGGTCCGGCTACCCTCAGCAGGCAATTCAGCGCTCACAGTCACTCCCATAACGTCGGTAAGCCGCAATTCGCACCATACCCATCACAGATGCGCTGTCTCCCGCTCGCCTGCCGGCGCGCCTACCGGGCTAGCGGGCGTCGGTGATCATGGCGGCGCCGACCGTGGCGTTGGTGGCCTCGTCGATGAGGATCAGGCCGCCGGTGGTCCGGTTCCGGGCGTAGGGATCACAGAAGATGGGCTGGGTCAGGCGGAGCCGGACCCGGCCGACCTCGTTCAGGCTGAGCTGGGTCGCGGCTTCGTCGCGGTGCAGGGTGTTCACGTCGATCCGGTAGTGCAGGTCGGTGACGATGGCCTTCACCGTGCGCGAGGTGTGCTTGACGACCAGCCTGCTGCGCCGGGCCAGGACCTGGTCCGAGGACATCCAGCACAGCATGGCCTCGATGTCCTGCGCGACCGCGGGCCGGTTGTTCGGGCGGCAGATCATGTCGCCCCGGGAGATGTCCACGTCGTCGTCGAGCAGCAGCGTCACCGACATGGGCGCGAACGCCTCGGCGACCGGCTGTGCCGGCCGTCTCCACGCCGCGGATCCGCGTGGTGAAGCCGGACGGCAGGTGCAGCACCTCGTCGCCCGGCTTGAGCACGCCGCCCGCGACCTGGCCGGCGTAGCCGCGGTAGTCGTGCAGCGCGGCGTCGGTGGCGGCCTGCGGCCGGATGACGTACTGCACCGGGAAGCGGACGTCGATCAGGTTCCGGTCCGAGGCGATGTGCACGTGCTCGAGGTGGTGCAGCAGCGAGGGTCCGTCGTACCAGGGCATGTTGGCCGACCGGTCGACCACGTTGTCCCCGTGCAGCGCGGAGATCGGCACGAAGGTCAGGTCGCCGATGTCCAGCCGGGAGGCGAACGCGGAGAACTCCTCGCAGATGCGCTCGAACACGTCGGCCCGGTAGTCGACCAGGTCCATCTTGTTCACC
This sequence comes from uncultured Actinomycetes bacterium, assembly GCA_963849595.1. Classification (GTDB taxonomy): domain Bacteria; phylum Actinomycetota; class Actinomycetes; order Streptosporangiales; family Streptosporangiaceae; genus Palsa-504. The sequence goes on from CAWKIB010000015.1 coordinate 27,498, forward strand.
GCGAGCACCATGTGCGGCACCCGAAGCAGCGTGGTCAGGAACGCGTGCCGGCGGGACTGCTCGGTCAGCCCGTTGCGCGCGTCGACCAGCACCACGGCCAGGTCGGCCGTTGACGCGCCGGTCACCATGTTGCGGGTGTACTGGATGTGGCCCGGGGTGTCGGCGATGATGAACTTCCGCCGGGGCGTCGCGAAGTACCGGTAGGCGACGTCGATGGTTATGCCCTGTTCCCGTTCGGCGCGCAGCCCGTCGGTGAGCAGGGCCAGGTTGGTGTAGTCCTCACCCCGGTCCCGGCTGGTGCGCTCGACCGCCTCCAGCTGGTCGGCGAAGATCGACTTGGAGTCGTAGAGCAGCCGCCCGATCAGCGTCGACTTGCCGTCATCCACCGATCCGGCCGTGGCGAACCGCATAGATATCCATCCGGGGGGCCAGGGGGGCTTTGGGGTTCGTCCCCCCGGAGCTAGCAGCGCCCATCAGAAGTACCCCTCGCGCTTGCGGTCTTCCATCGCTGCCTCGCTGGTCCGGTCGTCGGCCCGGGTCTGACCGCGCTCGGTGATCCGGGTCGCGGCCACCTCGGCGATCACCTCGGCGACCGTCCCGGCCACGGACGCGACGGCCCCGGTGCAGGTCATGTCGCCCACCGTCCGGTAGCGCACGGTCGCGCCGAACACCGGTTCGTCCTCGCCCCTGGTCACGTACGGGTTCTCGGCCAGCAGCAGGCCGTCCCGTTCGAAGACCGGCCGCTCGTGCGCGAAGTAGATGGACGGGATGTCCAGCTCTTCCCGCTCGATGTAGGCCCAGACGTCCAGTTCGGTCCAGTTGGACAGCGGGAACACCCGGATGTGCTCGCCGCGGCGGATCCGGGTGTTGTACAGGTTCCACAGCTCCGGCCGCTGGTTCTTCGGGTCCCACTGGCCGAACTCGTCCCGGAACGAGAACACCCGCTCCTTGGCCCGGGCCTTCTCCTCGTCGCGGCGCGCGCCGCCGAACAGCGCGTCGAATCGCTGCTCCTCGATGGCGTCCAGCAGGGTCACCGTCTGCAGCCGGTTCCGGCTGGCGTGCCGGCCGGTCTCCTCGACCACCCGCCCGGCGTCGATGGAATCCTGCACGGAGGCGACGATGAGCCGCACGCCGAGCTCGGCCACCCGGCGGTCGCGGAACTCGAGCACCTCGGGGAAGTTGTGCCCGGTGTCCACGTGCATGACCGGGAACGGGATCCGGGCCGGCCAGAACGCCTTCTCGGCCAGGGCCAGCATCACGATCGAGTCCTTGCCGCCGGAGAACAGCAGCACGGGCCGCTCGAACTCGGCGGCGACCTCCCGCATCACGTGGACCGCCTCGGCTTCGAGCACGTCGAGCTGGGACAGCTGGTAATCAGGGCGCATTCGTGACTTCCCGGATCGCTTGCAGGAGCGTGCCCGCGAGCGCGGGCCGACAGACCAGGATATCCGGCATCCACAGGTTGGCCTGGTTGTAGGCCAGCGGCGACCCGTCGATGCGCGAGGCGTGGCACCCGGCGGCCCGCGCCACCGCGACCGGCGCGGCGGTGTCCCATTCGTAGAACCCGCCCGCGTGCACGTACGCGTCAGCCTCACCGCAGACCACGGCGGCCACCTTAGCTCCGGCTGACCCGAGCGGCACCAGTTCCGCATCAATAAGATCGGAAATATTCCGAACGAGACGTGGTGCTCGCGTCCGGCTCACCACGATCCTTACCCTCCGGTCGCCTTCCCGAGTCCCAGCAGTCCCGCCAGCCTCCTCAGCCCCCCACGCGCTCGCCAGTCCCGTCGCTCGGCACACCGCCCTCGACCCGATGAAACATCGGTGTCGTTATAGCGGTACCGATGAACCATTGGTGCTGTTCGCCGGGGGCCGGTGGACAGGACGTGGCCTTGGGCGGGGAGGGCGACGGCGCCCGCGGTGAGCTCTCCGGCCGCTGACGTCCGCTGCCCAGAGCGCGACGTGGACGGCCCAGTCGGTGCGCCCCGGCTCGCCGAACTCCCTGGTCCCGTCCAGCGGGTCGACGATCCAGACCCGGTTCGCGGTCAGCCGCGCCGGGTCGTCGGCGCCCTCCTCGGACAGGACCACATCGCCGGGACGGCGGTCCGCGAGCGCCGCGGTCAAGAACTCGTGCGACAGCCGGTCGCCCGCCTTGCGCAGCAGGTCCGGCTCGCCGCCCCGGGCCCGCAGTTCGAGCAGCCGCCGCCCCGCCTCGGCGGCCAGGTCCCGGGCGAGTTCGTGATCGTCTGCCGTCACGGCGCGGGCTCCTCGGCATGGTAGAGGTTCTGCGCCGCGGCCAGGCCCTGGGTGACCAGCGCCTCGGTGGCGTCCGCGCACCGGTCGACCAGGAACGGCAGGTCCTTGCGCTCGGCGGCGCTGAAGTCGCGCAGCACGAAGGCGGCCGGATCCATCCGGCCCGGCGGCCGGCCGATGCCGAACCTGACCCGGTAGTAATCGCGCGTGCCGAGCGCCTGCGTGATCGAGCGGAGCCCGTTGTGGCCGTTGTCGCCGCCGCCCAGCTTCAGCCGGACCGCGCCGAACGGGATGTCCAGCTCGTCGTGCACGACTACCAGCCGCTCGGGCGGAACCTTGTAGAACGCGGTCAGCGCCGCGACCGGCCGGCCGGACAGGTTCATGTAGGAGCGCGGCCAGGCCAGGGTGACGGGCACCCCGGCCAGCCGGCCTTCGGCGATGTCGTTGCCCGACCGGTGCGGCTTGAACCGCACCCCTGGCCCGCAGGCCCGCTCGGCGAGCAAGCCGGTCACCATGTGCCCGACGTTGTGCCGGTTGCCCGCGTACTCCGGCCCCGGGTTGCCCAGGCCGGCGATGATCCAGCGGTCCCCGGTCAGCCGGACTGCTCCCCGTCGCCGGCCGCGGCCTGGTCAGCCACCGCCTCCGGCACCTCGGGCGCCTCGGCGGCCTCCTCGGCCGGCTCTTCGGCGGTCCGCGCGATGACGGCCAGGACCAGCGTTTCCGGGTCGACCTGCAGGGTGACGCCCGGCGGCAGCTTCAGGTCGCTGGCGTGCACCGACTGGCCGACCTCCATGCCCGTCACGTCGACGTCGATGCCCTGCGGGATGTTGGTCGCATCGGCCTCCAGCGGGATCTGCACGAGCTGCTGGTTGAGCATGCCGTCGCCGGCGGCGGAGATCTGGCCGGTCACCCGGACCGGAATCTCGACGGTGACCTTCTCGCCCCGGCGGACCAGGATCAGGTCGACGTGCTCGATGAAGCCCCGGACCGGATCCCGCTGCACCGCCTTGGGCAGGGCGATCTCGCTGCCCTTGCTCAGGCCGTCCAGGTACAGCAGGACGTTCGGCGTCTTCAGCGCGAGCATCAGCGCGTGTCCGGGCAGGCTCAGGTGGCGGGTCTCCGTGCCGTGTCCGTACAGCACGGCGGGCACCCGGCCCTCGCGGCGGCTACGGCGGGCAGCGCCCTTGCCGAACTCCGAACGAGTCTCGGCGGCGATGTGGACCTCGGGCACGGTGCTAACTCCTCAATGCAACGGGTGCGATGCGCGTTGAAGTCTAGCTGACAAACGCCGCCCTGCCACACCGGCGATCTGGTTTGATCAGGCCCGTGGGCAGCTTCGATGATCCCGCGTTCTTCGGGGACCGATGGGCGCGGGCCTACATGGACCTGACGATCGGGCCTGACCCCGCGCCGACGGTGGAGTTCCTCGCCGGGCTGGCCGGGAGCTCGGGGCGGGCACTCGAGCTTGCCATCGGCGGCGGCAGGGTCGCGGTGCCGCTGGCCAGGCGCGGGATCACGGTCGAAGGCATCGAGGCGTCGCAGGCGGTGGCGGACCGACTGCGCGCGACGCCCGGGGGCGAGTCGATCCCGGTGACCGTCGCCGACATGGCCGACGTCCCGGCGGACGGGCCGTTCCGCCTGGTGTACCTGGTGTGGGACGGCCTGTTCCATCTGCCGAGCCAGGCGCGCCAGGTGGACTGCTTCCGCAACGTGGCCCGGGTGCTGGAACCGGGCGGCGCGTTCGTGATCGAGTGCTTTGTGCCGGTTCCGGCGCTTTTCGGCCGGGGGGTCGAGGTGAACGACGTCACCGAGGACTGGGCGTCGATGACGCTTACTCGTCACGACCCGATCGCCCAGAGCATCTTCCGGCAGCGGATCACGTTCGCTGACGGGCGCAGGGTCCGCATGATCCCGGTGGCGTTCCGATACTGCTGGCCCAGCGAGCTCGACCTGATGGCCGCGCTGGCAGGGCTGCAGCTCCGCGAGCGTTACGCCGACTGGAGCCGCGCGCCGTTCGGTCCAGCCAGCCCCGGACACGTCTCGGTGTACGAGTTGCCCGCGTAACCGGGCACGTTCGCGTGCTGCTCCATACGCGAGTGCGGCGGACGCGATCTTCCGCGTCCGCCGCACTCCCTCGGGTCAGTGCGGTATGCCGTGCGGTATGCCTCGGGGCTCGGCCTCGCCTTCGTCCTCTTCCTCTTCCTCTTCCCCGTCCTCGTCCTCTTCGGGCCCGGTCTCGCTCGCGTCGAGCCGGTAAAGCTCTTCAAGTTCGTCGCTGCCTGCCAGTTCCTCGGCAACGGCCAGATTCCCCATGGTGATCCTTTCGCTTTCCTGGCCCCCGAAGGAAGTGCGGGGGGAGACGCGCAGCATCGTATCGGTCCTCCATGATCGTTAGCGGAATCTCAGGAAAGGCCGGATGACTCGTGCTCGGCACGGACTTCCGCTGCCTCCGCGCTGTCACCCAGTTCTTCGAAGATGGCCGCTGCCTGTGCCCAGGACTGGCGCGCCTGCGCGGTCAGGCCGACGCGGCACTCTGCGGTGCCGACGGACCTCAGCGTCGCGGCCTGGCGGCGCCGGTTACCCGAGGTCTGGTGTCTGGTCAGCGCCTGCCGCAGGCTGTCGAGGGCTTCCGCGTCGCGTCCCAGCGACAGATAGCCGCGTCCCAGGAGCCACAGCGCGTAGCCTTCGCCGTCTACGTAGCCGATCTCGGCGAAGATGCGGCGGGCCTGCAGCAGGTAATCGATAGCCTCCTCGGCCCGGTCAGCGTCGAGCAGCGCCCAGCCCAGGTTGCCCAGGGCGACGCCCTCTCCGTACCGGTGGCCCACCTCGCGGTTCAGCTTCCAGCGAATGCCGGTACAGATCGAGAGCCTCGGCCGTCCGTCCCAGCAAGTGATAGACGTCGGCGAGGCTGTTCGCGGCCTGCGCCTCGCCTATCCGGTCGCCGATCTCGCGTCGGATGGCGAGCGACCGCTCGATGTGACCGATGCCTTCGGGATCGCCGATATTGCCCAGGGCTTCGCCTAGGTTGTTCAGGATCCACGCCTCGCCCTGACGGCTGCCCGCCCGGCGGGCGCTGTCCAGCGCGATGCGGTTGGTCGCAATGCAGTCTGCCCAGTTGCCGCGGCTGTTGAAGACGAGGTACAGCGGAGCGGGCAGCCGCCAGGCGATGTCGTGGAGGCCCGACTCGGCCGCCTGACGGGTGGCGGCGACGAGGTTGGCCCTCTCGCCGTCGTACCATGCCAACGCCTCCTCGGCGCTGGCGAAGCTGAGCGGAGGCGGATCGCCGTCGGCGAGGTCCGGCGGGATGTTGTAGCGATGCGGCACCTGTGCCGTGGCGGCGGCGTCGGCGGTGCGCACGTACCAGCGGATGAGGCGGCCGATCGCAGCGTCGCGATCTGGCCCGGACAGGTCAGCCACGGCCCGTTCGGAAGAATAAACACGTAGCAGGTCATGGAACTTGTACCGGTCCGGGGACCTGGACTCGAGCAGGTGCGCGTCCACCAGAGTCTCCAGCGCGTCGGTGGCCAGGTACTCCACGGTGCCGAACAGAGCCGCGGCCGCCACGGACGAGATCGAGGGTCCGTGCCACAGGCCGAGCATGCGGAAGGCGTCGGCCGGGGCCACTCCGTCTGGCTGATCCGCGGCGGGCAGGCTGGCGAAGCTGACCTGGAAGCTGGCGCGGACCGCCAGGTCACCGACCCTCAGCTCGTCGAGCCGCCGGTGCTCGTCGCGGAGCCGGTTCGCCATGGCCTGGATCGTCCAGCCGCTGCGCGTGGCCAGCCGGGCCGCGCAGATCCTGATCGCCAGCGGGAGCCCGGCGCAGGCCAGGAGCAGCTCGGCGGTGGCCTCGGGCTCGGCCGCCGCGCGTTCGTCTCCGACGACCTTGGTGAACAGGGCCAGCGCCTCGTCGTCGTCGAGCACGTTGAGGTCGACCAGCCTGGTACTGGCCAGATCGGGCATCCGGCTGCGGGTCGTGAGCAGCACCGCGCACGACGCGGTGCCGGGCAGCAGCGGCCTGACCTGGGCGGCGTCGCGCGCGTTGTCGAGCACGACGAGCATCCGGCGCCCGGCCAGGACGGTCCGGTACCGGGCCGCGCGCTCGTCGTCGTCGACCGGGATGTCCCGGCCGTCGACGCCGAGGTCGCGCAGGAACCTGGCCAGCACGTCGGCGGGCGGGAGCGGCTGCGGGGTCGCGCCGAGCAGGTCGACGTAGAGCTGGCCGTCGGGGAAGCTGCCGCGGACCCGGTGGGCCGCGTGTACGGCCAGGGACGTCTTGCCCAGGCCGCCGGCGCCGGCCACCAGCGCGATGCGGACCGCGCCGGGGTCGGCTTCGGTGCCGCCGCTGGCCAGCAGGTCGCACAGGTGCTTGATCTGGTCCTCGCGGCCGGTGAAGTCGGCGACGTCCGCGGGCAGCTGGGCCGGGGCCGGGACGGGTCGCGGAACCCTGGCCTCGCAGCAGCGGGAGCCGACGGCCGGGAGCCCGCCGTGACCGTGCCGGCCGAGATGCTGCCCGGCGCGTCGCCCGCGTCCTTGGTCAGCGCGTCATCCTTGGCCAGCAGCTCGGCGTAGCACTGGCGCAGCTCGGCCCCGGGATCGACGCCGAGCTCCTCGGCCAGGACGCTGCGCGCCTGGCCGTACGCCTCGAGCGCCTCGGCGTGGCGGCCGGCGCCGTCCAGGGCCCGCATGAGCAGCAGCCACAGGTTTTCCCGCAGCGAATGGTCGGCCAGCAGCCTGCGCAGCTCCGGGATGACCTGGGCGTGACTGCCGCAGGCCAGCTCGGCCATAATCCGGAGCTCGGCGGCATCCAGGCGCAGGTCGGCCAGCCGTTCGGCCTCGGTCTCGACCAGCGTCGTGGGCGGGACATCGGCCAGCGGGCTGCCGTGCCAGAGCGCGAGCGCCTCGGCCAGCTGGGCCGCCGCTCGCTCCGGCTCGCCGGCGGCGTACGCGCGCCGGCCCTCGCGGACCAGGGCCTCGAACACCTGGGCGTCGGTGTCCCCCGGGCGCAGGCGCAGCAGGTAGCCCGGAGCGCGGGTGACCAGCAGGGTGCTGTCGGTGTCACCGAGAAGCCGGCGCAGCCGCAGCACGTAGATGCTGATGAGGTTGCCCGCCTTGGCCGGCGGCGTGTCCGGCCACACCTCGTTGATCAGGACGTCAGCGGGAACGATCTGCCCGGCGTTGATCAGCAGGGCGGCCAGGACCGCGCGCCACTTCGGGGCCCCGATCCCCCGCCAGTCGTCCTCCCCGGCCCGGATCTCCAGGGGCCCTAGCAGCCGGAACCTCATCATTACCTGGGATCACTCGCCTCCGGCTAGTCGGAACTCGGCCGTCGAAGCTCTCACTTAATCATGGCTCAAGACAGACGTAAACCTCGTGCCCGAGCATGACCCTATCGCCTCGGCGACGAGGACCCGTTGAACCTATGGCGACGAAGCCGGACGGCCACGGGGGCGCCGTCCGCGGTGCCTAGAACGCCCGCTCGCCTAGCGGGGTGGGTGGTGCGGGAAGCGGTCCTGGCCCTAGCTGGGGAGGGAGGGACCGGCCTAGCGGCCAGGACCGCCCGTGACCGCCGGCCAGGGGTACGGGGGGCGGGCAGCCCTCCGTGAGCGGGGGGTTTGGGGGTCGTCCCCCCGGCCAGCATGGCCGTCGTCCTCGCGCCTCTGGCGGGGGCGGGGATGACGGTCGCCGGGGAACCTTCTACGGGTCAGGTCTGGCCGTCGAACAGGCTGGTCACCGAGCCATCGCTGAACACCTCGCTGATCGCGCGGGCCAGTAGCGGGGCGATCGAGAGCACCGTGAGCTTGTCGAACCGCTTCTCCTGCGGCACCGGCAGCGTGTTGGTGATGATGATCTCGCTGATCCTGGAGTTCTTCAGGATGTCCACCGCCGCGCCGGACAGCACCCCGTGCGTCGCGGTGGCGATGACCTGCGACGCGCCCTGGTCGAACAGGGCCTCGGCGGCCTTGGCGATCGTCGCCCCGGTGTCGATCATGTCGTCCACCAGGATGCAGGTGCGGCCCGCGACCTGACCGACCACCTCGAACATCCTGACCTGGTTGGCGACGTCCGGGTCGCGGCGCTTGTGGATGATGGCCAGCGGGCAGCCGAGCCGGTCCGTCCACCGCTCGCACACCCGGACCCGGCCGGCGTCCGGTGCGACCACGGTGACCTGGCTGACGTCGAGCTTCTTCTCGATGTAGGTGGCCAGGATGGACAGCGCGAACAGGTGGTCCACCGGGCCGTCGAAGAAACCCTGGATCTGCGCGGTGTGCAGGTCGACCGCCATCAGCCGGTCAGCCCCGGCCGTGGCGAACAGGTCGGCCATGAGCCGGGCCGAGATCGGCTCGCGGCCGCGGTTCTTCTTGTCCTGCCGGGCATAGCCGAAGAACGGGGCCACCACCGTGATGCGCCTGGCCGAAGCCCGCTTGAGGGCGTCGACCATGATCAGCTGCTCCATGATCCACTCGTTGATCGGCGAGGTGTGGCTCTGCAGGGCGAACACGTCGCAGCCGCGGACCGAATCGAGGAAGCGCACGAAGATCTCGCCGTTCGCGAAGTCGAAGAGCTTGGACGGCGTCGGCTCGATGCCCAGGCACGCGGCCACCTCCTCGGCCAGCTCGGGGAAGGCCCGGCCGGAGACGATCATCAGCTTCTTCGCGCCCGGCTGCTCCATCACGTCGTTCATCTGCCCTGCGCCCCCTCGTCCTCGTCCAGCGCCGGTCCGTCGGGCGGCCCCGAAGCGGCGGACGCCGCCTCAGCGGTCTGACGGGCGCGCGCGGCGGCCCGGGTCCCGGGGCGCCGCCGCTCCACCCAGCCTTCGGAGTTGTGCTGCCGGCCGCGGGCGACACCGAGCGCGCCCGGGGGCACGTCCTCGGTGATCACCGACCCGGCCGCGGTGTACGCGCCGTCCCCGACCGTCACCGGGGCCACCAGGATGGTGTCGCTGCCGGTGAAGACGTCCGCGCCGATCGTCGTGCGGTGCTTGGCCGCGCCGTCGTAGTTGGAGAAGATCGTCGCCGCGCCGATGTTGGCGCCTTCCCCGATGTCGGCGTCTCCGACGTAGGACAGGTGCGGGACCTTCGCGCCCGCGCCGACCACGGAGTTCTTCAGCTCCACGTGGCAGCCGATGTGCGCGCCGGCGCCGATCCGGGTCCCCGGGCGCAGGTAGGCGTAGGGTCCCACGGTGGCCCCCGGCCCGATCTCGGCCTGCACGCAGACCGTGAAGCTGATCGACGCGTCCTGCGCTACCGACGTATCGGTGAGCCGGCAGTGCGGGCCGATCGTGGCGCCTGGCCCGATCGACGTATGTCCCTCCAGGTGGGTACCGGGCAGGATCTCCGCGTCCGGCCCGAGGGTGACGTCCGCATCGATCCAGGTCGACGCCGGGTCCATGATCGTGACCCCGGCCCGCATCCAGGCCTCGAGCAGCCGGTCGTTGTAGGCCCGGCGGACCTGGGCCAGCTGGACCCGGTCGTTCACGCCCTGGATCTCGCCCGGATCGGCGGCCAGGACCGCGCCGACCGGGTGGCCGTCGCCGCGCAGGATCGCCACCACGTCGGTGAGGTACTCCTGGCCCTGGGCGTTGCTGGTCGCGACCCGCTTGACCGCGTCGGCCAGGAGCGCGCCGTCGAACGCGTAGCAGCCGGAGTTGATCTCGTCGATGGCCCGCTGGTCCGGCGTCGCGTCGGCGTACTCGACGATCTCGGCCAGCGCGCCGCGCTCGTCCCTGACGATCCGCCCGTAGCCGCCCGGGTCGCCGACCCGGGCGGTCAGCACGGTCACGGCGTTACCCGCCGCGGCGTGCTCGCGGACGAGCGCGGCCAGCGTCTGGGCCCGCAGCAGCGGCATGTCGCCGTAGGTGACCAGCACGACGCCGGGCATGATGCCGAGGGCCTCGATCACCGTGCGCACCGCGTGGCCGGTGCCGGCCTGGCGATCCTGCACGACGACGGCCGCGTCCGGTGCGTACCGGGTGGCCTCGGCGCCGACCTCGTCCCGGCCGTGCCCGGCGACGACCACCATGCGGTGCGGATCGAGCTCGCCGGCCGCCGCGAGCACGTGCCCGAGCATGCTGCGCCCGCACAGGGGATGCAGCACCTTCGGAATCCGCGATTTCATCCGGGTGCCCTCGCCTGCGGCGAGGACTATGACAGCGACCGGGCGAGGTTCGCTCACGCGGCAAGTCTCCTCGGGTAGCGCCGATATCTGCGTTCCGGGGGCTTCAGGGGTATCGCCCACACTCAGGATCGGGGATGCGTCGGCGAACGTGTTCACCTATCCCTCACGTGCAGGATACCGCCCGGTTGCCATGCTCGGAGGCCCGATGCCTGGCCGCCGGACCGGATCCGCGTCCTAGCGTAGGGCCCGCGGGGGTCAGCCGGACTTCTTTCCTCCCGACTCGGTGGTCGCCGTTGACTGCCCGTTGACCCGGGTCGCGCCGGAAGCATCGGCCGCCGGTCCGGGACGACCAGTTCGCTCGGCTCGAGGCCGCCATCGCCGGCCACCGCGGCCAGTTCCCCGCCGAGGGTCTCCGCGGCATCGGCCGGCCGCCTGACCGGGCCGGTCAGCGCCGAGGCGATCGCGGCGAGCACGTTGGCCGCGATCGCGAACGCGAAGGCCACCCCGAGGCCGTCCTTGAACGGGGCGGTGATCAGCTGCGGGAAGAACTGGCGCCCCGCGACGTAGGCGGCGCGCGCGGAGGGCAGGTGCGTCAGCAGCGGGCCCAGCAGCTGCTTCATCGGGTTGTAGCCGAGGAAGGCCGCGAACAGCACGCCGATCGGCGGCAGGTGGCTGATGGTGTGCGCGGCCGCCGCCGGGATGCCCTGCGCGATCAGGCCGCTGGACAGGGACGAGGGCAGCTTGCTGGACAGCCCGGCCACCATCAGCGAGAAGAAGATCCCGATCGACAGCACGAAGGCGGTGTTCATGAACGTGGCGATCATGCCGGCCGCCGCACCGCGCTGGTTGGCCGGGACGGCGTTCATCATCTCGGCCCGGTTCGGCGCGGCGAACACGCCGGAGCCGAACCCGTTGAGCACGACGATCAGCGCGAACACCCAATACGGGAAGTTCACGGGCAGGAAGAGCAGGAAGATGAAGCTGAGCGCGGTGAGCAGCGCCCCGCCCGTGGTGAACCCCTTGGCGCCGAACCGGTCGGACAGCACGCCGGACAGCGGCGCGGACACCAGGAAGCCGACGGTCAGCGGCAGCAGGTAGATGCCTGCCCACAGCGGAGTCTGGCTGAAGCTGTACCCGTGCAGCGGCAGCCAGATGCCCTGCAGCCAGATGATCAGCATGAACTGCATCCCGCCGCGGCCGAGCGCCACCAGGAAGTTCGCGAGGTTGCCCAGGGCGAAGGCCCGGATGCGGAACAGCGACAGCCGGAACAGCGGGTCGGCGACCCTGGTCTCCACGAAGCCGAACACGATCAGGGCCGCCACGCCGCCGAAGATGGCGCCGAGCACCCAGGGATTGGTCCAGCCCATCGGGTGCCCGCCGTAGGGCAGCAGGCCGTAGGTGATGCCGACCAGGATCGCGATCAGCCCGACGGCGAACAAGATGTTGCCCCACCAGTCAATCCGCGACCGGCGGCGCACGCCGATGTCCTTCAGCATGAAGTACGCCCACACGGTGCCGAACAACCCGACCGGCACCGAGACCAGGAATATGAGGTGCCAGTTGATCGGCCCGAGCAGGCCGCCGAGAATCAGCCCGACGAACGAGCCGGCGATGGCCGCGATCGAGTTCATGCCCAGCGCGGTGCCCCGTTGGTTGGCCGGGAAGGCGTCGGTGAGGATGGCGGTGGAGTTGGCGAACAGGAACGCCCCGCCGATGCCCTGCACGATGCGCCAGATGATGAGCCACAGGGCCGCCGCGGTGCCGTGCATCCAGGTGGCGGCGAGGAAGATCGAGGCCACGGTGAAGATCGCGAACCCCATGTTGTACATCCGCACCCGGCCGAACATGTCGCCCAGCCGCCCGAACGACACCACCAGCACGGCCGACACGACCAGGAAGCCCATGAACATCCACAGCAGGTAGCTGGTGTTGCCCGGGCTCAGCGGGTTGAGCCCGATCCCGCGGAAGATGTCGGGTAGCGCGATCAGCACGATGGACTGGTTGATGGTGGCCATCAGCACGCCCAGCGTGGTGTTCGACAGGGCGATCCACTTGTAGCGCGGCCCGACCGCCACGCCGCGGCTCTCGCCCGCGGGCACGCCCGTAACGCTGGATTTGGCCGTCATTGCCGGTAAGCCCCCAAGATGTGGTTCAGGACCCGGATCACTTGCTTCGCATTAACCAAGTAATTATAAACCGAACTCCCCGCCCCGGTCCGGCCGGTCCTCCGCCTCGTTCCCGCGCAGGTCCGCGGATTGCCTGCCGCCCGGGGGAAGCGAAGTCCAGATCTCGGCTGTTCGGGGCCCGCACTCTGGCCGCTAAAATGTCAGTGCTTCGCGCTAGTGTTCGAATATGCGCACTCCACAAGAACTTGATCACCTGCGGGATCAGGCGATCCTGCTGCGCCGCCAGGGCAAGTCCCTGCGCCAGATCAAGGCCCTCCTGGCTCATCAGCAACAGCACCCTCAACCACGTCCTCGGAGAGCCGCCGCCCCGACGGGGCGCGGCCCGACCACCCGCCGCGGCTCCGGCGCACGGCGCGTCCCGCCGGAAAGGCCGTCACTGCGCGGCTCAGCTCCCAGACGCGAGTTCAGGATCCCGGGTCTACTTGCATGGCACGAAACAAGCGTAGATGAGCAATCCGCTTCAGACGCGACCCGGCCCTGACAGGTCCTCCGCCTCGATCCCGCGCAGGCCCGCGGATCGTCTGCCCGGCGCACCAGCTGCCCGGCCGGGGAAGCGGAGTCAGATCCGGCTGTTCGAGCTCCGCACGCTGGCCGCTGGAACGTCAGTGCCTCGCGCAAGCGTTCGAATACGCGCACTCCACGAGAACATGATCACCTGCGTGATCAGGCGTCCTGCTGCGCCGTCAGGGCAAGTCCGTCCGTCAGATCAAGCAGATCCTGGGCCCCATGAGCAATATGACGCTGCACGACGCGCTGCGGGGAGAGCCGCCGCCCGAGTGGACCCGGCGGCCCAACGCCAAGGATGATCTCCGGGCCAGGGCCCGGAGCTGCGCGACAAGGCCTGGACTACGAGGAGATCGTCGCGCTCTGGGCGTCGCGAAGAGCTCGGTCTCCCTCTGGGTTCGAGACCTGCCGAGGCCGGAAAGGCTGAGCTCCGCCGAATGCCGCAAGCGCTCAGCCGACGGATGCGCCGCTACTGGGCGCCGAGCGACCGGTTCGCGCGGCACGACGCGCGGCGGCCCGTGACGCAGCCGCCGCACAGGTCGGCGACCTGACCGGGCGCGAGATCCTCATCGCCGGCGCCGTCGCCTACCGGTGCGAGGGCGCCAGGAACAAGCCGCACCGGCGGGTGGACCGGGTCACGTTCGCGAACAGCGACCCGGAACTCATCTCATTCTTCCTGCTCTTCCTGGACACCGCTGGGATCCCGCGCTCAGATCTGGCTTTCCAGCTGCAGATCCACGGGACTGCCGACGTAGCTGCGGCGATACGGTTCTGGCTCGGCGTGACCGCGGCTCGACCAGAGCCAGTTCCGAAAGGTTTCCCTGAAGCAGGGTAATCCCCGGACACCGCGGAAGAACACCGGAGACGACTATCACGGATGCCTGCGGGTGGACGTCAGGCGCAGTTGCGAGCTCTACCGGAAGATTGAGGGCTGGGCCTCCGCGGTGACGGCAGCTGCGGAGGCTCCGGGCTGCTCAGGCACGATCGGGTGATTACCGCCAGGGAAGTTACTTCCGAAGAAATTGCTCCCGGGGAAGGATTTGAACCTTCATTGACGGGACCAAAACCCGTTGTCTTGCCTGGTTGGACGACCCGGGATAGTTCGGATCCTCACTCTACCTGGAACCACCCGCCCTGACAGAACTGGGATTCAGTCAAGCCTAGGCGATGCCCCGGAGCGGACGTCATTATCTGGCGGCGCTCGAATGAGACGGGGACGCCGCGGGTAGTACGCACGCCACATCGGCGAGCGCTGCACGGAAGTCGGCGTGGCGTGACGAGAGTGATACGAACCGCTACTCGTCTCGCATGTTGAGACACCGGTGGGGGTCAGCAGACGAAATTCATGGGTCCATTTGCAGAAATTCATCAGCCGAAGTGTTGCCTAACCTACGGTTTCGTAGGCTACGGTTACGTAAGCGTACAAACGCTCCGGCCTGTCCTGCCTGTACCCAGAGGAGCACGATGACCACTTCTCCCGACACCGTCCACGCGACCGGCGCCGCCCCGGCGGCACGGCCCTCCGCTCTCACGGACCAGGCGCCCGCGCCCGGCGGGACGCTCGGGGGAGCGGTCAGAACCCAGCCGCGCACGCCCCGGCCGGATTTCGAGGATGAGCCGAGCTCGTCGCTCCAGCGCTTCATGGTCGGCCTGTTCGTGGCCGTCCCGCTGGTGGCCCTGGTCGCCGCGATCCCGCTGCTGTGGGGCTGGGGCCTGGGCTGGCACGACGTCGTCATCGCGCTGGTCTTCTACTGGGTGTCCGGACTCGGCGTGACGGTCGGCTACCACCGGTACTTCACCCACGGATCGTTCAAGGCCAAGACCGGGCTGCGCGTCCGCGCTGGCCATCGCGGGCAGCCTGGCCATCGAGGGGCCGGTCATCACCTGGGTGTCCGACCACCGCCGGCACCACAAGTACAGCGACCGGGAAGGCGACCCGCACTCGCCGTGGCGCTACGGGGACGACTGGAAGGCGCTGACCAAGGGCCTGGTGTACGCGCACGTGGGCTGGCTCTTCGACCCCAACAAGACCTCGCAGGAGAAGTTCTCGCCCGACCTGCTCGCGGACCAGCGGATCCGGCGGGTGGATCGCTGGTTCCCGGCGCTGGTGGCGGTCTCGCTGCTGCTCCCCGCGCTGATCGGCGGGCTGTGGGGGACTGTCCTGGCAGGGCGCGGTGACCGCCTTCTTCTGGGCCAGCCTGGTCCGGATCGCGCTGCTGCACCACATCACCTGGTCGATCAACTCCATCTGCCACACCTTCGGCAGCGAGGAGTTCGAGGTGCGGGACAAGTCGCGCAACGTCGCGTGGCTGGCCATCGCGTCGTTCGGGGAGTCCTGGCACAACCTGCACCACGCCGACCCGACGTGCGCCCGGCACGGCGCGCTGAAGGGCCAGCTCGACCCGAGCGCGCGCGTCATCTGGGCGCTGGAGAAGCTGGGCTGGGCTTATGACGTCAGGTGGCCGGACGAGGACCGGCTGTCCGCCAAGCGTCCCGCCACCGCCACGCGGAAACTCGGCTCGATGACGCGGCGCGCCGCCCGGGTTGGTGGCGCGGTGTCCGCGGAGCCGCAATGATGACCCGGTGAACGCTCAGCCCCCAAGATCTGGCCGCAAGCGGATGACCGGGAAGGAGCGGCGGGAGCAACTGCTCGACATCGGGCGGCGGCTGTTCGCCGAGCGCGGGTTCGAGGGAACCTCGATCGAGGAGATCGCCGCCCAGGCGGACGTGTCCAAGCCGGTGGTGTACGAGCACTTCGGCGGCAAGGAGGGGCTCTACGCGGTCGTGGTCGACCGTGAGGTCGAGCGGCTGCTGGCCATGACCACCTCGCTCCTGGACGGCGACCACACCCGGGACAAATTCGAGGCCGCGGCGGTGAGCCTGTTCCGGTACATCGACGACAACGCCGACGGGTTCCGGATCCTGGTCCGGGACTCCAGCCCCGGACCAGGATCGGGCACCTACGGCACGCTGCTGAGCGACATCGCCGGCCAGGTGGAGTACATCCTGGCCGACTACCTGGTCTCCCGCGGCCACGACGCCAAGCTCGCGCCGTTGTACGCGCAGATGCTGGTCGGCATGGTCGCCTTCGCCGGGCAGTGGTGGCTCGACGCCCGCAAGCCCAAGCTGGAAGAGGTCGCCGCCAACCTCATCGACCTGGCCTGGAACGGCCTGTCCCACCTAGACGCGAACGGCGGCCGATAACACCACCGGGGCGGCCCCCGGCGCCAGCGTGACGGCGCCCGCGCCGGCCGCCGCGGTCGGCAGGCCCGCGGCCGACCAGGCGCGGAACCCGCCGATCAGGTCGGTCGCGCGATGCAGGCCCAGGTCGTGCAGGGCCACCGCGGCCAGGCTGGAGGTGTAGCCGTCCACGCAGAACACGATGATCCGGTGGTCGTAGCCGGTGACCCAGGGCAGCCGGGCCTCACACTCGGGATCCAGGCGCCACTCCAGGTGGTTGCGCTCCACGATGACCGAGCCGGGGATCTCGCCCACGCCCGCGCGTTGCGCCGCGGGCCGGATGTCGATGAGCACCGCGCCCTCGGCCTGTTCCCGGAACGCCTCGTCGGGCGTCAGCCGGCGCAGCCGCCCGCGGGCGTCCGCGAGGATCTCGTCGATGCCGCGGGCGCCCGCCGGGCGGGTCGTCACCATGCCGCGGGGCCCTCGGTGGCCAGCTTGACCAGCCCGCCCGCGGTGAGCTCATACCGCGTCATCTGCGGGATGGGCGGGGAGTACGCGTGCACGCTGACCGCGACCGCGGCGGCGGCGGCGTTGCGCACGTCGTGGATGTAGCGGGGGCCGAACGCCCGCGCCCCGCCCGCACCGACCGGCTTGGCCAGCACGTGCCCGGTCGCCTGGCCGCCGACCACCCGGCGCTCCATCAGGGTGCCCCATACCACCGCGAACGCGCCGGCCGACCCGCCGTGATCGTGGAAGCCGGTGGCCTGGCCCGGCAGCCAGCTGATGACCCAGACCTCGTGGCTGTCGTCGAGGTGGATCCGCTCGTACCAGCGGCCGGCCGGATTCAGCCGGACCCGGGTGAGCCACTCCGCGGGGCTCGCCGCCACGCGCCGCACCAGGTCGCCTAGTTGCCGCGCGCCGAGTAGCCGGCCAGGAACAGTGGCGAGGGACGTTGGCCGGATCATCGTGCTCATATCGCTTTTCTCCTCACGTCTAAGAGAACTGGCTGCGGGAAAGCCAGTAAGAACTGGGTGAACCACGTGGCCGACCGGGCTGGCGACCCGGGCACCCGGATGACCGGGCGGGCGGGATGGACCAGACGAGCCGGAAGGCGGAACGAACCTGGCCGGTCAGAGCGAGCCGGCCGGACACCACTGGACGTGAAGCACCAGCGGACAGACGCCGGCGAGAACGCGGTGACGGTAAGGCAATGATCGGAGAGGCAGGTCACGGCGCATGCCGAGATCCTGCCAGAGTTTCCCTATTAAATCAATAGGAAAAGCCAGGTAACTTCGCTCGGTGGGCGACGGCGAACACCCGGCGGAACGGGAAGACGGTACCGAACGAACTCGGCGGATACGCCGCGCGAATCCGCTCGCCGTAGTCGGCCAGGAAATCCGCGGCCTGGTCGGCGTCGAGCACGGCCAGGACGGGACGCAATCCGGTGCCCTTGTACCACTCGAGCACCGGGTCGTCGCCCTCCAGGATGTGCACGTACGTCGTCTCCCAGGCGTCGACCTCGCAGCCGGCCGTGGCGAGCAGCTCCGCGTAGTCAACCGGATCGGCCGACTGCCGGTTCAGCTCCACGTCCCGCAGCAGCGGGCGCCACCGGGCCGAGGCCGCCAGCTCGCGCAGGATCACGTGCGACGGCTGATCGAAGTTTCCCGGGACCTGGAATGCCAGCCAGCCGTCGTCGGCCAGCCAGTCCGCCCAGCGGACCAGCAGCTCGCGATGGCCGGGCACCCACTGCAGCACCGCGTTGGAGATGATCACGTCGGGAAGGCTCTGCGGCTCCCAGTGCCGCACGTCATCGAGCATGACAGACAGCCCGGGCGCGTGACTGGTCAGGCCAGATCCGGTGGACCGCAGCGCGTCGGCTGAGACCAGCTTCCGCGCCGCCTCGATCATCTGCGGCGAGCTGTCCACGCCGCACACCGCGGCGGACGGCCAGCGCTCCGTGAGCAGGACCGTCAGGTTCCCCGGGCCACAGCCCATGTCGACCACGTACTCGGGCAGCTCAGCTCCGACCCTGGCGAGCAGGTCGATGAACGGCCTGGTGCGCTCGCCTCCAAACCTCAGGTACTGGGTCGCGTCCCACATGGTGGTCCTAATCCTTCTCCAATACTGAGAGCCACATGCCCGTTGATCCCTTGTACATTGACCGGCCTCTTGACGTCAAGAGATACGCTCTAGTAATGGCCCAGCGCGCCGCTCCTGGTACCGAGGACGACTCTGACGCCGAGATCCTCGAGGTGCCCGTGCTGCGGGACGAAGTGGACGATCTGGTCGCCGCGTGGCGGGCGCAGCGTCCCGACCTCGACGTGGAGCCGATGCAGGTGCTCAGCCGGATCTCCCGGCTGGCCCGGCACCTGGACATCGCGCGGCGCGGCGCGTTCGCCGACCACGGCCTCGAAACGTGGGAGTTCGACGTGCTCTCCGCGCTGCGCCGGCAGGGGCCGCCGTTCCAGCTGACGCCCGGCGCGCTGCTCCGCGCCACCCTGGTGACCTCGGGCACCATGACCAACCGGATCGACCGGCTGGCCACGGCGGGCCTGGTCCGCCGGGAGCCCGACCCGAAGGACAAGCGGGGCGTCCTGGTCACGCTCACCGAGCAGGGCGTGGCGAAGGCGGACGCGGCCCTGGCCGACCTGCTGCGCCGCGAGCGCGCGCTGCTGGCGGGCCTGGACCGCGGCGAGCGTCAGCATCTGGCCGACCTGATGCGCATCCTGCTCGCCCCCTTCGACGCTGAGTTAGCTCCCTGCTCAGGGTTCGAGGTTGGCGGCGAGGGTTAGCCAGCGGTCTTCCAGGTCGGACTTCTCGGACTGGACGGCGCGGAGTTCGGCGCCGAGGGAGGTGAGCTTCTCGTAGTCGGTGGCGTTGGCGGCTAGGAGGGCGGTCAGCTCGGTCTCGCGGACCGTGAGCCGGTCGAGCTGGCGCTCCAGCCGCTGGAGTTCCTTGCGCGCGGTCCGCTCCTCGGCCGCCGATGACCGCGGCGGGCCGGGCGCCACCGGGGCGGGCTGCGATCCGCCGGTGGACCCCGCGCGGGCGGTCCGGATGCGGTCCAGGTACTCATCGACGCCGCCGGCGAGGAAGGAGAGCCGCCCGTCGCCGAGCAGCGCCATGACGTGCTCGGTGACCCGCTCCAGGAAGTACCGGTCGTGGCTGACCACCACCAGGGTGCCCGGCCAGCCGTCGAGCAGGTCCTCGAACTCGGTCAGCGTCTCGATGTCCAGGTCGTTGGTCGGCTCGTCGAGCAGCAGCACGTTGGGCTCGGCCATGAGCAGCCGGAGCATCTGCACCCGGCGCCGCTCGCCGCCGGACAGGTCGCCGATCCGGGTCCACTGCCGTTCCGCGCTGAAGCCGAGCCGCTCGAGCAGCTGTCCGGCGGACAGCTCGCGGTCACCGACCTGGATCCGCAGCCGGATCTCCTCCACCGCTTCGCGGACCCGCTGGTCGGGGTCGAGCTCGGCGAGCTCCTGGGACAGGTGCGCGAGCCGGACGGTCTTGCCCCGCACGATGGTCCCCCCGGCCTCGAGCGCGGGCCCGGGCGTCCCGGCCAGCAGGTGGAGCAGGGACGTCTTGCCGCTGCCGTTGACCCCGGCGATCCCCACCCGGTCGCCCGGGCCGAGCTGCCAGGTCACGTGCTCCAGGAGCGGGCGCGGGCCGCCGTCCGCCCGCACCGATACCGAGACGTCCTCGAGCTCGATGACGGTCTTGCCCAGCCGGGCGGTGGCCAGCCGGGTCAGCTCCACGGCGTCCCGGGCGGGCGGCTCGGCCGCGATGAGCGCGTTGGCCGCCTCGACCCGGAACTTCGCCTTGGTGGTCCGGGCCCGCGCCCCGCGCTGCAGCCAGGCCAGTTCCTTGCGGGCCAGGTTGCGGCGGCGGCGTTCGGCGGCTTCCTCGCTGCGCTCCCGTTCGGCCTGGGCGAGCACGTAGGCGGAGTAGCCGCCCTCGGCGGAGTGCACCTGGCCGCGGTCCACCTCCCAGGTGCGCTCGCAGACGGTGTCCAGCAGCCACCGGTCGTGGCTGACCACGATCACCGCGCTGCCTTCTGCGGTCGCGCAGGTGCCGGCCGAGCCAGTCGATGGCCTCGATGTCCAGGTGGTTGGTCGGCTCGTCGAGCAGCAGCACGTCAGCGCTCGGCGACGAGCAGGGCGGCCAGCGCCACCCGGCGCCGCTCGCCGCCGGACAGCGGCGCGGCCGGGGCGTCCAGGCCGATCCCGGGAAGCAGCTCGGCCACGATCGCGCGGGCCCGGGGATCGGCCTCCCACGGGGCCGACTCGGTGGCCCGCCACCCGGCGCCGAACACGATCTGGCCCACGGTCCCGGTCAGCTGGTCCTGCTGCGGCAGATAGCCGATCCGCAGGCCCGCCGTCCGGGCCACCCGGCCCTCGTCCGGCGCGGCCGTCCCGGCCAGCAGCGCGAGCAGCGTGGACTTGCCCGCGCCGTTGCGGCCGACCACGCCGATCCGGTCCCCGGCCGAGACGCCGAGCGAGACGCCGTCGAGCAGCCGGCGGTGCGCGTACGCCTTGGTCGCCTTCTCCAGGCTGATCAGGTTCATCTATGCGGCGGACACCACGGCGGCGCCCGGTACCGGTCCGCTGACCCGGGCCACGGACCGGCACACCCCGGCCCCGGACAGGGATACGGCCAGCTCCAGGGCCCGCTCCGCGTTCGCCGCGAGGAACACGCAGGTCGGCCCCGAGCCGGCCACCAGCGCGCCGAGCGCGCCCAGCTCCAGGCCCGCGGTCAGCGTCTTGCGCAGCGCCGGGAACAGGGACACCGCGGCCTGCTGCAGGTCATTGCTCAGCCGCTGGCCCACCCGGGCGGCATCGCCGGTGCGCAGCGCGGACATCAGCGCGGCGTCCAGGTCCGGTTCGGCCGCGGCGCGCAACCTCGGACCCCGCCGGATCTGCGGGCCGGGCGGCGCGCAGCCGGTCCAGGGCGGCGTAGACCGCGGGCGTGGACAGCTGGCCGTCGGCGAAGGCCAGCACCCAGTGGTACTGCGTGGCCGGGGCCAGCGCGGGGGTCAGCTGCTCGCCGCGGCCGCGGCCGACCGCGGTCCCGCCGAGCAGCGCGAAGGCCACGTCGCTGCCTACCGTGGCACCGATCCCGCACAGCTGCGGCTGGGTCAGGCCGGTGGCCCACAGCTCGTTGCAGGCGACCAGGGCGGCCGCCGCGTCGGCGCTGCCACCCGCCAGCCCGGCGGCCACCGGGATCCGCTTGGCGATGGTGACGTGCACGGCGCCGGTCCCGCGGTCCGGGACCGCGGCGCGCAGCGCCTCGATCGCGCGCAGCGCCAGGTTGTCCTGGTCGGCGGGTACCCGGTCCGCGCCCTCGCCGGTCACCGTGATCCCGTCACGCCCGGCGGGCTCCACCGTGACCTGGTCGAACAGCGAGACGGCGTGGAACACGGTCACCAGGTCGTGGTAGCCGTCGGCCCGCGGCGGACCCACCGCGAGCTGGAGGTTGAGTTTGGCGGGCACCCGCGCGGTCACACCGGTCACGATGATCAGATCGTACGCGGTGCGCTAGCCGAAGTCGTGCGCGCCGCGGCCAGCCGGGCGAACTCGGCCACGCCGAGCGATTCCCCGCGCGCGCCGGGATCGATCCCGGCCGCGCGGAGCAGCCGCTCGGCCTCCGGCGCGGACCCCGCCCAGCCGGCCAGCGCGGCGCGCAGGGTCTTGCGCCGCTGCGCGAACGCCGCGTCGACCAGCGCGAACACCTCCTCGCGGGACGCGGTCGTGGCGGGCGGGTCGTGCCTGGTGAACGCGACCAGCCGCGAGTCGACGTTGGGCACCGGCCAGAACACGCTGCGCGGCACCGTCCCGGCCGACCGGGCGGTGGCGTACCAGGCCAGCTTGACCGACGGCCCGCCGTACACCCGGGACCCGGGGGGCGCGCACATCCGGTCCGCCACCTCGGCCTGGACCATGACCAGCCCGCGGGCCAGCGCGGGGACGGCGGCCAGCAGGTGCAGCACCACCGGCACGGCCACGTTGTAGGGCAGGTTCGCGACCAGCATCGAGGGCGAGGCGGGCAGGTCATCCTGGCCGATGCGCAGCGCGTCGGCGTCGATCACGGTGACCCGGCCGGCCAGCGCCGGGGCCCGCTCGGCCAGCGTCCGCGGCAGTTCGCCGGCCAGCACCCGGTCGATCTCGACCGCCACGACCTGGCCGGCCCCGGCCTCGAGCAGGGCCAGGGTGAGCGAGCCGAGCCCCGGCCCGACCTCGAGGACGACGTCGCCCGGGCCCGGCGCCGCGAGCGCGGCGATCCGGCGCACCGTGCCCTGCTCGATCACGAAGTTCTGGCCCAGCCGCTTGGACGGCCGCACCCCCAGCCGCCCGGCGATCTCCCGGACGTCCCCGGGAGTAAGCAGGCGCACCACCGTTACCATCCGCGGCCACGATCGACGCGCTTTCAACCGGCACGATGGCCCACCGTGCCGGTAATAACCGGCTCAATGGCCCATCGTGCCGGTTGGGCGGCTGGTGGCGGTGGGGGGCATGGGTTACCAGGGACCGAAGGTGCGTTCCGCGGTGGCGGTGACCGTGTCGCAGAACTCGGCCAGGCCCAGGCCCTGGACCTCGGCCAGGCAGCGCAGGGTGTACGCGACCTGGGCGGGCGCGTTGGGCCGGCCGCGGTTCGGCACCGGGGTCAGGAACGGCGCGTCGGTCTCGGCCAGCAGGAGATCGGGCGGGGCGGCCGCGGCGGCGTCGCGCAGCGGCTGGGCGTTGGTGAACGTGACGTTCCCGCGAACGACATCACGTAGCCAGCTTCCGCGCACTGCTTGGCCATGGCCACGTCGCCGGAAAAGCAGTGGAACACGACCCGCGGCGGCGGGCCCTCCTCCGCCAGGATGCGCAGCACGTCGGCGTGCGCCTCCCGGTCGTGGATCATCAGCGCCTTGCCGGTGCGCTTGGCGATCTTGATGTGCTCGCGGAACCACCAGCGCTGCACGTCGGGGGCGGCGTGGTCGCGGTAGTAGTCCAGGCCGGTCTCGCCCACCGCGACCACCCGGGGCCGCCGGGCCAGCGCCTCGATCTCGGCCAGCACCTCGGCGGCCGGGCGGCGCGGGGGGCGGCACGGCGGCGTGCGGCGCGCGGGGATCTCGCGGGAGGCGGGACGGGCCGGTGGCGGCCTCGGTGTCGTTGGGGTGGATGGCGACGGCGGCGTAGACCGCGTCGTGCTGGTCGGCGCAGCGCGCCGACCAGCGGGAGGACTCCAGGTCGGTGCCGACCGTGACCACGCGGACGATGCCGGCGGCGCGGGCGGCGGCGAGGACGTCGGGCACCGGGAGCTCGATCATGTCCAGGTGCGTGTGGCTGTCGAGCGCCGGCCTGGGGAGCGGAGGGGGCGGAGCGGGGGCGGTCACCACGATCCGTTCGGCACAATCATCGTCATACGGCGCCGAGCCGGGCTAGTTCCTCGTCCACCACCGAGGAGTCCAGCTTGGTGAACAGCGGCGTGGGCGGGGCCAGCGGGGTGCCGGGGCGCAGCGGGGCCGACGCCCAGCGGGCGGCGCCGTCGTACCGGCCGGTGATGACCGGGTACGAGGGCCCGCCCTCCTCGTCGACGTCCTCGACGTACGGCATGTCCGACCAGGTGCCGACGCCGCCCAGCATCTCGTGCACCTGCTGGGAGGAGCGGGGCAGGAACGGGGTGAGCAGGGTCTTGGCGTCGTCCACCAGCTGCAGCGCCACGTGCAGCACGGTGCGCATCCGGTCCGGGTCCGATTCGCGCAGCTTCCACGGCGCCTGCTCGGAGAAGTACTTGTTGGCCTCGGCCACCGTCCGCATGGTCTCGGTGATGGCGAACTTGAACCGGGACCGGGACAGGTGCTCGCCGACCGTGCCGAACGCCTGCCGGGACCGGGCCAGCACGTCCCGGTCGAGGTCGGTCAGCGTGCCTGCCTCGGGGATCGAGCCGATGTTGCGGGCCGCGAACGAGACCGCGCGGTTGACCAGGTTGCCCCAGGTGGCGACCAGCTCGTCGTTGTTCCGGCGGACGAACTCGCTCCAGGTGAAGTCGGTGTCCTGGTTCTCCGGCCCGGCGATGGCCACGTAGTAGCGCAGCGCGTCCACGTCGTAGCGGGCCAGGAAGTCGCGGACGTAGATCACCACCGACCGGGAGGAGGAGAACTTGCGGCCCTCCATGGTCAGGTACTCGCTGGAGACCACCTCGGTCGGCAGGTTCAGCGTGCCGAGCGGGCCGGGCTCGCCGCCGCGCGCGCCCTGAGCCCGTTGTAGCCGAGCAGCATGGCCGGCCAGATCTCGGCGTGGAAGACGATGTTGTCCTTGCCCATGAAGTAGTACGACTCGGCGTCCGGGTCGTTCCACCAGGCCCGCCAGGCGTCCGGGTCGCCGCTGCGCCGGGCCCACTCGACCGAGGCGGACAGGTACCCGATCACCGCGTCGAACCAGACGTAGATGCGCTTGTCCGGCCGGTCGCGCCAGCCGTCCAGCGGGACCGGGACGCCCCAGTCCAGGTCCCGGGTGATGGCCCGGGGCTGCAGGTCATCGAGCAGGTTGAGGGAGAACTTGAGCACGTTCGGGCGCCAGTGGCCCGCCTTGGCCTGCAGCCAGGTGCCCAGGACCTCGGCGAACGCGGGCAGGTCGAGGAAGTAGTGCTCGGTCTCGGTGAAGACCGGCGTCTCCCCGTTGATCTTGGACCGGGGGTTGATCAGGTCGGCCGGGTCGAGCTGGTTGCCGCAGTTGTCGCACTGGTCGCCGCGCGCGCTGGGGTACCCGCAGATCGGGCAGGTGCCCTCGATGTAGCGGTCGGGCAGCGTGCGCCCGGTGGACGGCGAGATCGCGCCCAGCGTGGTCTTGGCGAAGATGTAGCCGTTCTGCAGCAGCCGGGCGAAGATCTCCTGGGTCACCGCGTAGTGGTTCAGCGTGGTGGTCCGGGTGAACAGGTCGTAGGTCATGCCCAGGCTGGTCAGGTCGTCGACGATGATCCGGTTGTACCGGTCGGCCAGGGCCCGGGCCGACACGCCCTCCGCGTCGGCCTGCACCTGGATCGGCGTGCCGTGCTCGTCGGTGCCGCTCACCATCAGCACCCGGTTTCCCGCCATCCGCTGGTACCGGCTGAACATGTCGCAGGGCAGCGCGAAGCCGGAAACGTGGCCGATGTGACGGGGGCCGTTCGCGTACGGCCAGGCGGGAGCGGACAGGATGGTGCGCATGGGCTAAAGCCTAGGGGCAGCCGCCGGCTGCTCACGGTGATTGACCGCCGCGGTGCTGGTCAGGGGGGACGGTGCCGCTCCGCTTCCGCTCCGGAACGGACGGTGCCGAGGCGGTCACCGGGTGCCGCGTGTGCTTGATGCCGAGGATGGACAGGAAGAACGTGCCCAGGATGACCTGGCAGCTGACGATCAGCGCGGTGACGGACGGGATCATCAGGCGCAGCGAGTGCTCGTAGTTCAGGTGGCTGAACCTCTGGCCGTTCCAGTACAGCAGCGAGAAGATCAGGCCCGCCAGGCCCGCCAGGCCGATCGCGGCGCCGAGCAGCAGCCCGCGTTCCAGGCTCAGCTTCTCCAGCAGGCGCTGGACCTTCGGCTCCTCGGGCAAGAACCCCTCCGACCCGGCGTACACCTGGGTGAACAGCCAGAACAGCACCGACTGGAAGCCGATCACCACCATGGCCGAGGCCGCGACCAGCGTGTCCACGTCGAACGTCACCGAGCCGACCCGGAACGGGTGCGGCCCCACGATCACGCCGATGGCCAGGCCCGCGATGAGCAGCACCAGGCCCGGCAGGAAGAACAGCCAGCGCGGGCTGAACAGCAGCAGGAACCGCAGGTGCCGCCAGCCGTCCCGCCAGGTGTGCAGGTGCGGCGGCCGGCTCCGGCCGTCCTTGGCCAGCGTGGTGGGCACCTCGGTCACGTGCTGGCCGTACAGCGACGCCTTGACCACCAGCTCGCTGGCGAACTCCATCCCGGTGGCCTGCAGGTTGAGCGCCAGCACGGCGTCCCGGTTGAACCCGCGCAGCCCGCAGTGGAAGTCACCGATCTTGCTGCGGAAGAACAGCCGGCCGATGAAGCTCAGCACCGGGTTGCCCAGGTACTTGTGCAGCGGCGGCATCGCGCCCGGCGCGATCCCGCCCGCGAACCGGTTGCCCATGACCAGGTCCGCGCCCTTGCGCAGCTCGTCGACGAACGGCATCAGGTTGGTGAAGTCGTAGCTGTCGTCGGCGTCGCCCATGATGATGTACTTGCCGCGGGCCGCCATGATGCCGCCCATCAGGGCGTTGCCGTAGCCCTTGTCGCTGACCGGGACGACCCGGGCCCCGGCCTCGGTGGCCAGCGCCTGGCTGCCGTCGGTGCTGCCGTTGTCGGCGACCAGGACCTCGCCGCTGATACCGCTGGAGGCCAGGAATCCAATAGCCTTGCGGACGCACGTCGCCACGGTCTCCGCCTCGTTGAGGCAGGGCATGACCACGGTCAGCTCCACGTTTTCGTCTCCTTTTAGGTCAACGGATCCGGCCGCTTTGGGCAAGTCCTGGTCGCGCATCGTATTACCGTAGGCGAGGGACGAACGAACGTCAGCCGGCCGCACGTTCAATGTCAGGGATGTCAGCCCAGCACAGGAGGGTACGGGTTGAGGGTAATGCCTGAGGCCACGTCGCGTGCGCCATCGGCGCGGCGAACCTGGTCCGTCCGTTCGGATGCGCCGCGCCCGGCCCGCCTCAGATCGCTGGCCGCCCGCATCTGGTCCGGACACCGGCTGTTCGTCCTCGTGCTCATCCCGGCCGTGCTGCTGCGCGCCGACACCGAACTCGGGTACCGGTGGCAGGCCTGGTTCAACGACTCGTTCGTGTACGTGGAAGACACGATCCACTTCAACCTGGACCCGACCCGGGTGTCCGGGTACTCGGTCTGGCTCAAGATCCTGGAGCCGCTGCATAGCTACGCAATTGTAACGATCCTGCAACACCTCATGGGCCTGGCCGTGGCGGTCATGATCTACGCGCTGGCCAGGCACCGGTTCGGCGCCCCCGCCTGGCTGGCCACGCTGGCCACCGTGCCGGTGCTGTACGACGGGTTCGAGATCCAGCTCGAGCACCTGATCCTGTCCGACGTGCCGTTCCTGTTCGTGCTCACGCTGGCCACCACGCTGCTGCTGTGGGACCCGGGGGGTCCCTCCACCCGGCGCAGCGCGGTCATCGGGCTGCTGCTGGGCCTGGGGGCGGTGCTGCGGTCGATCGGGCTGCCGCTGCTCGCGATCTTCGCCGTCTACATGATCATCAAGCGGTTCAACTGGCGGCGGATCGTGGCCGCGGTCGGGGCGTGCCTGGTCCCCGTGCTCGCCTACGCCGGGGCGTTCGACCTGCAGCACGGGCAGTTCGCGATGAGCGACGCCACCGGGGTGTTCCTGTACTCGCGGGTGATGACGTTCGCCGACTGCGCCAAGATCCATCCGCCGGCCAGCGAACTGTGGCTGTGCACCATGCAGCCCGCCGGACCAGCGGCCGATCGCGCAGGACCTACATCTGGACGGTCGACCGGTCACACTCCGCTGGACCGCTACCCGCCGACGAAGTTCGCCCCGACGCCCAACCAGTAGGCCGAGGACTTCGCGATCCGCGCCATCGAGGCCCAGCCTGCGGCCTACGCCAAGGCCGTCTTCGACGACACCTGGCGGGTGTTCGACTGGCAGCGCCAGGTATTCCCGCAGGCGCGCGACCTACGACGAGTACCAGTTCCTGGCCGCAGGCGCCGCCGATCCCGAGCTGGGACGACGCCAATATCGGGCGGTACAACTCCTTCTCGGCCACGTACCTGCGGGGCAACCCGGAGACCCAGGTGGTCAACCCGTTCGCGGTGATCATCCGGGACTACCAGAAGTACGTCTGGCTGCCGGGGACGATCTACGGGCTCATCCTGCTGGCCGGGCTGGGCGGCATCGTGGCGGCCTGGCGGCGGCTGGGCGGTGACGCGCTGCTGCCCTGGGCGGTGTCGGCGGCCATGATCGTCGTCCCGGCCGCGACCGCCGAGTTCGACTACCGGTACGTGCTGCCCGCCGTGCCGTTCGCCTGCCTGGCCGCGGTCATGGCGTTCAGCCCCGGGACCGCGGGCCGGGCCGGGCTGCGGGAACTAGCGGACGCGGTGCGGCGGACGGTCGGCGGTTCCCGGACCGGTTCCGGTTCCGCCTCCGCTTCCGGGACCGGTTTCCGGGGCCGCGTTCCGGTTCCCGGGCCGTTCCGGGGCCGCCGCTGATTCCGGCGCCGACTCCGCCTCTGATTCCGCGGCGGCCGGTGCCGGCGACGACGAGCGTAATCTCGCCACGGACGGCGCCTGAGCCTGCCCAGCTAGCCAGCTCGGCCAGGGACCCGCGCACGATCTCCTCGTGGGTCTTGGTCAGCTCGCGGCACACCACCGCCTGGCGGTCCTCGCCGTGCGAGGCCGCGAGCTCGGTCAGCGTCACCGCCAGCCTGCGGCCGGACTCGAAGTAGACCTGGGTGCGGCGGTCCGCGGCCAGTTCGGCGAAGCGCCGCTGGCGCTCGCCCGCGCGCCGGGGCGGGAACCCCTCGAAACAGAACCGGTCGGTGGGCAGCCCGGAGACGGCCAGCGCGGTCGTCACCGCGGACGGGCCGGGCAGCGCGGTGACCCTGATCCCGGCCGCCGCCGCGGCGGCCACCAGCCGGTAGCCCGGATCGCTGATCCCGGGCGTGCCCGCGTCGGTCACCAGCAGCACGTCCTGGCCGGCCTGCAGGTCGTTCAGCAGGCTCGGGGGTCGCGGCGCGTCTCCACCGCGTCGTAGTAGGAGACGATGCGCGCCCGCAGCGTGATCTCCAGGCTGGACGCGAGCCAGCGCACCCGCCGGGTGTCCTCGGCCGCGATGGTCGTGGCCCGGGCCAGCTCGGCCGCCAGCCGGGGCGAGGCGTCCTCGGCCCGGCCGATCGGCACCGCGGCCAGCGTGAGCACCCCGGCTTGCTCCTTGTCACGTTCCGCCATGGCGGCATTCTCTACTACTGTCGTCCTGCTGGCCGGACCTAGCCGTCACAAGTAGGCTGTGCCCGATGATGGGTACCGAGGCTGACGTCACCGCCACGCCTGACACCGACGAGGCCAGCCGGCTGGCGGTGCTCCGCGCCCGGCTCGCGGCCCCGATGCCCGACGACCGGCCGTGGGGCTGGCTCGGCCCGCTGCTCGTCACCGCGTTCGGGGCGTGGCTGCGCTTCAACCGGCTGCGCGTGCCGCGGGCGCTGATCTTCGACGAGACCTACTACGTCAAGGATGCGTGGAGCATCCTGCAGCACGGCGTCGAGTGGGAGCCGGTCGGCAACGCCAACGCGCTGATCCAGGCCGGGCACACCACCGGCCTGTTCCACGTGCAGCGGCGCGGTGCGGCGAGTACGTGGTCCAGCCCGAGGTGGGCAAGCTGCTGATCGCGGTCGGTGAGTGGCTGTTCGGGCTGAACTCGTTCGGCTGGCGGTTCTCCAGCGCGGTGTTCGGGTCGCTGGCCATCCTGCTGATCTGCCGCATCGCGCGGCGGATGACCCGGTCCACCCTGCTCGGCTGCCTGGCCGGGCTGCTGATGTCGCTGGACGGCCTGGAGTTCGTGCTGTCCAGGACCGGCATCCTGGACATCTTCCTGATGTTCTTCGTGCTCGCCGCGTTCGGCTGCATGGTCATCGACCGGGACCAGTCCCGGGCCAAGCTGGCCGAGGGGGTCGCCCGCCGGGAAGGCGGGGACGCCGGGCCCCGGCTCGGCCTGCGCAAGTGGCAGGTGGTGTGCGGCATCCTGCTGGGCCTGGCGGTGGGGACCAAGTGGATCGCGGCCTGGTACATCGTCGGGTTCGGCTGCCTCGGCATCGCGTGGGACATCGGCGCCCGCCGGACCGCGGGCCTGCCCGCGTTCGTCCGCGGCGCGCTGCGCGACGCCCTGTGGCTGCCGCTCACGTTCATCGTGATCCCGCTGGTCGTCTACACCGCGACCTGGACCAACTGGCTGGTGACCAGCACCGGCTACTACCGGAACTACGGGCAGCAGCACGGCGTGACCACCCCGGTCATCTCCGCCCTGTACTCGCTGTACGAGTACCACGTGCAGGCGATCGGCTTCGGCCTGGGCCTGAGCAAATCGCACCCCTACCAGTCCCAGCCCTGGGACTGGCTGCTGATGACCAGGCCGGTCGCCTTCTTCTACGAGTCCTACTCCGGGCCGGTCGCCGGGCCCTCGCACTTCTGCCCGGCCAAGGGCTGCACCGGCGCGTCGTGGTCGCAGGAGGTCCTGGCCATCGGGACCCCGGCCATCTGGTGGGGGTCGATGCTGGCCCTGGTGTTCTGCCTGGGCTGGTGGCTGCTGCACCGCGACTGGCGGGCCGGCGCGGTGCTGCTGGGCGTGCTGGCGGGCTGGGGGCCCTGGTTCCCGCTGGTGACCCGGACCAAGTTCTACTACTACGCGCTGGAGTTCGAGCCGTTCCTGATCTTGTCCCTGGTGTTGTGCCTGGGGCTGATCCTCGGGCCGGCCGCGGCCAGCATCCGGCGCCGCTCGATCGGCGCCGGGATCGTCGGCGCGTACGTGCTGTGCGTACTGATCATGTTCTGGTACTTCTACGCCATCCTGGCGGGCAAGGTCATTCCCTACCACGACTGGCTGAGCCACATGTGGTACCGAATAGGCCACGGCTGGATCTGACCGCGGGCTG